>JBBSUR010000352.1:0-1508 GCA_038234255.1 Mycobacteriales bacterium | reverse complement strand
GTCTCGGGCGGCCGGTGCCGCCCTCGTTCCACTGACTCGGCTGGCCGTTTCGGCTGCCTACTGCCCTGCACACCTACCCACCAGGAGAACCCATGAGTGTCACCGATGACCTGCTCGCCAACGCCGAGCAGTACGCCGCCAACTTCGACAAGGCCGACCTGCCCATGCCGCCCGGCAAGCAGGTCGCCGTGGTCTCCTGCATGGACGCCCGGCTGAATCCGTACGGCCTGCTCGGGCTTTCCGAGGGCGACGTGCACGTGATCCGCAACGCCGGCGGCATCGCCACGGAGGATGCGCTGCGCTCCCTGGCCATCAGCCAGCGGCTGCTCGGCACCAAGGAGATCGTCCTCATCCACCACACCGACTGCGGGATGCTGACCTTCACCGACCAGCAGTTCCGGGACGACATCGCCGCTGACACGGGGGTGCGACCGAGTTGGGCCTCGGAGGCCTTCAGCGACCTGGAGGCGGACGTGCGGCAGAACATCGCCCGGATCCAGGCCGAGACGTCCATCCCGCTGAAGGACTCGGTGCGCGGCTTCATCTACGACGTGAAGACCGGCAAGCTGAACGAGGTCAAGCCGGCCTGATCGGGTCGGTCGGGCGGGCGTGCGCAGCGTCTTCGGGGCCACCGGTCGCTGATCTTCCGGATCTGGCGGCCGACGCGCCGCAGTTGGCCACTAGGTGCGGTAGATCGTCGGGCTGTACGGGCTGTACGGGCTGTACGGGCTGTACGGGCTGTACGGGGTGGCGGGCTGTACGGGGTGGCGGGCGACCGGGCAGAAGCGCAGGACCGTGCTCGCCCGCGCCCACCGGTCCAGCAGGCCGGCCGCGTCCGGCGCGTTGAGCCGCCCCGCGGCCAGCAGCGGCGCGACCTCCTGCCAGGCAGGCGTTCCCGGCTGCACCACGTCCACGTCGGCGGCCCACTCCACCACCCGGCCGGACTGACTGGCCGCTGACCGCACCGTCACGAGCGCCCGTCCGTAGGTCACCGGTAGCCGCTGCTCAGCGCCGCCGCCCACCACATACATCCGCTCGTCGTGCCACAGGTGCCACAGCAGCGCCGGTGCGACGTCCTCGGTCGACACCCACACGACCCCGGAGCGACGGGTCGCTTCGGCGACGAGGGTGGGCGTGGTCACCGGAAAAGCATGGCATCTCGCGACATCGCCCTGTTTAGGCTGGCTCGGTGCCGGTCCCGCAGTCGCAGCGCAGCGACCGTCCCGTCGTCGGCCCGCCGCACCGCACCGACGCCACGCTGTTGGCAGTCGCGCTCGTCGCTGTCAGCACCTCCGGCCCGCTCATTGCCGCGACCGCCGTGCCGGCACTGGCCATCGCCTTCTGGCGCAATGCGATGGCCTCCGGCCTCCTGCTGCCGATCGCGCTGCTGCGGTGCCGGCAGGAGCTGCGCTCGCTGGACCGGCGCGAGTGGCGGCTGGCCGCGCTGGCCGGCCTGCTGCTCGCCCTGCACTTCGCCACCTGGATCCCGTCACTGAGCTACACCTCCG
>JBBSUR010000351.1:0-1516 GCA_038234255.1 Mycobacteriales bacterium | reverse complement strand
GCCGGCGCCGGCGCCGACCTCGACAGCCACGGTGTGGCCGTGGGCGAGGAGTTCGGTGACTCCGGCCGGGGTGATGGCGACGCGATACTCGGAGTCCTTGACTTCGCGCGGGACGCCTACGCGCATGGCCGGTCCCGCATGGGGCGGGCGTCGTACGGCGCTTCGCTGCCCATGCCGGTCAGCGTAGGCCTGCCGCCGCGGGTCAGCCCTTCCGGCCGGACTGCTCGAAGAACTTCCACAGCACCTTCGTGGCGTCGACGGCCCCGTTGGCCGGACCGAACCCGGGGGCGAACCAGGTGTGCCCGCCGCCCTCGACGACGACCAGCTCGACCGCTCCGCCGGGGCAGGCCGACCATCGAAGGGTCGTTACCGGTCCCTGCGCCTGCGAGTCGGGTCCGGTGGGGCACTGGTTCAGCGCCGCCCACCGCTCAGCGACCGCCTGTGCGCTCGGCGCCGGCAGGTCGGCCACATCCTCAGGGCGGACCGCACCGCCGAGAAACGGAACGAGCGGATCCTGCGTCCCATGGATCTCGATGGCCGGCACGCCCTGGTCCGGCTGGCAGCGCTCGAGGATCATGGAACCGGCGACGGAGCCGACCCCGGCGATGCGGTCCGGCTGCTCGCAGGCGAAGCGGTAGGCCATCATCGCGCCGGCCGAGATGCCGGTGACGAACACCCGACCCGGATCGACGTCGTAGTCCGCGAGGAGCTCATCGATCAGGCGGGACAGGAACGCGACGTCGTCGACGCCGCTGGTCTGGCCGCCCGCACAGCAGAACCCGGCGTTCCAGGTCAGGTCCACCCCCTCGGGGTAGGCCACCACGAAGTTGCCGACGGCGGCCTCGCGGTCGAACTGCGTCGCGTTGACCATGCCCTCGGAGTCGTTGCCGACCCCACCGAGGACGAGCACCAGCGGAACGGGACTGCCGCGCTCCAGCGTGGTCGGCTCGTACACGCGATAGGTCCGCGACCGGCCGTCCACGACCAACTCGCCGGGCTGGACGGCCGGTCGCAACGTCGGCGGACCGGCACGGGTGCCCGCGCCGGTGCCGCCGCTGCACGCGGTCACCGCCGCCATGACCGCGGCCACCGCCAGGGCCGCGGTTCTCATGCGGATGCCTCGACTCCCCGGCCTACAGCTCGGTCAGCAACTGCTTCATCTCCGCGATCTCGGCAGTCTGACTGTCGATGATGTTCTGCGCCAAGGCCTTGGCCTCGGGGTTCGCGCCCTGTTCGATCTCGGTGCGTGAGCTGGGAAGGGCGTTCTCGTGGTGCGGGATCATCTGCTCCAGGAATGCCTTGTCGAAGGCGGCTCCGGACTTCGACTCGAGCCCTGCCATGTCCATCATCGTGTTGGCGCCGCCACCGCCGTGGTCGGCATGCGCGCCGCCGTCCGCCGACATCGACATACTGTCGCTCAACTCAACGTTCCACGTCTGGGCCATCTCCTTCATGAGCTTGATCTCGGGGCCCTGTGCCGCCGAGATCCGCTCGGCGAGAGCCTTGACCTTCGGGT
>JBBSUR010000350.1:0-1519 GCA_038234255.1 Mycobacteriales bacterium | reverse complement strand
GACGACCCCAGATGTCGATGTTCTCCACCGTGCCGCCGTCACTGCGGACGACGTTGAGGTAGGTGTCGAGCGAGGGCTGCACCGTGCGCTCTTCGAGATCCGGGTCGAGGATCAGCATCAGTTCGTAGGCACGCAAAACGGGCCCACCTCCTTCGGACTCAGGCGGTCACGGACGTTCCGCGACAGGAGGAGCTCCCAGTTGTCCGGGAGCGAGGCGCAACGTTACCAACGCGGGCGGCTTACCGCGAAATCGTCGTCCACAGGCCCGCGGGTGTCGGATCCCGCTCGTAGGCTGCCGGTCATGGGCATCAGCATCGGCGCACATGTTGACCAGTCCGACCCGGTCGCGGAGGCACGGGCCCGCGACACCACTGTGGTGCAGTTCTTCCTCGGCGACCCGCAGAGCTACCACGGCCCCGAGATCCGGTACGCCGACGGCCCGGACGCCCTGCGCGACGCGGCCACCCGGGCGGGGGTCGACCTGTACGTCCATGCGCCGTACATCATCAACGTGGCCAGCACCAACAACCGGATCCGGATCCCGAGCCGCAAGCTGCTCCAGCAGCACCTCGACGCCGCCGCCGGGCTCGGTGCCAAGGCGATGGTCGTGCACGGCGGCCACGTGGACAAGGCGGGCGACGACGCCGAGTTGCTGGCGAAGGGTTTCGACAACTGGCGCAAGGCGATCGAGGCCACCGACCTCAAGATCCCGCTACTGATCGAGAACACCGCCGGCGGCGACCACGCGATGGCCCGCCGGCTGGACCGGATCGCCGGGGTCTGGGACGCCGTGTCGAAGGCCGAGGGCTCCGAGCAGGTCGGCTTCTGCCTGGACACCTGCCATGCCTGGGCCGGCGGCATCGACCTGGCCACGGCCGTGGACAGCATCCGCGGCATCACCGGACGGATCGACCTGGTGCACGCGAACGACAGCCGCGACGCCTTCGACTCCGGCGCCGACCGACACGCCAGCTTCGGCGCCGGCCGGCTGCCGCCTGACGAGCTCGCCGACGTCGTCCGCCAGGCCGGTGCGGCCGTCATCTGCGAGACCCCGGGTGGCGCGCCGGAGCACCTCGCCGACTTCGCCTGGCTCCGCCATCACCTTGGAGAACGCCGCTGACCGGCCATCGGCCATCCTGTAGCCGTGCTTCCACAGCCGATCCGCCGCCGCGGCCTGCTCGCCCTGACCGGCGGCTCGCTCGCGGCGACAGCCGTCACGGCCTGCAGCCGTCACTCCCGGCGGCCTCCGTCCGGGACCACCCGGCACCGCTACGGCAGGCTTCACGACCAGTTCGGGGACCTGTACCTGCCCAGCGGAAACCCGAAGGGCACGATCGTGCTGCTGCACGGAGGCTTCTGGCTCGCCCAGTACGACCTCGACCTGATGGTGCCGATGGGCAAGGTGCTGCAGCGGGCCGGCTGGGCGGTCTGGAACCTCGAGTACCGCCGGCTCGAGGACGGCGGCGGGTATCCCGCGACCTTCACCGACGCCGCCGCCGGCATCGACCAGCTCAGGACG
>JBBSUR010000349.1:0-1526 GCA_038234255.1 Mycobacteriales bacterium | reverse complement strand
CTGTCGCTGGCGGTCGACCTGGTCAACAGCCGGGTCAACGGTGCTGAGCTGCTGCCGGACCTGGCGGCCCTGAGGGGTTTCCTCGACGATCACGACGTGAGCGGTTCACGGGCGCTCTGCGCCGACGATCTGGCAGAGGTGCATGCGCTGCGGCTCCGGCTGCGAGCGGTGTGGACGGCTCGCGACATGCGCACCGCCGCCGCGGTGGTGAACGGCCTGGTGGCCGAGGCCGGCGCGCTCCCGCAGCTGACCGACCACGACGGCTACAAGTGGCACCTGCACTGGACGGCGCCGTCCGCCCGCGTCGGCAGCCGGCTCGCCGCCGACGCGGGCATGGGGTTGGCCGAGGTGCTGCGCGACGACGGCTCGGCCCGGTTGCGGGACTGCGAGGCTCCCGGCTGCGGGGCGGTCTTCGTCGACCTGTCCCGCAACCGGTCCCGCCGCTACTGCGACACCGGCAACTGCGGCAACCGGTTGCACGTGGCGGCCTACCGGGCTCGCCTGCGCACCGTGGAGGATCCGACCGGCGAGATCGCGACGACCGCCGAGCCGGGACGCGGCTAGACTCCTTCAGCGCGCACTCGCTTGCCGGTGCCTTCGCCTCGCTCTGTTCCCGCCACTGTTCTCAGGAGTCCTGCCGTGTCCGAGGTCCGCATCGCGGCCGAGCCCCGCACCGAGTTCGGCAAGGGTCCGTCGCGTCGTATTCGCCGGGCCAACAAGGTTCCTGCCGTTCTCTACGGGCACGGCGAGCAGCCCCGGCACTTCAGCCTGCCCGGCCACGAGTTGATGCTGGCGCTCAAGCACGACGCCAACGCGCTGCTCACCCTGCAGACCGCCGACGGCGACCAGCTGGTGCTGCCCAAGGTCGTCGTCCGCGACCCGATCCGCGGCCACCTCGAGCACGTCGACCTCGTCGCGGTGCGCAAGGGCGAGAAGGTCACCGTCGAGGTCCCGATCCAGCTCGTCGGCGAGGCGGCGCCGGAGACGCTGGTCGACCAGCAGACGATGACGCTGACCGTCTCGGCCGACGCAACCGCCCTGCCCGACCACCTCGAGCTGAGCATCGCCGGCAAGCGCGCCGGATCCAGCCTTTTGGCCCGCGACGTGCCCCTGCCCTCCGGTACCACGCTGTCGCAGGATCCCGACCACGTGATTGTCGCCATTCACGGTGTCGTGTCCGAGGAGCAGCTCGAGGCCGAACTCGCCGAGGCCGAAGCCGAACTTGGCTCGGGTCAGGCCGGCGCCGAGGCGATCGAGGCGGAGGCGGCGGCTGAGGCCGCCGAGGCCGGCGGGAGCGAGGGCGACGAGGCCGGCGAGGGAGACCAGGCCGGCGAGGGCGACCAGGCTGCCGGGACCAAGGCACCCACCTCCGAGACGCCGGCCGGATAGGTCGCCGCCGAGCCCAGCCGAGTCGTCCACGCGGATGCCATGACCGAGCCCGTCTGGCTCGTGCTCGGGCTGGGCAACCCCGGCCCGTCCTACGCCGGTCATCGGCACAACGCCGGCTTCCTGGTGCTCGACCTGCT
>JBBSUR010000348.1:0-1533 GCA_038234255.1 Mycobacteriales bacterium | reverse complement strand
TTGCCTGGTGTGCTCGGCACCGTGGCCGCGCTGGTGCAGGTGCAGACCGGCTCGGAGGTGGCCGTGGCGGCGGCGCTCGGGGCCGTCGCGGATGCCATCGCTGTCAGCTCAGCCGGCGAGGCGGCGCGGGCGCTGTCCTACCTGCGCAGCGGCGACGCCGGCCGGGCCGGGTTGCTGGTCGGCAACGGGCCGGCCGGCGAACAAGAGCAGTGGCCGGCGCTGCCGGCCGGAGCGCACTGGGCGATCGACCTGGTGGACGCGCCGGCGTCGCTGCGGCCGGCACTGGTGCGCACCCTGCGCCGGGTCGCCGTGGTGGCCACTCTCGACGACGCGGCTGGGCTCGTCGCGGCGCTGCCGCAGGTCCGGGCGGTGACCGCCGACGGTGACCTGCTCGGCGCGGACTGGGCGGCCGGCGGATCGGCGTCCGCACCGTCGTTGCTGGAGGTGCAGGCCGCGGTCGACGAAGCCAGCGCGGCGCACGACGAGGCGCAACGCCGACAAGAACGGCTGCGCTTCGACGTGCAGGCCACCCGCGGCGAGGTCGAGCGCGCCGCCGCCGTCGTCGACGCCGCGCTGGCCGACCTGCACCGGTCCGACGCCACGATGGCGGCGTTCGCCGAGCGGCTGGGTCTGCTGGCGTCGGCCGCCCGCGCCGCCGAGGCGGAGGCCGGCCGGCTGGAGGAGTCCCGGGTACGCGCCGAGCAGGCCCACGAGGCCGACCTGTCCGGGCTGGCCGAGCTCGACCAGCGCCTCGCCGCTGCGGAGGCAGCCGGCGCTCCGGCCGTCGACGCGGAACCGTCGACCGGGCTGCGCGACCGGCTCGCGGTCTCGGCGACCGCCGCGCGCGCCGCCGAGGTGGAGGCCCGACTGGCGGTACGTACCGGGGAGGAACGTGCCCGCGCCCTGTCCGGCCGGGCCGAATCCCTGCAGCACAGCGCCCGCGCCGAGCGGGTCGCGCGCGAACGGCTGGCGTCGCTGCTGACCCAGCGCTCCCGCGGTGCGGCCGTGTCCGCCGCGGTGGTCGGTGGTGCGCAGGAGGCGCTCGTCCGGATCGCCGGGTCGCTGGCCCGGGCCGCCGCCGAGCGGGAGGCCGCCGCAGCCGCCCGCGCGAACACCGACAGCGAGCTGCTCGCGGTCCGGGGCCGCATCCGGGAGCTGTCCGCCGAACTCGACCGGCTCACCGACGTCGTGCACCGCGACGAGGTGGCCCGCGCCGAGCAACGGCTGCGGATCGAGGGCCTGCAGGACCGGGTCGTCGCCGAATGGGGCGTGCCGGTCGAGCAGTTGCTCGGGGAGTACGGCCCGCAGGTGGCTGTCCCGGTGACCCGTGACAGCGGTGAGGTCGACTTCGCTGCCGAGCCCGCCCCGTACGACCGCGGGGTGCAGGAGAAGCGGGCGGCGGCGGCCGAACGGGCACTGGCGCTACTCGGCCGGATCAACCCGCTGGCGCTGGAGGAGTACGCCGCGCTCCAGGAGCGGTCGGCGTTCCTGACCACCCAGTTGGAGGACCTGCAGAGCACCCGCCGGGACCTG
>JBBSUR010000347.1:0-1564 GCA_038234255.1 Mycobacteriales bacterium | reverse complement strand
CCCGCCCGACACCAACGCCGGGGCCGTGCTGCTGCTCGGCCGGCACGGCGAACTGCCTGCTGACCTGGCGAGCGACCTGGCCCAGTCGGTGCGCTTTCGCAACGTGCTCGTGCACGGCTACGCCGACGTGGACGACCGCCTCGTCGTCGGCTCCCTCGACCGGATCGAGGACCTCGCGGCCTACGTCGCCGCCCTGAGCGTTCTGCTCGAGAGCTGACGGGCGCGGCGCCCGCCGCAGGAGCTGGACGGCCAGACCAGGGACGCCGGGGCTCAGCCCGCCGGCGACGCGACCGGCAAACGCCGACCGTCCGGCCGCGTTCGCGCAGGCGGCCGCCACCGCCAGGGCGCGTGTCCAGTACGGCGGAGAGCTCGAGCGCCAGCCGACCGGCGGGATCGGCGGTCGGGCCGGCTGGACCAGGAGCGGGCGGTAGGCAGATGCCGAAGATCGCGACCGCGCCCGGCTCGCCTCACTGTTCAGGACTACTTCTCGTTCAGCAACCACTGCTGGACATAGCAGTCTGGTCGTCGCGCAATGGTTGCCGATCGGCAAGGGAAAGGCGACGGGTGGCGGTGGACGGGTGGCTGGCGGTCGCCGAGGCGGCCGCTGAGCTCGGCGTGTCCCAGTCACGCGTCCGCCAGCGCCTGGCCGACGGCGCGCTCACCGGTCGCAAGGTCGGCGCCCAGATAATCGTCGACCAGGCCGACGTCCGGCGCCGAGCCGCGCATCGCCCGGCCGCCGGCCGGCCTCTTGGCCCGCAGCTCGCCTGGGCGGCGCTGGCCGCGCTGAGCGCGGACGGCAGTGTCGACGTGGCCGCGCACGCCGACCGCAACCTGCGTCACCGGCTCAACGCACTGCTGCGCAGCTCGCCTGCCCCCGACCGCTGGCGGATGCTCCTGCGCGCCCGCGCGCGCCCGCAACGCTGCTGGGCCCATCCGGCGATGATCGCCGAGTTGCTCGGCGACGAGCGCGTGTCCGTCGGGCGAACGCGCGCCGCCGGCCGCAGCGGCCTGAACATCAGTGCTGGCGACGATGTCGTCGTGTACGCCGCCGAGCACGATGTCCCAGCGCTACGTGAGCACTACGCCCTGGAGGACGACCCGCACGGCCCGGTCGAGCTGCGCGCCGTCCCTGCCGCCGCCGGCCACTTCGCGCCGCATGGCGGCGCCGCGGTCCCGCTCGCCGCCGCAGTGTTCGACATGCTCGACGCCGATGACAGCCGCCTTCGGCACGCGGCCAGCGAGTGGCTCGAGCAGAGCGCCGCACGTCTGTGTGAGCTCGGCCGGCAGAACGTCCAGCCGGGCGCCGCCGCCCGGGCGGCAGCCGGGTGATCCTGTTCGACGACCTGCCACCCGCGCACTACCAAGCCTGGGAGGTCCTGTTCCGCCTGCCGCAGCAGCGACTGTCCTGGGTGCTCATCGGCGGCCAGCTGATGGCGCTGCTGGCTGCCGAGCACGGCGCCCGCTTCCGCGCCCGACGCTGGACGCGGACGTACTCGTCGACGTCCTGCGCGACCCCCGGCGCTCTGGAGACCCGGGCGGTGTGGCTGCGCGACGAGCACGGCTT
>JBBSUR010000346.1:0-1564 GCA_038234255.1 Mycobacteriales bacterium | reverse complement strand
TCCTGGGCGGCATCGGCTTCACCTGGGAGCAGGACGCACACCTCTACTTCCGCCGCGCCTGGGCCGACTCCGGCCTGCTCGGCGGTCCGGCGGCGCAGCGCGCCCGGCTCGCGGACCGCATCGGGCTCTGACCCCCTGTACGACTGGCTCGTACGCGGGCCCTGTAGGACTGTTCTGACAGACGAGCGCACGACGAGAGGACGCGCACCGCCTTCACGATGGAGCAGGACTTCTACACCGGGCGGCTCGCCCGGCACGGTCTCGAGGTGCTGGTCCCGGTCGAGGCCGACCGGCGGCTGGTGCACCGGGTCATCTACGACGAGGTCTGCCAGGGCGTCGTGCGCGAGGAGTCGCGGGAGCAGTACCGGCACGTCCACGCCCGGCTCGTGGAAGACGGTGCCCAGGGCGTCCTCCTCGGCTGCACCGAGATCGAGCTGCTCGTCGGCAAGGCCGACGCGACCGTCCCGCTGCTGCCGACGACGCGGCTTCACGCCGAGGCGGCGATCACCCGCGCGCTCCGCGAAGGCTGACGCCCCGTCAGACGCGGATGCCGTCCCAGACCGCGCGCTGCGCGCCGCGGGGGTCGGGCACCACCGACGTGAGCGTGCCGAAGACCTGCGTCGGTCGGGTCGTCACGTCGTACGACGGCCAGCCGGGGTCGCCGGTCGTCACAAAGTCCACCCAGGCCCGGTGCATCGTGTCGGCCAGCTCCTGCGGCGGGACCTCCCCCGCCATCGGCTCACTGCCCTCGGCGGCCAGCGTGTCGAAGACGAAGCCGATCTCCAAGGCGTGGCAGGCACCGAGGCGTCCGCCGAACTGCGGGCTCGGCCAGGCGAACTCGTAGACGTGCGTGCTTCCCGGGGCGCCCGTGCGGGCCTCGGCCAGGCGCAGCGCCGGCAGCCGGAAGAACCAGTCCGTGGCGACCGCCATGAGCAGCTCACCGGCCGTCGCCGACGGCAGGTCGCGGCGATAGGTCTCCAGCGCCTCGGCCGGCAGCCCGTAGCCGGCCAGCAGCATCCCGAGCGTCGCGTCGTCGATGAGGTCCACGATGCCGTTGGGCACCAGGAACAGCGCGTACTCGTCGCTGTTGGCGCCGATCAGCAGGTCGACGTCGGCGCTGGCGCCGGCCTCGACCCCGCGCACCGGCAGCGCCGGCAGGACATCGCCGTCGACGACGGGCTCCCAGGCCATGAGGTTGAGCGTGAGCTCGCCCCACAGCGCCGGGTTGGGCGTGGTCGAGATGTCCTGCGACAGCGCCCGCTGGGCGGCCACCAGCTCCTGCGGGTCGACGGCCGCGAGGGCCTCGCGGGTCAGCGGCACCCCCAGCCGCTCGGCGAGCGCGGCCGCGACCCGACCTGCGGTGGCGGGAGACAGCGCATGGTGCCCGGCGCCGCTCTGCGCGATCGCCCGGGCGAACAGCCCCTGCGCCCTCGGCATGCTCAGCAGCGAGCTCACGCTCATCGCCCCGGCGGACTCCCCCGCGATCGTCACGCGGTCCGGGTCACCGCCGAAGGCCGCGATGTTGTCGCGCACCCACGTCAGCGCGGCGACCTGGTCGAGCAGC
>JBBSUR010000345.1:0-1569 GCA_038234255.1 Mycobacteriales bacterium | reverse complement strand
TCGTCCTGGGTGTAGAGCGCCAACCCGTGGACCCGCGCCGTGGCGCCGATCAGGCTGTCCGCCAACGCGTAGCGCCGACCGCGCGTCCGGCCTTCCGCGCGGAGCAGGGCCGACATCCGGGCCGCCGCAACATCGATCTGGAGCGCGACGAAGCCTTCGACCGCGCGGCGATACGTCTCCCGGCGTCGGGGAGCAACAGCAGCATCGGCGCGCAGGACGCCCAGCCAGAGCTCTTCGACGGTCACGACGCAGATCGATGCCTCTGCCGGCAGCAGGGCCGGCGAAAGACGACCCTGCTCCAGACCCACCAGCACGCTGGTGTCGAGCAGGCCCGTCATCCCCAGCGGTCCCAGGCGTCAGGCCGGTCATCGTGCCGCAGCTCGCGGATCTCGGCATCCACCGCGGCGAGGCAGGCCAACTCCTCCTGCGTCAGCGGCGGCCGCTGCTCCAGGGCAGCCGTGAATGCCGCGACCGACCCTCGTCGTTCGGCTCCCAGCGGCCGCAGCTCGGCCACCGGCCGGCCCGAGACAGTGACGATGAACTCCTCACCGGCGGCGACCCGCCGCAGCACCGAACTGACGTCGTTGCGGAGCACCCGCTGCGGGATCGTCGTCGCCACCGAACCACCGTAGCAGTTCGCTGCTACGGCGAAGACATGGAATCGCTGGACCGCATCCCGCGCTGTAGGTCACATGAGCAAAAAGGCGAGTTACCCCGTACACAAGACCGACGAGCAGTGGCGTGCCGAACTGACGCCCGAGGAGTACGCGGTGCTGCGCAAGGCCGGGACCGAACGAGCCGGCACCGGTGAGTACAACGGCACCAAAACCGTCGGCGTCTACTCCTGCCGGGCCTGCGGCAACGAGTTGTTCCGCAGCGACACCAAGTTCGACTCGCACTGCGGCTGGCCCAGCTTCTACGCCCCCACCAGCGGCGACGCCGTCGAGTTGAAGAAGGACTACGGCCTCGGCATGGTCCGCACCGAAGCGCTCTGCGCCCGCTGCGGGTCGCACCTGGGCCACCTGTTCCACGACTCCCCGCAGACGCCGACCGGCGACCGCTACTGCATGAACAGCGTCAGCCTGCGGTTGGAGCCGGCAGAATAAGTCGTCCAGAACGGGGGAAGGCGAGCGGCCGTTCAGCGGGTGATCAGTCCACCTAGTGGGCAGAGCACTGCATGGGCCTCCTTCCGACGGGTCCGAGGAAGCGGGTTCGCCACGTGGGCGGGGAGAGCATCAGGCGCTTGCGCGCCGAGTTCGCCGCAGAGCCGCGTAGCCCTCAGCTCACCCGTCACCTGCTCCGCGACACGCTGCACGGCTGGCGGTTGCCACACCTCGACGACGTCGCCATGCTGCTCGTGAGCGAGCTCGCCACCAACGCCGTCCTGCACGCCCGGACCGGCTTCTTGCTGGAGGTCGAACAGCGGGACGAGGTGATCCGGGTGAGTGTGTACGACTGCTCGGCAGCCGGCCCGGCCCGGCGGCGCTCCGGACTGGACGCCGGCACCGGTCGAGGGATCGGACTCGTGGAGGTGCTCGCCTCAGCGTGGGGAACGGCTCGCGACGTCTC
>JBBSUR010000344.1:0-1576 GCA_038234255.1 Mycobacteriales bacterium | reverse complement strand
GCGTCGCCAGAACCTCGCTGTCGGTGAGCATCGTGCACAGGACGTCGCCGAGCCGGCCGGCGAGCTCGGCCCGCAGCACATCGAGGGAGGTCATCGCCTCGTCGGTCAGCCGGTCGCCGCGCCATTGCCACAGCACGGTGCGCAGCTTGTTCTCGCTCGAGAAGCAGATCCCGTGGTCGACACCCTGCACCCGGCCGTCCGGGCGGGGCAGCAGGTGTCCGCCTTTACGGTCGGAGTTGTTGATCACGGCGTCGAGGACGGCCATCCGCCGCAGGTCGGGATGGTCGCTGCGGGCCAGCGCGCCGAGGTCCACCGCCTCGTCGATGTCGACCCACAGCTGGCACATCCCGGGTCCGAACGGCCCCTCCCGGTGCACCGTCGGCGGCACGACATCCCAGCCGATCGCCTGCGAGACGAGGTAGGCAGCGACTTCGCGGCCGGCCAGCGTGCCGTCGGGGAAGTCCCACAGCGGACGCTCGCCGCGTACCGGCTTGTAGACGACGGCCGCACTCACCCCGTCGAGTTCGGCCACGCAGTAGAGCGTGGCGTTGCTGGCGTTCACCAGCCGGCCCTCCACCGACAGGGTGCCGTCCCGAAGCAGGCGCAGGACCTCGTCGAGCTCGAGCGTCGCGGGCACCGGCTCAGTGTCCAGCAGCCGCTCCGGCTGCGCAGCCTCGCCGACCCCGCTCAGCGGCGGTGGCCGTTCTGGCGGGGGCAGATGTGCCCTTCGGGATCGAGCGGCAGCGCGCACAGCGGACAGGGCGGGCGGCCGGCGGCCACCACCCGCTGCGCCCGCTGGATGAAAGCCCGCGCCATCTCGGCGGTCAGCAGGACGCGCAGCGCATCGGGCCCCTCCTCGGACTCCGACAGCGGTTCGATCTCGCTCTCGGTGCCGGGCTCGGGCGGGGCCAGCGCCTCGACGACCACCTTGGCCGCCTCGCCGTCCCACGCCAGTCCCATGGTGCCGACCCGGAACTCCTCCTCGACCGGCGCGTCCAGCGGCGCGGTGTCCTCTAGTGCGGCCGGCGCGACGGGCGGCACGGTGCCCGCGCCGCGGCGCTGCACCTCCTCGAGCAGCTCGGTGAGCTTCTCGGCGAGCAGGGAGACCTGCACCTTCTCGAGGGCGACAGACACCGTACGGCCGGCGCCGGAGGCCTGGAGGTAGAACGTCCGGTCGCCGGGCTGGCCGACCGTGCCGGCCACGAAGCGCTCGGGCGGGTCGAAGACGAACAACTGGCGGGGCACGACTCGACCTTACGCAAACGTCGGCCTAGGCCCAATACCCATACCGATCACAGACCGGCCGGGTCGACCAGGGACAGGCCGGGGAAGCGGGCAAAGCCGCGGTCGGCGGTCGCGAGCTGACAGCCGTGGGTGAGCGCCAGCGCGGCCAGAAAGGCGTCCGGGCCAGCCAGGCGGCGTACCGGTCGTGGTCGTCGGCCTCGCGCCGGAACGCGGACACCAGGGCGTTGACGTCGGGGAGGATCAACGTGGCCCGTCAGCGTCGAGCGCGGCCCACAGCGCGTCGCGGTCGGACAGATCGACCAGCGGCCAGCCTCCTGGAGTCCCGAAGGCG
>JBBSUR010000343.1:0-1602 GCA_038234255.1 Mycobacteriales bacterium | reverse complement strand
TGGCGGCGGCGGACCGGGCGCTGTCGTGGGCGGTCATCGGTGTTTGAACACCACCCGCATGAGCTCGTCGTAGATGAGCGGGTCACCGCCGTTGATGGCGTCGGTGACGCACCGCTCGAGGTAATTGCGGACGACGACCTTGCTGACCGACTCGACCGCCGAGCCGACCGCGGACAGCTGCTGGAGCACGTCGACGCAGTACCGGTCGTCCTCGACCATCCGGGAGATGCCCTGCACCTGGCCGCCGATCTTGCGCAGCCGCAGCAGCACCTCGGCCCGGACCTCGTCGCTCATCATCGGTCGGCTGCCGCTGGCGCATCCCGTCACCGGCTCGGCTGTTCCCGCCGACGGCTCGGCCTGCGCTGCCATGACGCCTCCTGTGGGCCGGAAGGCGTACGCCTTCGCAGGACTTGTACGCTACTACCCAGGAGTATCATCCTGCCGTGACCATCGAAACCCGTTCGCCAGAGGCCGCCGCCGGACGAAGATGTGGTTCATGATGCGCGGCGGCAAGCAGCAGCCCCCCGTCGCGGCCATCGCGCAGCGTGGCACCACCGCGTGAGGCGCGCCGACGCCACCGCCTTCGTCCGCGCCCACTACAACGGCGCGGCGGCCCGCTACGACCGGCTGATCCAGGTCCCGGAGCGGCTGCTGTTCGCTGACGGCCGGCAGTGGGCGACCGGGCAGGCTCGCGGCGATGTCCTGGAGGTCGCGGTCGGCACCGGGCGCAACCTGCCGCACTACCCGGCCGGCGTCCGGGTCACCGGGATCGACCTGAGTGGCGCCATGGTCGAGATCGCTCGCCGCCGGGCGGACGGGGCCGCCGCGTCGGTCGAGCTGCGGGTGGGTGATGCGCAGCAGCTCGACCTACCCGACGACAGCTTCGACACCGTCGTGGCGACGCTGGCCCTGTGCAGCATCCCCGACGACGCGGCAGCGGTGGCCGAGATGGCCCGGGTGCTGCGCCCCGGCGGCACCCTGGTCCTGCTCGAGCACGTGCGCAGTCCGTCCTTCCTGGTTCGCTCGGTGCAGCGTCTGCTCGAGCCGTTGCTGCTCCGGCTCGAAGGCGATCATCTGCTGCGCGAACCGGACAGGCGCGTGACCGAGGCCGGACTACGCCCGGAGCTCGTCGAGCGCTCGAAGCTCGGGATCGTGCTTCGACTGCGGGCGCACAAGCCGCGGTGACGACGACGTGTCGGCTGGCCGTGTCGGGCGCTTGCTGGCCCTGCCGAACCGGTTGTCCAGGCGGTCTGCCGGCACCTTCTCACGCTCCGTCACAAAACTGACACACCCGATCACGTGTGGTCGAACTCGCCGGGGGGAAGGGAAACGTTGAAGTTGACCCGCACCTGCGAAGCGGTGCGCGGACCACAACGCAGTTCCGTCAACGTCAGGAGCACCGCATGACCGCCACCTCCACCGATCGCCCGGGAACACTCTCCCACCGCAGCGACAGCATGTCCGGCGGTGATATGCGTCGGCGCGGGCTGATCCTGCTCGCCGGTGCCGTCGCCATCGCCCTGCTCGTCCAGCCGATCGGCTTCCTGGACTACTACTTCAACCCGCTGCTCGTCGGTCTGGCGTTCCTGGCCGCGGCGGCAG
>JBBSUR010000342.1:0-1621 GCA_038234255.1 Mycobacteriales bacterium | reverse complement strand
CGGTCACCACGATCTTGACGGCAGTGCCGCCGTGCTTGCGCCGGTTGGCGTTGCGGGTGGCCACTACAAGCCCCGCACGCCGGCGATGAGCCGCAGCAGCAAGCTCTTGTTGACACTCGGGTCGCGCTCGATGATTGGCGCTGCCGAAGGGTCGACGGCGCTCTCGGGAGCCAGGGCCGTCGCCCCGTGCACGGAGCCATGGACGGCGCCGCCTCCGGTGCCGCGCTGGGCAGCCGACGACTGCCCGGCGAGGGCGCGGGCGTACGCCGGCACCTCGGCGTGGTCGGGCCGGCGAGGTGGGGTGAACGGCTCAGGCCGAGCGGGAAGTACGGGCGCGCTCGCCGCCGGCACCTGATGCGGTAGCGAGGCGGGTGCCGGCAGCACAGCGGCCGGGGGCACAGCGGCCGGGTCCGCGGGCCCGACCGGGCAGGCAGTGCCGGCTGGAACCACCGAGGACTCGGGCGAGCGCCCTTCGAGTGCGGCCAGCAGGTTCTGCCGGCGCACCAGCCGTTCCTCGGCCGCGGCCTGGTGGACCCCGAGCAGCCCGCGGCTGACCAGCCCGGCGAGCGCCGTCACCACCGCGAACTCGCCACGGCCGGACAGCGCTACGAGCTCGGCGACCGTACGCCGCCCGTCGACGAGCGCGAGCAGCGCCCACTCTGCCCGGCTGGCCGCCGGGTCGGATCCGGGCGCGGGGTTGACCACGACGACGACGTCGGGTGCCGGCACCGACTCGATCAGCTCCGACCAGGCGGTGATCCGCCGTTGCCCTTCGGCAACCAGGGAGTCGACTGAAAGCTCGGCGCCGAGGTCATCAGGATCGGGCTCTCCGGTCACGAAGGCGAACTCGCCGTCCGGCCAGCGCAGCAGGCTGAACACCGCATCCTGCGCCTGCTCGGCGGCGAGGTCGCGCACCGTCTCGACGTCGAGCTCGCCCCGTTCGGCCAGCAGCTGCGCCAAGCTCAGGCTCGGATCGGTCGCGAGTTCGTCCGCTGCGGCGGCCAGGACCTCGTCGTCGACCAGACCGGCGCCGAGCAGTCGGCGCCCGAGCTCCTGGCACGTCACGTCGGCCCGGCCACCCGTGACGGCTCCGGTGCGCAGGTGCACGGCGCCGTGCGCGCCCTCGCGACGCAGGTGCAGCGTCCCGCTCTTCTTGGTCTGGCTCAGGAGTTGGAAGATGTCCGGGAGGCTGAACGTGTCGAGCGTGCCTTCGAGGCTCATGACCAGGTCGACGGCGGGGCGCCGTTGCCGGGAACCACCGTGTTGTTGATCGGCAGGTAGCTGGGCGTCCAGGTGCTGTCCGGCGTCGTCACCAGGGGCGGCGGGACAGCCGATACGGTCGGAACGGCGGCCAGGGGGGCGGCCGGCTGTTGCTGCGCCGGCACCTCCCGGACCGGCTCGTCGTCGGCCCGCAGGATCTCGGCGACGACAGCGGCAGCCCGGCGCACCTCGTACAGCATCATGCCGACTTTCGCGCCCCTCTCGGCGACCGCGACCAGCACGGCCTCGTCGTCGGCGGAGACGAGGAACACGGTGCCGGCGTCGCCTTCGATGTAGACCTGGGAGAGCTCGCCGCGGCCGAGGCCCTGCGCCGCACGCTCGCCCAGCGACAGCAGCGCGG
>JBBSUR010000341.1:0-1630 GCA_038234255.1 Mycobacteriales bacterium | reverse complement strand
GCGAACTCCCAGTGCCACGGTTCGGGCTTCGCGCCGTTCTGCTGCGCCCACGCAGGCAGGAACCACCCGTACAGCATGGAGTTGTCCCTCATCCAGCGGTGGGCGTCGTTGCCGTAGTCCTGGATCCCGTCGCACAGGTCGGTGGCCACCCCCCAGCCGTGGTTGCTGCTGCCGGGACGGGCCGCGAGATCCGGCTTCGCCGCGGCCACCGCCAGCTGTTCGTCGAAGTTGCGGTAGGAGTCGGTGACGCAGATTGGTGCGCCGTAGACCTGGGCGTACGCCTTGCTCATCTCGTCGAAGGCCGCTGCGGCATCGGCCCGCAGCATCTGACCACGGGTGCCCCAGAGCGGACAGAGCGCCTCGGGAGGGATCATGCCGTTGGCGTAGCCATTGGTGTCCCGGCCTACGCAGGCCGCGAACGGGCGGGGGAGGAACGCGCCGTCGATGGCGGCGTCCGGCGCGTCGGCGCGTTCCCGGGCGATGCGTTCGGCCTGCGCCAGCAGTTCGGCCCGCCGCTGCTCCTGCGCGGCGGCGGCAGCAGCGGCGGCCTGGGTGCGCAGCAACGCGACGGTACGGGCGGCGACCGCGTCCCGCCGCTGGGTCACCACGGCGTCGGCCGCGGCCTTGGTCGTCGCGGCGATCGCCTCGGCAGCGCGCTGCGCCTCGTCTGCGGCGGCCGCCCGCGCGGCGGCCACCTCCTGGGCCGCCTCGGCGTCCCGCAAAGCGATCAAGGCGTTGCCCTGGTTGCCGCCGACCCGGGAGGCCAGGCCCAGCCCGCTGAACATCTGCTGCGGGTTCTCGGAGTCCAGCACGGCGGAGTAGAGCGAGAGCTTGCGGTTGCCCATGCCGGTGCGGTAAAGCGAGCCGATGTAGCCAGCGAGGCGGGCCCGCGCCTGGAACGTCGCGGCCTTGGCCGCCGCCAGGCGCTCGGCTTCGGCGGCGGCCTGCCGGGCGGCCTCCTCCGCGGCCCGCTGCGCGACCTGGTACGCCTCCAGCGCCTGGGTGGCCTCGACCGAGGCTCGGTCCAGTTGTGCTTGCTCCTCGTCGAGCAGCGCCTGCTGCTTGTCGACCTGCGCGTTCAGCTCGGCGGCGGACGCAGGCGGGGTGACGAGCGAGCTGCTGGCCGGCGACGGCGCCGGTGCGGGGGAGGCGCTGGTCGCCGCCAGCGCCGCGGCCGGGGCGACAGCGGCGGAGGCGAGCACCGTGGACAGGGCCAGCGCCAGGGCGGCGGTGGGCAGGCGAAGCATGAAGGGAGGTCTCAGTTTCGTCGACGGATGATCACAGACTGTGATCGGGCGGTGCCGGAGTTTTCTGAGGCTGACCTGAAGATTGGCGGTCACGCCAGCGAGCACCGGCCTGCGGTTCGGGGTGTCTGCTTGCCCATCGGCTGAGGACAGGATAAGCCGTAGCCATGCAGACGGACGTTCTCCGCTCGATGCACCTCACTCCGGACCCGGAGGCGATCCACGCGGTGCGCCGCTTCGTGCGCGAGTGCTGCGCCGACTGGGGCGTCCAGGAGAGCACCGACGTGGCGGTCCTGCTGGCCAGCGAGCTGGCGACGAACGCGGTCCGATACGCCACGTCCCCGGTGGTCGTGTGGCTGGGGCACCGCTCGGACCGGATCGTGCTC
>JBBSUR010000340.1:0-1640 GCA_038234255.1 Mycobacteriales bacterium | reverse complement strand
GCACGGCCTCGGCGATGGTCGACGGGCGTTTCCTCCCGGGCTTCGAGGACGCCTGGGAGCGCGAGCTCGACGAGGTGCTCGGCCCGGACATCGTCCGCGAGTACGTCCACTACGACATCGCGCTGGAGACGGAGTTCGAGGGTGCGCTCGTCGCCGCGATGGCCGGCGCGCTGAAAGCCGAGGACCCGGGCGCGCGCGCCGTCCCGTACATGCTGTCGGGCGGGACGGACGCCAAGAGCTTCAGCCGGCTGGGCATGCGCTGCTTTGGCTTCTCGCCGCTGCGGCTGCCGCCGGACCTGGACTTCTCGGGCATGTTCCACGGCGTGGACGAGCGGGTGCCGCTGGAGTCGCTGAAGTTCGGGGTACGGGTGCTGGACCGATTCTTGGACGACTGTTGACAACCCGCGCAGGCTGGTCGACGAGGAGAGGATGGCCGCTGTGACAACGGTGGTTCTCGGGGAGCGCCCGGCCGAGCTGGAGGCGCTGCTCGACAAGCGTCGCCGGTTGGGACTGGACGGCCACGACGAGGTGTGGAACGGGGTCTACGTCATGGCGCCGTATGCGCACAGCGACCACGGGATCGTCGAGGAAGAAGTCAAGGCGGCTCTCGGGCCACGGGCCAAGGCTGCCGGTTTCATCCCGGGCAGCTCGTTCAACATCGGCTCGTCCGACGACTTTCGGGTACCAGACGGCGGCTACCACCGCGAGCGCCCCGGCACGGTCTACGTCGCCACCGCCGCTGTGGTGCTCGAGGTCGTGTCGCCGGACGACGAGACCTTCGCCAAGTTCGACTTCTATGCAGCCCACGCGGTGGACGAGCTCCTCGTTGCGGATCCGGACGCCCGCACCGTCCGCTGCTGGCACCTGGTCGATGGCGCGTACGTCGAGCAGGCAGCGAGTGTCCTGCTCGACGTGGCCATGGCCACGCTGGTGGCGGAGGTGAACTGGCCCCGGTAGCCGCCCCGTTACCCAGAGCGGCCTACGTCGCCATCGGGGGGAGCGGCTCGGCGCGCAGCCGCCGGCGCACGGTGATCTCGCGTCGTCCGTCTTCCCAGATCGCATGCCGGGCCAGCTCCCAGTCGCCGTAGTCGGCGTGGATCTTCAGCAACTCCCGGGTCGTGTCCCGGTCGGCGTCGACCGGGATCCGCACCGCGCGGTACTCGTACTTCATCCGACCAGTGTGCCTGAGGGCCAGCGGGTCAGTCCTCCAGATCGTCCGAGGACCAGTGCGGCATCGTCTCGGGATAGCCACTGGTCGGCGCGGACACGTCGTCCAGGGCCGAGCGGATAGCCGGCGGCAGCTCCACCGACTCGGCGGCCAGCGAGGCCTGCAGCTGCGCCGACGTACGCGCCCCGACGATCGGTGCCACCACCCCGGGCCGGTCGCGCACCCAGGCCAAGGCCACGGCGACCGGCGAGACGCCCAGCCCGTCCGCGGCGGTGAGGACCGAGTCGACGACCGAGCGGGCGTGCTCGTCGAGGTAGGGCTCGACGAACTCGGCGAAGTGCGCCGACGCCCCGCGGCTGTCGGCGGGCGCGCCGTAGCGGTACTTGCCGGTCAGCACCCCGCGGCCCAGCGGGGACCACGGCAGCAGCCCGACCCCGAGCGCGGCCGCGGCCGGCGCCACCTCGCGCTCGAT
>JBBSUR010000339.1:0-1651 GCA_038234255.1 Mycobacteriales bacterium | reverse complement strand
TCCACCGCGCCCCCCGGGCCTTGCCGAGTTGCAGGAAGTGGACGCCGTCGGGGCTACGGACGGCGTACTGCTCGACCGCGCCGGCGCCGGTGAGCCCCTCGCGCAGGCGGAACCGCCGGCGGCCTTCCTCCTCGTATTCCTGGACCGCGTCGTCGGGCAGCCCGACGTCGTTCTGCGGCAGACCGAGCGAGAACGCCATGCCGGGCATCGGATCGGAGTCCAACGCCAGCACCCGCGAACCGTCGCGGGCCAGGACCCGCGCAAAAGTGCCGGACAGGGATGACTTGCCGGCCCCGCCTTTTCCCACGAAAGCCACGCGCATGCAGGGAACTGTAGGACACCTACTTCGGTAGAGACTCGCCACATCTACTGGGACCGTCTACAATTGGGTGACGTCCACCCAGCAGGGAGAACCCGAAATGTGCCTTGGCATCCCCGGTCAGATCGTCGAGATCAACGACCCCGCCCAACTGCGCGCGAAGGTCGATGTGGAGGGCGTACGCCGTGAGGTGTCCGTGTCGCTGATCGGGCTCGACGGTCCGGCCGGCGCCCAGGTCGGCGACTGGGTGCTCGTCCACGTCGGCTTCGCCATGGCCAAGATCGACGAGGCCGAGGCCCGGGAGACGCTGGATGCGCTCAAGGCCCTGGGCGACATGTACGAGCAGGAGCTCTCCGAATACGGCGCCGACATCGAGGGGCTGCGGACGGACTGGTCGGCGGTGACAGGGAGGCCGTCGTGACGGCGGAGGTCGTGTCGGCAGAGGTCCGGTCGGCAGCGCCCTCGTCTGCGGAGGCGGTGACCGCGGTTCCGGCAGCGAGCGCTGCCGCGGCAGGACTGCCCGACGGGCTCGCCGACGGCCTGGCGGCCGCGTCGCTGGTGCTGGCCCGACGCCTGCATGCCGGCGGCACCCTGTGGTGCGCCTCGCCCGCGTGGCCGCATCACGCCCAGCACGTCGCCGTCGAGTTCGTCCACCCCGTCATCGTGGGCAAGCCGGCGCTGCCGTCGGTCGCGCTGCCGTCCCACGAGCTCACCGCCACGACCCGCGCCAATGTCCGTCCCGGTGACGTGCTCATCGCGATCGGTGCCGCCGACGACGCCGGGGTGCAAGACCTCGTCCGCCGCGCCCCCGCGTGGGGCGTCACGACGCTGTGGGTGGGCGCCGGACAGCCGCCGCCGGCCGGCGCCGCCGATCACATCCTGTGGCTGCCGGACGACGCGATGGCGGCCCACGACGGGCGTTTCATCCTGCTCTACCACCTGCTGTGGGAATTGGCCCACGTCTGCCTGGAGCACGGCGGGGTGATCCAGGCGCCCGCCGAGTGCGACGGGCCGGTCTGCATCACCTGCTCCGACGAGGGCCGGCTGGTCGAGGTGGTGTCGGCGTCCGGAGCCACGGCGCGGGTCCGCAGCGCCGAAGGGACCGAGGACGTCGACTTGTCCCTGGTCGGCGAGGCCCGGCCGTACGACCTGCTCGTCGTGCACGCCGGCTTGGCCATCACCCGGCTCGGGTCGCTCTCGTGAACTTCCTCTACCCGATGCTCGACACCACCGAGCGCGATGCTCCGGCGCTGCTGGCCGACCTGTCCCGCTCGGCGCAGGCCAAGGCGGTCGACAGCGCCTCGCTCCGCACGACCACGCTGCGGGACCGGG
>JBBSUR010000338.1:0-1652 GCA_038234255.1 Mycobacteriales bacterium | reverse complement strand
GACGGCATCGTCGAAGAGCGCGGCAGCGGCGGGGATCTGTTCGGCACCCCCCGCCTGATCGACCAGTTCGAGCGCGCGCAAGCAGAAGGCGGTCCCCCCCAGGTCACCGTCACACGACTGTCCCACGCGCTCATGGCCGAACGAAGCGGCAGCACCAGCGACGACGCGACCCTGTTCCTGCTCGAATGGCGCGGCCAAGACCCCAGCCACCTCGCCGTCATCGACACCTAGCGCAGCGCCAGGCCGGCGGTCGGCTAGCGCCAGCGCGGTTGCCACGACCGGCTCGCCTGACGCAGGCGATCACCACCCGGTAACGAGGGGCGTGCCGGGCAGCGCCGAGGGGCATCCACCCGACTTCGGCCTTGATCAGACAGGGCCGGGCGCGCCTGTACGGCGATCCCTTGCGGAACGCTTCGATCATGTTCAGTCAAGCCGGTGGTGTCAGGCGGCCGGGGCCGGCTGCGAGTCGTCGGCGAGGAATCGGTGCAGTTGCATCAGCGCGTTTCGCGTCCGGGTCTTGACGGTGCCGAGGGGCGTGCTTGTCATGACGGCGATCTCGCGCTGGGTGTAGCCGCCCCAGTACGCCAGCACCAGCGCCTCGCGCTTGCTCGTGGTCAGCAGGGCGAGCGCGCTCACGGCTCGTTCTCCGAGCAGCGCCGTGATGGCTTGGACCTCGGGACCAGGTCGGTCGTCCGGGCGGTCGTCCTTCTCGCCGAGCGCAGATGCTGCACGGCGTTGCTCGAAGCGCACTCGATCGACAGCGCGGTGGTGAGTGAGCATCATGAGCCACGTCTTGACTGAGGAACGGCTCGCGTCGAAGGCGCTGGCGTTGCGCCACAGGTGCAGGAACACTTCCTGGACCGCGTCTTCGGCGTAGTGCGCATCGACGAGAATCTGTCGGGCGAGCGCGAGGCACGCCCCGCCGTAACGGCTGTAGAGGTCGTCGAACGCGGTCGGGTCACCGGCGGCGCAGTCCGCGATCGATGCCGCGTCGCAGGCGTCCATCTCGGACTGGGTCACGCCGAGGTCGCTGCTCAGGCCGGGAGAGCGCAGCGGCGCAGAACCCTGTCGGCTCACCGTCATGATCGCCTCCCTGCCCGGATGGCGGCGCTGCGACACTGGCGATACTCGATTGTGACGTTTGAGCCGCGCTTGACTCAGAAGACGGGCTGTCGGCACCGTCGGTAGGTGATGCTCCAACTTGCTCGCGGCACAGTGGTTAGGGGTAGGTGCCGGCCTCCAGCACGGGGCGCAGATCCGGGCGAGTTGGACGAGTTCCACGCCGGAGATCATCGCGAGCTTGTCCTCGGTGAGCAGCAGGTCTGGCTGTTCGGCGATGACGACCCCGAGCGCGTCCGCGCCGTTGTCGGGCCCGGCGATGACCTCGACGCCGCGGCGCACGAGTGCGGCGCTGACGGTGTCCCGGAACCACTCGTGGCGAAGCGCGAGGACAGCGCGGACGGGCTCGGCCAGCCCAGCAGCCCCCCGGCGCCGGTGAGCCCCAACCCCGGTGCGCTCGACCACGCTGGCGCAGGATACCGCGCCGGAGGGCGGTCGCCTGGTCGGCGCCCGCTGCGATCCGGACGCGCATCCCGGCCGCTGACCATCCCGTCAGGCCGGCTGCGGTCGCCGCCGCCGCCTCACCGGCGGCG
>JBBSUR010000337.1:0-1656 GCA_038234255.1 Mycobacteriales bacterium | reverse complement strand
GCCGGGTGTTGACCAGGGCCGCCGCGCCGGCCAGGGCCACCTCGGTGTCATGGGCAAAAAGCACCTTGACCCCTTTCAGCCGAACATCTAGCGTGCGTAAGCACCATACCGGCAGATGGCACTTACGAGGAGCACCACGTGGACAAGCGCACGGCCGGCGGCGCCGGGCTCGCCCTGGCGCTGCTGTCGGCAGCGACGTTCGGCACGTCCGGCTCGTTCGCCGCGAGCCTGATCGAGGCCGGCTGGACGCCGGGCTCGGCGGTCACCGCACGGGTGCTCACGGCGGCGCTGCTGCTCACGCTTCCCGCGCTGCTGCAGCTGCGCGGCAAGGGAGCGCTGCTGCGCCGCAGCAGCCGCACCCTCACCGTCTACGGCATCGCGGCGGTCGCCGGAGCCCAGCTCTGCTTCTTCATGGCCATCGCGCACCTCTCGGTCGCGGTGGCGCTGCTGCTGGAGTACTCCGGCGCGCTGCTGGTGGTGGGCTACCTGTGGCTGCGTCGCGATCAGCGGCCGGGCCGACTCACGGTGGCGGGTGCCACGCTGGCCATCGCCGGCCTGGGACTGGTGCTCGAGCTGATCGGCAACGCACAACTTGACCCGGTCGGGGTGCTGTGGGGGCTCGGTGCCGCCGTCGGCCTGGCCACCTACTTCGTGCTGTCGGCCGAGACCGAGGACGCCCTGCCGCCCCTGGTCGTCGCCTGGGGCGGCCTGGTCATCGGCGGGGCGGCGCTCGCCGTCGCCGGCGTCGTCGGGGTGCTGCCGCTGGCCGCCCCCCGCACGGACGTCACCCTGCTCGACGCCGAGGTCAGCTGGCTCGTGCCGGTGCTGGGGTTGGCCGTCGTCGCCGCGGCGATCGCCTACGTCGCCGGCATCTTCGGGGCCCGGCTGCTGGGAGCGAAGGTGGCGTCGTTCGTCGGGCTCACCGAGGTGCTGTTCGCCGTCGTGTTCGCGTGGGTGCTGCTCGGCCAGTCACTGGGCGCCCAGCAGCTCATGGGCGCCGCGCTGGTAGTCGCCGGCATAGCCGTGGTGCGGGTCGACGAGCTGCGCAGGGACGAATCCGCTCCGGTGCTCACGCCGCACGAGGACGTCGCGGCGGCGCAGCCGGTCCGGTCGTAGCCGGCAGCCGCGGCCGTCAGCTCGACGCCAGTAGACCGGCGCGGTAGGCGCGTGAGACCGCGTCCGTGCGACCCGACATCCCCAGCTTGGCCATGAGGTTCACACGCGCACGCTCACCGCGCATGGGCCCGCGGTACGAGCGCCGAGGCGGCACGTCATGGCGTTCCGCGCAGTCGTGCAGTCGAGGCGGCAGGCTCTACGAGTTGACGCCGCCGGCGCGCATCTGCGCGGGGCCGACGTCCCACAGGAGCTGGCCATCGCCGACCGGTCGTGCCCCGGCAGCCGGCTGGTGCGAGCGTGGGCCGGACGGCAGCAAGTGCATCACCGGCCGTTCCCGTCCGAGCACGGTCACATCTGCCACCAGACGCCGGTGACAACGCCACCACACCGTCTCGGAGCACATGACGGCGACGGCCTCTCCCGCAGCCTGCTCCAGCAGTTCGTCGAGTCCGGCGGTGAACTCCTCGGTGCGGGTGTACGACGCGTAGGCCCGAAACGCCTCGACGGTCCACCAGGTATCCGGTGACACCGTGTCCTTCG
>JBBSUR010000336.1:0-1664 GCA_038234255.1 Mycobacteriales bacterium | reverse complement strand
TCGCCGGGGCGCTGGGCGGTGCCGCTCGGCATGTTCTCCGCCGCGGCGGCGAGCACGGTGAGCTTGTTCGGCAGCTCGAGATCGGCGACGGCGCGCAGGGTGCCGAGCACGGCTGCGGCGCCGCCCATGTCGGTCTTCATCGCCAGCATGCCGTCGTTGGACTTGAGCGACAGGCCGCCGGTGTCGAAGGTGATGCCCTTGCCGACCAGCACGACATGGCGCGACCCGCCGCCGTCGTAGCTGGCCTGGATCAGTCGCGGCGGCCGGGTGGAACCCTGGCCCACCCCGAGGATGCCGCCGAAACCGCCCTTCGCCAGAGCCTTCTCGTCCAGGACGGTGACCGGGAGACCGTCGAGCAGCGTACGGGCGGCGTTGGCAAGCCAGTCGGGAGACTTCTCCAGCGACGGCATGTTCACCAGGTCGCGGGCCGCGGCGGTCGCCCGGACGACGGTCAGCGCAGCGGCCAGGTCGGCCGGCAGGTCGCACCCGAGCAGGGTGATCTCCTGCAGGACCCGGGCCTTCGGCTCGCTCCTGCGGGAGAACGTGTAGGACGCCAGCAGCAGCCCCTCGACCAGCGCGCGCAACCCGTCACCGTCGTGCGGCAGCGCCCGCAGGTCGACCGCGAGCGAGGCCGCGTCCTTGGCCCGGCGGGCGAGCGCGGCGCCGGCCGTGCGCAGCTCACGCGGGGTGGCCGCGCCGACGCCCACCAGCAGCAGCCGCTGCAGCGCGTGCCCGGCAGGGGCCGGGATCGCGACCACCTCGCCGGCCTCGCCCTTGGCCGACTCGCTGCGCAGGACCGCGGCGACGTCGACACCGGCCAGCTCCTCCGGCAGCGCGCCGACGAGCCGGGCAACGCCGTCGCCAGGCTGCAGCGGCAGGGCGAAGGCGACTACCTCCGGCGACGTCGCTGCCGGCCGGACCGTCGGCAGCGACACGGCCGGCAGCTCGAGCGACGCGGCGCCGCTCCGGCGGGCGGGCGGCACGCTAGGTCAGGACAGCCTGGAGCGCGTTGCCCAGAGCCTCGACCTCGTCGGCATTGAGCTCGACGACGAGACGACCGCCACCCTCCAGTGGCACCCGCATGACGATCCCGCGGCCTTCCTTGGTGACTTCCAGCGGACCGTCACCCGTCCGCGGCTTCATGGCCGCCATGGACCAACCTCCCTGTTCGACCGTGCTGTGGCCTCCCCAACGGGGCCGCGGGTTCCATTGTCCCGTACGGACCGCTCGGCAGGAAAGTGGGGACCGGGCCAGGGGCTCGGCGGCTGCCTGGCGCAGACTGGCATCCCCCGACAGAGAGCTGGGCTGGCGTGTCCGAGACCGTACGGCTGGAGCACGCCGGTGCCGTCGCCCTGATCACGCTGAACCGTCCGGACGGGCTGAACGCGCTGACCATCGAGATGAAAGTGGCCCTGCTCGAGGCGGTGCGCGCCGTGCGGGACGACGAGGCGGTACGCGCCCTGGTGCTGACCGGATCGGGGCGGGGCTTCTGCGTCGGCCAGGACCTGCGCGAGCACGCGGCCCTGCTGCAGAGCGGGGGGCCGGGCCCGCTGAACACGGTGCGTGAGCACTTCAACCCGCTGATCACGATGCTCACCACCCTCGGCAAGCCCACGATCGCCGCCGTGAACGGGACCGCTGCGGGCGCCGGACTCGGCCTGGCC
>JBBSUR010000335.1:0-1673 GCA_038234255.1 Mycobacteriales bacterium | reverse complement strand
GACGTAGAGCCGGTCGGCGCGCAGCCCCTGGATCACCTCGCCGACCTCGGCGCTGGCCGGAGCGGCGCCGAGCGCGGCTGCCGCGACTAACAGGAGCAGCAGGGTGGCCAGGCGTCGCATGGGCTCCAGTGTCCCCGATGCTGTCCCCGACGCGGCTGTCCCCGATGCCGCCCTCGGATCAGCCCAGTCGGCGGCTGGGCGCGCCGAGCGGCAGGTCCAGCCCGCTGTGCGCCTCGTTGCGCAGGTCGTGCAGAACGACGTGCTCGATCAGGACCAGCTCGGCGGCCGGCGGCCAGAGCACCGCCCACAGCCAGACGCCCAACGCCTCACCGACAAAGGCGGCCCGGTCCTCGGCGCTGTCGCACCGCCACAGGGCAGTGGGATGCCCGGCTGCTTGGACTTTCGCCTCGGGCTGGCCCTCGGCGCAGGATCCCGGGTCGAGGGACTCGATGCCGGCGTAGCGGGCGCCGAGGCCGATCCCCGGCTCCTCGGCGACCAGCAACAGGTCGGCCGGCCCACCCAGGGGGGACGGACCGGAGAATGCCAGAACGCTGGCCCGGCTGCCCGAGCGGTCATCACCGGCCAGCGCCAGCCCGGTGACCGTCCAGCCCGGCAGCAGGGGCCAGGGCAACCACAGCGGCACGACGCTGCGGGCCGCCGCCTGCGCCAGCACCTCCGGTGCGACGGTGGGCCACACGTGCAGCGGCGCGACGGCGCCGTGACGCTCGCAGTCCCAGGTGCTCGACATCAGACTCGGTGCACGAACAGTGGCCCCGCAGCGGGGGCAGGTCGCGGGGCTCACGACACGACGGTCCGCCGTCGAGGCGCGCAGGTCAAGCCCCTCAGTCGATGATCCGACGCTCCTCGCGTACGACCCGGCGCGGCGGCGCGTCCTCGACCACCGCACGGGGTTCCTCGACGACGGTGCGCTGCGCCAGTGGCTCCGGCTCGACGACGACGCGGCGGGCCGGCCGATCCACGACGCGATCGCGGCGGATGAGCCGGCGCGGCCGGTCCAGTGCGCCACCGGCCACCAGGAAGGCGGCGACGAGCAGGACGACGACAACGACAATGACAAGGGTAGGCATGAAGCCAGTGTCCACGTCCGGCTCTGGATGTCCAGGGCGGAGGCGATCAGCAGGGCAGGGCAGTCAGCGCTCGGGCACCACCAGCACGGGCCGCCCGGGCTGGTCGCCGCCGTGCGCGTCCGCGTAGGACCGCTTCGGCACCATCACCTTGCGTCGGAAGGTGCACACCAGGACGCCGTCCTGGTTACAGCCCTGGGTCTGGACGTGGACCACCCCGCGGTCGTCCTTGCTGCGCGACTCGGTCTTGCCGAGCACCTCGGTCTGGCCGTAGATCGTGTCGCCGTGGAAGGTGGGGAAGACGTGCTTGAGGGACTCGACCTCCAGGTTGGCGATCGCCTTGCCGGAGACGTCAGCGACCGACATGCCGAGCAGCAGCGAGTAGACATAGTTGCCAACGACCACGTTGCGCCCCTGCTGCGTCGTGGCGGCGTAGTGGGCATCCAGGTGCAGGGGATGGTGGTTCATCGTCAGCAGGCAGAACAGGTGGTCGTCGTACTCGGTCACCGTCTTGCCCGGCCAGTGCCGGTAGACCGCTCCGACGTCGAACTCTTCGTAGTAACGGCCGAACTGCACGCTGTTCTCCCT
>JBBSUR010000334.1:0-1675 GCA_038234255.1 Mycobacteriales bacterium | reverse complement strand
TGAGATCGACGCCCGGCTCGGCGCCAGCTGGATCGACGCGCAAGTCACTGCGCAGTTCCTGCGCGAGCTCCTGCAGGACCCGAGCGTGCAGGTGGAAAACCCCGGCGGCTCGGTCTGGGCGGTCAAAGGCGTCCGGTACAGCGTGCTGTCGACCAGCACCTACGGCACCAGCCGGATGCCGGCGGTCGACCTCGCGCAGGCGGTGCTCGAGCAACGCTCGATCCGGATCACCGACGAGCTCGACGACGGCAGGCGGGTGCTGAACCTGACCGAGACCGTCGCCGCGCAGGACAAGGCTGCCGTGCTGCACGAGGCTTTCGCCGACTGGCTCTGGACCGACCCGGACCGAGCCTTGCGGCTCGCTCGGCTCTACAACGACACGTTCAACGCGATCGTGCTGCGTCACTACGACGGCAGCGCTGCCGCCGGTGCCATCGGGTCCGCGCAGCAGCTACCGGGCCTGGCGGTGACGTTCACGCCACGGGAGCACCAGCGCGCCGCCGTCGCCCGGATGGTCAGCGAACCGTCGGTGCTGCTCGCGCACGACGTCGGCGCCGGCAAGACCGCCTCGATGATCATCGGCGCGATGGAGCTGCGCCGGCTGGCGATGGCCGCCAAGCCCGCCGTGATCGTGCCCAATCACATGCTGGAACAGTTCACCCGCGAATGGCTGCAGCTCTACCCCCAGGCCCGGGTGCTCGCCGCCGGAAGCGAAGACGTCACCGGCGACCGACGCCGACTGCTGGTGGCCCGGGTCGCGACCGGCGACTGGGACGCCGTCATCCTCTCCCGCTCCGCCTTCGAACGCCTGCCGCTGACCCCCCAGGCGCACCAGGCCTATCTCGACGGCGAGCTCGAGCAGCTGCGGACCCAGCTGGGCCGCAGCCGGGCCGCCGGCGGCCTGACCGTCAAACGCCTGGAAGCCGCGCTGGCCCGCGCCGAACAGCGCCTGGCCGCGCTCACCGACACCGCCCGCGACCCGGCCGTCACGTTCGAGCAGACCGGCATCGACTACCTCATCGTCGACGAGGCGCACGGCTACAAAAACTTGCGGACGGCGTCCAACATCCCCGGCGTCGCGACCGAGGGCAGTCAACGGGCCAGCGACCTGGACATGAAGCTGTCCTACCTGCGCTCCCGGCACGGCGCCCGGGTCGCGACCTTCGCCACCGCCACGCCGATCGCGAACAGCATCAGCGAGGCCTACGTGATGCAGCGCTACCTGCGCCCGGACGTGCTGACGGGCGCCGGCATCACCGACTTCGACACCTGGGCCGCCACCTTTGGTGAGGTCACCACCAACCTGGAGCTGTCCCCGGACGGCAGCAGCTACCGGATGGCCAGCCGGTTCGCCAAGTTCCGCAACGTCCCGGAGCTGCTGCGGATGTGGCACCTGTCCGCCGACATCAAGACCGCCACCGACCTGGCGCTGCCCACCCCCGAACTGGCCCCCGGCCACCCGGTGACCGTCGTCGTCCCGGCCTCCGCACAGCTCAAAGAGCTCATGCGCGAGCTCAGCGAACGCGCCGAACGAGTCCAGGCCCGCCAGGTCGACCCGGCCACCGACAACATGCTGCGGATCGCCACCCACGGCCGGATGGCCGCGCTGGACGTACGCCTGCTTGGCCCCCGACAACCCGAGCAACCCGAGCACCCGCCAGACCCGCCCGACCCG
>JBBSUR010000333.1:0-1689 GCA_038234255.1 Mycobacteriales bacterium | reverse complement strand
GCCGTACGCCGACGTGGCTCGCGCCCATCCCGGCGGCATCGTCGATCTGTCCGTCGGCACGCCGGTGGACCCGACGCCGGCCGTCGTGCAGGAGGCGTTGCGGGCGGCCTCCGACGCGCCGGGCTATCCGCTGACGATCGGCACGGCTGCGCTGCGGGAAGCCCTGGTCACCTGGGTGGGTCGTCGCCTCGGCGCGAAAGTGACTGCTGCGCAGGTGGTCCCGAGCATCGGCAGCAAGGAGCTGGTATCGCTGCTGCCGTCGTTGCTGGGTCTGGCTCCGGGAGCCGAGGTGCTGATCCCGGCGCTGGCCTATCCGACGTACGACGTGGGCGCGCGCCTCGCCGGCTGCGTCCCGGTCGCGACGGACGACCCGACTGCGGCCGACCCGTCCCGGGTCGGCCTGGTCTGGGTCAACTCGCCGGCCAACCCGACCGGCGAGGTGCTCGCGGTGGACCGCCTGCGGGGACTCGTCGAGTGGGCGCGCGGACACGGGATCCTGGTGGCCAGCGACGAGTGCTACCTGGAGCTGGGCTGGGACGCGACGCCGGTGTCGGTGCTGCACCCGTCGGTCTGCGGGGACTGCGTGGACGGGGTGCTGGCCGTCCACTCGCTGTCCAAGCGGAGCAACCTGGCCGGCTACCGCGCCGGCTTTGCGGCCGGGGACGCCGCGGCGGTGGCGACGGTCGTCGAGGCGCGAAAACACCTGGGGCTGCTGGTGCCGGCGCCGGTGCAGGCCGCACTGGTGGCGGCGTACGGCGACGACGCGCATGTCGAGGTGCAGCGCGGGCGGTATGCCGCTCGCCGGGAGGTGCTGCTGCCGGCGGTGCGGGCCGCCGGGTTCGCCGTCGAGCACTCCGAGGCGGGGCTCTACCTGTGGTGCACCCGCGACGAGGGCTGCTGGCAGAGCGTCGAGGCGCTGGCGGCGATCGGGATCCTGGTCGCGCCGGGGGAGTTCTACGGAGCGGCCGGCGCGCGGCACGTACGCCTCGCGCTCACCGCGACCGACGAGCGGATCGCCGCAGCAGCCGACCGGCTCGCGGCGCTGCGCTGAGCCCGGAGCGCCCGGCCCCGCTCCCGTGGCAAGATCTTCGGAAGATCCCCAGCACTCCCATGCTGTGGATCCTCTGAAGATCTTGCTGCGTCGCCCAACCGGCTCGCCGCGCTGCGCTGAGTCCGGTCCGTAGGCTGCGGCAATGACCGCGAGCCTTATGACTTCGAGCCCGATCAGTGCCGGCATCGACGAGCTGTGGGAGCGCCGCGCCGAGCTCACCCCCGCCGACGAGGACGCCCGTAAGGTCGTCGTCGCCGCCGTCGAGCAGCTCGACGCCGGCGAGGCGCGGGTCGCGAGCGTTGTGGACGGTCGGGTCGTGGTCGACGAGCGCGCCAAGCACGCGATCCTGCTGGCCTTCAAGGTGCTCGACATGGCGCCGTCGGCCGCCGGCGACTTCCGCTACCACGACCGGGTACCGCTCAAGACGCGCTTCGGCGGGGTGCGGGTCGTTCCTGGCGCGATAGCCCGCTGGGGCTCGCACTTCGAGCCGGGCGTGGTGCTGATGCCGAGCTTCACCAACATTGGCGGCTACGTCGGTGCCGGCTCGATGGTCGACACCTGGGCGACGGTCGGCAGCTGCGCGCAGATCGGCCGCAACGTTCACCTGTCCGGCGGCGTCGGCATCGGCGGCGTGCTCG
>JBBSUR010000332.1:0-1696 GCA_038234255.1 Mycobacteriales bacterium | reverse complement strand
GTCCTGGATCTCCGGGATCTGCACCACGATGCTGCCGGGGGGACGGCCGAGGTCGACGGCGTCGACGATCAGCAGCACGTCGGCGGGGGCCCGCAGCAGGTCCTGCACGAGATGGATGCCACCGATGCCGATCTCCATCACCCGCACCCCCGGCGGGAGCGGCTCGGCGTGCAGTGCCGCGGCCACGGCGGGGCCCACCCCGTCATCGGCTCGAAGCACATAGCCGAAGCAAGCCACCACAGCGGTCATAGGGAAAGGGTAGGTGCTCGTGGCCGATTCGGCGCAGGACCTCAAGGAACGGCTCAGTCGGTATCCGGTCGACCGCTACCCCGTTCAGCACGCGACGACGCAGTTCCATCTCGGCTCGGTGTTGCTGCAGTCGGGCGAGACCCGTCCCGCCCTGGGCGCCCTGACCATCGCCCGCGAAATCTTCGGACGCGCCGGCATGCGACTGGAGCAGGCGAAAACCGCCGTGATGCTCGGCGCCGCCCTGCGCTCGGAAGGCGAGCGTGAGCAGGCGACCGAGGCGTTCACCTCGGCCTGCGCCGACCTGGCCGAGCTCGAGCAGCCGACCGAGCAGGCCGCCGCCTCCTTCAACCTCGGGTTGGTCCGCCAGGACGCCGGCGACCTGCCGGGCGCCCGCGCGGCCTGGGACACCGCCCGGGACCTGTTCGTGACCGCTGGCTACCCGTCCCAGGCCTCGGCCGCGGCGCGCGAGTCCGGCGTGTCGCTGATGACCGAGGGAGACGTCGAAGCCGCGGTGCCGGTGCTGGCCGCCGCGATGGCCCTGGGCGAGCAGGCGCGGGACGAGACGAGCACCGGGACTGCGGCGAATGCCCTCGGTCTCGCGCTCCTGGCGGTCGACAAGCCGGCCGAGGCGATCGTGGCCCTGCAGCGCAGCCTGGCCGCCTTCCCGCGCACCCTGCGTCCGGCCGAGCACGCCATGGCCAAGTCCAACCTGGCCTTGGCCTACGAGCGCAGCGGTGACCTGCCGCGGGCCCGGCTCACCGCCGGACAGGCGCTGGTGGTGTCCAGCGCCGCCGCCCCGGTGCGCGCGCAGTGCCACGAGTTGCTGAAGCGGCTCCCCGCGCCGCAGACATCGGACCTGCTGACGCTCCTGGACGCCGAGCCCAACGACGCATGGGGCGCCCTGATCCGTCCCGAGGTGTTGCGTGCACTCGAGTTGTCGGGCGCCGAGCGGATCGCTGTGCTCAGCGGCTTCGTCGACGGCCTGCTGACCCGGATCGGCGCCTCGTACAGCCTGGCGGAGAGTCTGCTGCACGTCGCGCTGGAACTGCCTCCTCGCGCGTACGAACAGACCATCGTCGCGCTGGTCGAGGCCTGCGCTCACCGCCCCGAGGACCAGACGGCTCGGCTGAATGCCGTCTTCGCCTCGGCGATGGCCCGGTTCGCTATCCCGCAGTGGCAGCGCATGGCCGCCAGCCTCAACGCCGCGGCGGCGGCCGCCGGCTACCCGCAGGACTGGCGATGACCGAGGACCTGCTGACCCAGGAAGTGGTGAGCGCCGCTCTCGGCGACCGAACGGTGCGCGCCTACCCGGCGTGCCTGGCCACCGACACGGTGGCTGCGGCCTGGGCCCGCGAGGGGGCGCCCTCCGGCGCCGTCGTCGTGGCGGACTACCAGGCTTCGCCTCGCGGTCGCGGCGGGATTCCGTGGACGGTCCAGAAGGGCAGGG
>JBBSUR010000331.1:0-1727 GCA_038234255.1 Mycobacteriales bacterium | reverse complement strand
GGGGCTAGGAGCGTGAGTCGGTAAGGGTCGTGGGCGGGGTGTGGGAGGCGCGCGGGCGCCCCGATCTCGTCGGGCTGGTGCGGCGCCCCGGCGGCCGGGGCACCCGCCGGGGTCGTCGGCGCTTGGCCGGAGTGCCGCGGCAGAGGCCGCGAGGGGGACCCGGGGGCCCCTATCCGCTGCTGATGAGGGCCAGCCCGCCGTTTCGGTGGAGCTTGAGCAGGTTGTGGACCGCGCACTCGAACTTCCACTGCTTGCGGGCGGCGGGCTTGCCGCGGATCGCCATCTGTTTGGCGTCTTGGGTGGTGTCCATCTGGCCGAAGACGGGCTCGACGATCGCCTTCCTGCGCGCGTAGATCGCGCGGCCGTCCTTGCCTTTTGTCTTGTGGGCCATCTGCTGCTTGGGCGTGGCGTCCTCGGGCAGCGGCTCTGCCACGTCGGGCGGCGGCGGCTCGTCGTGTTTGAGGCGCCCGGTGGCGATGTAGGGGTCCAGGCCGTGCTCGGCGCAGGCCGCGGCGCAGTCATCGGTGAAGTAGCCGGCGTCGGCGACGATCGTCGCGCCCTCGGCAACCTCGCCGCCGATCGCGGCGAGGTTCTCGTCGAGTTCGTCGAGCATCGGCCCCAGCAGCGGACTGTCTGCGGCCATGTCGAAGGCGTCGGCAGCGACGATGACTTGTGCCTGTGCGTCGACGATCGCCTGGCCGTTGTAGCACTGGTGATAAGAGCCGTCGCTGGTCTTCATGATCCGGCTCTCGGGGTCGGTGAAGTTGCGCTGGGCCTTGGGCGCGGGGGCGAACGGGTCGCGGCCGTCGCGGGGGCCGCGGACCGTCTTGCCGTCCTTCTCCATCTGCGCGCGGCGCTCGGTCTCGGCCTGCAAGGCCTCGGCCTCCAGGTCGGCCATCGCCGCCTTGATCTTCGCCAGGCGGTCCTCGCGGCGCGCGATCTCGGCCGGCAGCTCGTCGCCGCGCCGGTCGCCGTGCAGCTCATCCTCCTGCTCGTCGACCTGCTCGGCGTCGCTCAGCAGCTGCTGCATGCACTCTGTCAGCTCGTCGATCTCGGCCTGCAGCTGCGCGGCCTTGGGGCCCATCCGCTGATAGCTCATCGCCTTGTGGCGCGAGGCGTTGGCGCGCAGCTTGGTGCCGTCCAGCGCCAGCGACCCCAACGACACCAGCCCGCTCTTCTTGCACAGCCGCAGCGCCTGCACGAACAGGCCGGCCAGCGCGTCGAGGTGGCGCTTGCGGAAGCGCCCGATCGAGCGGAAGTCCGGGGCCTGCCCGGCGCACAGCATCCGCAGCGCGATGTCGCGGTGCGCCGCGGCCTCAAGCTTACGGCTGGACATGACGCCGTTGGCGTACCCGTAGAGCAGCAGCTTGACCATCAGCCTGGGGTCATACGGCGGGAAGCCGCGCTCGTCCACATAAGACGCGTAGATCCCGGTCAGGTCCAGCGCGCCGGCCTCGACGAGGTCGTTGACGAAGTGCGCCAGGTCCCCGTCGGGGACCCAGTCCTGCAGGACCGGCGACATCAGCAGCACCTGGTCGGGGTCGTAGGGGCGAAACGTCTTGGCCGCCCCGGCCGGCCGCCTGGCCGCCGCCGGCGCGTCCACATCGACCTCGATCAGCCGGTCCTGCTCGGGCGCCGCCGTCGTCGTCGTCATGCCCGAATCTTCCCCGACCGCCCGGACGGCCGCGCGTGCGCGCGCGAGCCAGCAGGATTACTGACCCACGCTC
>JBBSUR010000330.1:0-1728 GCA_038234255.1 Mycobacteriales bacterium | reverse complement strand
CGGCATCGGCGAGATGGTCGAGGCGGGGCTGAAGGCCAGCGGCTACGAGGAGGTCGGCCTGCTGAGCCTGTCCAGCGCCGACCACTCCGAGATCGGCGCGATCGCCAAGGGCCTGGCCGACCGCTACGAGGGCACGCAGACGAGCCTGTCCCTGCCGAGCACCCGGGTCGACGCCTTCAACATCGACCTCGCGCAGGAGCTGTCCCGCAACGGCCGCCGCTCCGGCCTCACCTTCGCCCCGGAGGGAGGCAGCGAGCGGCTGCGCAAGGTCATCAACAAGATGGTGAGCAAGGACGACCTGGTGAAGACCGTCACGACGGCGTACGGAGCCGGCTGGCGGCAGGTCAAGCTCTACTTCATGGTCGGCCTGCCCACCGAGACCGACGAGGACGTGCTCGAGATCGCCGAGATGGCCCGCGACGTGATTCGGGCCGGCCGCGCTGTCACCGGCACCCGCGACATCCGCTGCACGGTCAGCATTGGGGGGTTCGTCCCCAAGGCGCACACGCCTTTTCAGTGGGCCAGCCAGCTCGACGCCGAGAACACCGACCGGCGCCTGAAGCTGCTGCGCAACGCCATCAACGACGACCGCAGCACCGCCAAGGCGATCGGCTACCGCTACCACGACGGCAAGCCGGGCATCATCGAAGGGCTGCTCAGCCGCGGTGACCGGCGGATCGGCCGCGTCCTGGAGCGCGTGTGGCGCGACGGCGGGAAGTTCGACGGCTGGTCCGAGCACTTCTCCTATGACCGCTGGGCCACCGCCGCAACGGCAGAGCTCGCCCCGCACGGGCTGGATCTGGCCTGGTACACCACCCGCGAGCGCGGCGAGGCCGAGGTCCTGCCGTGGGACCACCTGGACTCCGGGCTGGACAAGGAGTGGCTCTGGTCGGACTGGCAGGACGCGCTGGCCGAGCAGGACCTCGACGACTGCCGGTGGATCCCGTGCTTCGACTGCGGTGTCTGTCCGCAGCTGGGCACCGAGATCCAGGTCGGTCCCACCGGCCGGACGCTGCTCCCGCTCACCGTCGTCCCGGCGCGGGTCGCCGAGTCGGCCTGAGGTGGCCCGCAACACCCCGACCGGACCTCCGCCGCCGCTTGCGGTCCAGAAGTTGCGACTGCGCTACACCAAGCGTGGCCGGCTGCGCTTCACCAGCCACCGCGACATCGCCCGCGCCTTCGAGCGGGCGCTGCGCCGGGCGCAGGTGCCGATGGCCTACTCCGCCGGCTTCTCGCCGCACCCGAAGATCAGCTGGGTGGGAGCCGCGCCGACCGGCGTCGCGTCCGAGGCGGAGTACGTCGAGATCAGCGTCACCGAGCGGGTCGACCTCGATCGGCTGCGCGTGGCGCTCGACGAGAGTCTGCCCGCCGGCATCGACATCGTCGAGGTCGTCGAGGCGGTACCCGGCACCTCGTTGCCGGACCGGATCGTGGCCTCGCGCTGGGAGATCCGCCTCCCGCAGGTGTCGCTCGCCGAGCTCGAGGCGGCGGTGGAGACGTTCCTCGCCGCAGGCAGTGTGCTGGTCGAGCGGAAGATGAAGGCCGGTCTGCGCACCCTGGATGCGCGCGCCGCGGTGGTGACGGCGCGCGCCACCTGCACCACCGAAGCCCCGGTCTGTGCAACACTTTGCCTGGTCGTACGACACGTGACGCCTGCCGTCCGACCCGACGACGTCCTCTCCGGACTCCGGATTGCGGCCGACCTCGTACCGCCGGTGCCTCCCGAGG
>JBBSUR010000329.1:0-1737 GCA_038234255.1 Mycobacteriales bacterium | reverse complement strand
GGCGACCACGAAGTCGGTCTTCTTGCTGACGCTGCCGGTCACCTTGCCGCCGAGCGCCTGCACCGCCTCGGTCGCGCCGTCCCGGCTGTACGACGCGAGCGTGCCCGTCACGACGACCGTGACGCCCTCCAGCGGACGCGGCCCCTGCTCCGAGCCCTCGTCGGCGAACCGGGCGCCGCCGGCCCGTACCCGCTCGACGATCTCGCGGTGCCGGGCATCGGCGAACCAGTCGTGCAGGGCCTGCGCGACGATCGGCCCGACCCCGTCGACCGCGGCGAGCTCCTCGAGTGACGCGGCCATGATCGCGTCCATCGTGCGGAACTGCCGGGCGACGGCCTGCGCCGCTGTCGGCCCGGCGTGGCGGATCGACAAGCCGACCAGCAGCCGCCAGATCGGCCGGGAGCGCGCCGCCTCGACGCCGCGCAGGATCTGTTCGATCTTCTTCGCGCCGAACCCGCGCAGCCCCTCGAACGACTCGGCCGTCAGGTGGAACACCCCGCCGATGTCGGTCAGCCGACCCGCTTGCAGCAACGTGATCGCGGTCTCGTAGCCCAGCCCGTCGATGTCCATGGCGCCGCGGCCGGCGAAATGGAAGACCGACTCCCGCAGCTGCGCCGGGCACGACGCGGCGTTGGGGCAGCGCACGTCGACCTCGCCCTCCGGCCGGGCCAGCGGGGTGCCGCACTCCGGGCAGTGCGTCGGCATGACGAACGTCCGCTCGGTGCCGTCACGCAGCGCCGCGACCGGACCGACGACCTCGGGGATGACGTCGCCGGCCCGCCGCACCACGACGGTGTCGCCGATCCGCACGTCCTTGCGCCGCACCTCGTCCTGGTTGTGCAGGGTGGCCAGCTTGACCATCACCCCACCGACCTGCACCGGCTCCATGTAGGCGAACGGCGTGACCCGTCCGGTGCGCCCGACGTTGACCCGGATGTCGTGCAGCTTCGTCGTCGCCTCCTCAGGCGGGTACTTGTGGGCGATCGCCCACCGCGGTGCGCTGCTGGTCGCGCCGAGCCGCCGCTGGAAGGGCACCTGATCCACTTTCACCACCACACCGTCGATCTCGTGCGCGACGTCGTGCCGGTGCTCTCCCCAGTGGGCGATGAATCCGAGCGCGCCGTCGAGGTCGTCGAAGACCTGGGCGTACGCCGACACCGGCAGTCCCCACGACGCGAGCCGGGCGTAGGCCTCGCTCTGGCTCGCCGGCTCCCATCCCTCGCGGGCGCCGATGCCGTGCAACGTCAGGGACAGCGGCCGGGTGGCCGTCACCCGCGGGTCCTTCTGCCGCAGACTCCCCGCGGCGGCGTTGCGCGGGTTCGCGAACGGCGCCTTGCCCTCCCCGACCAGCCGCTCGTTGAGCCGGGCGAAGTCGTCGGTGGCGAGGAACACCTCACCGCGCACCTCGAGCAGCGGCGGCACGTCGCCGCCGGTCAGCCGCTCGGGGACGCTACGCATCGTGCGGATGTTGGGGGTGATGTCCTCGCCGGTGCGGCCATCGCCCCTGGTGGCCGCGCGGGCCAGCCGGCCGTCGCGGTAGACGAGCGCCACCGCCAGGCCGTCGATCTTCAGCTCGCACAGAAAACGTGCTGCCACAGCCTCTTTCGCCACCCGCGCCGCCCACTCACGCAGCTCGGCTTCGCTGAACACGTTGCCCAGGCTCATCAGCCGCTCGAGATGGTCGACCGGCGTGAAGTCGGTCGAGATGGTCCCCATCACCCGCTGGGTGGGCGAGTC
>JBBSUR010000328.1:0-1772 GCA_038234255.1 Mycobacteriales bacterium | reverse complement strand
ATGGCCGAGATGCTGAAGGGTGGCGTGATCATGGACGTCGTCACCGCCGAGCAGGCCAAGATCGCGGAGGACGCCGGCGCCGTTGCCGTGATGGCGCTTGAGCGGGTGCCGGCCGATATCCGCGCCCAGGGCGGCGTCAGCCGGATGAGTGACCCGGACATGATCGACGCCATCGTGGAGGCGGTCTCGATCCCGGTGATGGCCAAGGCCCGCATCGGGCACTTCGCCGAGGCGCAGGTCTTGCAGAGCCTGGGCGTCGACTACGTCGACGAGTCCGAGGTGCTCACCCCCGCCGACTACGCCAACCACATCGACAAGTGGGCGTTCACCGTGCCGTTCGTGTGCGGCGCCACCAACCTGGGCGAGGCGCTGCGCCGGATCACCGAGGGTGCGGCGATGATCCGCTCCAAGGGCGAGGCCGGCACCGGTGACGTGTCCAACGCGGTCACCCACATGCGTACCATCCGGCGCGAGCTGCGCCGGTTGCAGGGGCTCGAGGCCGACGAGCTGTACGTCGCCGCGAAGGAGCTCCAGGCGCCCTACGAGCTGGTTCGTGAGGTCGCCGAGGCCGGCAAGCTGCCCGTCGTACTCTTCGTCGCCGGTGGGATCGCCACCCCGGCCGACGCGGCGATGATGATGCAGCTCGGCGCCGAGGGCGTCTTCGTCGGCTCCGGCATCTTCAAGGCCGGCAACCCCGCCGAGCGCGCCGCGGCAATCGTCAAGGCGACCACCTTCTACGACGACCCGGACGTGGTCGCCAAGGTGTCCCGCGGGCTGGGCGAGGCGATGGTGGGCATCAACGTCGAGGAGATCCCGCAGCCGCACCGGCTTGCCGAGCGCGGTTGGTGACGCACGCGTGGCGATCGGTGGGAAGCGTCCTGTCGACGAGGAGCTGCAGGACTACGCCCGGCTGCTGGTGCGTGCCGGGTTCCTCGATGACGCGCAGATGAGGGCCGAGGTGGTCTCCGCGATCGAGGCGGAGCTGCCCGACGTTGCCGTGGACGCCCCGATCCTGGCCCGGGCATGGCTCGGGGGAGCGGCGGCGCAACTACGCAAGGACGCGGCGCTGTGGCCGGCGGAGACCGACCATGACCGACTGCAGGCGACCTTCGGCGAGTGCGCCGAGCACCAGGTTCCGGTGCTCCAGGGGGTCGAGGACCACTGGTCCGCGAAGGCAGAGCTCGACCGGCTCGCCGGGGAGGGGCGTACGCCGCGTGGCATTGCCTGGTTCACCGCCGCCGACGTCTGGCACGCGATCGACCAGGGGATGCTCGAGGTCAACGTCTGGCACGGTACGACGGCCAACGTGGCGCCGGGCGACGCACTGCTCGAGTCGGTGCTGAGCTGCTTGGGCCGCCACGGTCTCGCGGCCCGCTTCGACGAGGGCCGGATCGAGGTCAGCGCCCACTGGCAGCGACGGCCATGAGGGTCGGGGTGCTCGCCCTGCAGGGCGACGTGCGTGAGCACCTGCGGATGCTGGGTGACCTCGGCACCGACGCCCGCGCCGTACGACGGCCGGCGGAGCTGGAGGCCTGCGACGGGCTGGTCCTGCCCGGCGGCGAGTCGACGACGATGGCCAAGCTGGCCCGCACCTTCGAGCTGTTCGAGCCGCTCCGCAGGCGGATCGCCGACGGGATGCCGGTGCTGGGCACCTGCGCCGGGATGATCCTGCTGGCCGACCGGGTGCTGGACGGCACCGCCGACCAGGAGACGCTCGGCGGTCTCGACATCACCGTGCGGCGCAACGCCTTCGGGCGCCAGGTGCAGTCGTT
>JBBSUR010000327.1:0-1785 GCA_038234255.1 Mycobacteriales bacterium | reverse complement strand
CGGCGACGCGGTTGCCCGGATCCGCGTCGACGGCAGGGGCAACGCTGCGGTGGTCGCTGTCGAGCGGGGCTGATGCGGCGGCCGGACCCGGCCCGGCCCGCACCTACCGTGGGCGCCGTGGAAACGGGATGTGATGCCGGCAGGTGAGTCCGCTCGCTCCGTGTCGGAGCAGGCGCAGACGAAGGCGTCCCGCCTGAGACGGGAAGCCGACGCGCAGGAGCGCCGGGCGCGCTGCTTCGAACAGGGGGCGGCCGGCGAGAGTCGCACTGCGCAGTTGCTCGGTCCGCTCACGGCGTGGGGCTTCTACCTGCTGCACGACCGCCGCTGGCCAGGCAGTACGAGCGCGAACATCGACCACCTGGTGGTCGGGCCGAGCGGCGTCTTCGTCGTCGACACGAAGAACTGGTCCGGCGACGTGACGATCGCTGCGAATGGACTCTGGCAGGGCCAGGCTGACAGAGGGGACGTGCTGGAGTCCCTGCAACAGCTCGCGGACTCGATCCGCGACGGACTTGCTGCTCTCGGGCTGCCGCCTGCTGGCGTCCGTCCCGTCATCGCGCTCGACGGGCGGGACCAGCGATGCGTTCTGAGCTGTGGTGTGTGGGTGGTCGGCGCGGAGACTTTGTCCAGGCAACTTCTTGGCCACAGCAAGACGCTCACCCAAGGCCAGGTCGAGACGGTCTTCAGAGCGCTGATGGACTTGTTTCCCTCCGCACTGGACAGCTCCGCAACAGCCCGTGCGGCGGCGTCGGACAATTGCACGATCGGGGACGTGATCGACGAGCCGGCCGCCGCTCCCGACCCGCCCGGGGATGCGCTGTTCAGTCGCGAGGACCTCGAGAACGACGCGCTCGCCGCCGCCATGCGGGCGCCGCTCGAGGACTGGATGATCTTCCTGCATCCGCGCCAGGCGGAGTTCGCGAAGCGGCGATTCAACGGTCCGGCCCTGCTGCGCGGATCGGCCGGCACGGGCAAGACGGTGGTGGCGCTGCACCGCATGGCCTATCTGGCCGAACGACGGTCGAGCGCGGTCCTGTTCCTGAGTTTCGTCCGCACTCTGCCCACCGTGCAGAAGGCGGCCTACCAACGACTGTCTCCGCACACTGTCGAGCGGGTCGAGTTCGCCAGCCTGCACGGATGGGCCAGCAAGTTCCTCGCCTCCCGGGGGCGGCGAGTGTCGGTGCGGCCGGACGACTGCGCAAGGGCCTACAGCGAGGCGTGGCGTGCGGTCGGAGCGGGCAGCGTGCTCGACCGCCCCGCCAGCTGGACCTATTGGTCCGAGGAGGTCATGCAGGTCGTCCGTGGCCGGCGGATCGGCACGCTGGCGGAATACCAGGCGCTGGCCCGAACCGGACGTGGGTCGCGCCTCGGCCCGGTCCAGCGCGAGACTGTCTGGCGGCTCAAGGAGGAGTACGAGCGCAACCTGCGAGGTCGGGGCCTCACGGACTGGGACGACATCCTCTCGCTGGCCCTGGCGAGCCTGCGCAGTGAGCCGCTTGCCGACCCGTACGCCTTCGTGGTCGTCGATGAGGTGCAGGACCTGACGCTGACCGGGGTGGAGCTGGTGTCGCGCTTGGCTGCAGACTCACCGGACTCTCTGCTGCTCGTGGGCGACAGCCATCAGGCGCTGTTCGCCGGCGGGGTCAGCCCACGGCAGGCCGGGATCACCGTCACCGGCCGGTCGAGCGTGCTCGACATCAACTACCGCAACACCGTAGAGATCCTCGAGTTCGCTGCTCCGCTGGTGGCCGACGACGAAGATGCCCTCGGTGACGGGGAGACCGT
>JBBSUR010000326.1:0-1796 GCA_038234255.1 Mycobacteriales bacterium | reverse complement strand
GATCTGGAGCACTGCCTGGCCGTCGATGGCCAGAGCGTGCACCGCACTCAAGAGGCGCAGTCCGCGCTGGCCTATGCGCTCTGGCAGCGCGTCCAGGAACGTCTAGAGCACGAGGAGAACCGGTGAAGTACGTCGACGAGTACCGCGACCCCGCAGCCGCCCGGCTGGCGGTCCGGCGCATCACCGAGCTGGCCGAGGGCGGCCGCAACGGGATGCCGTACGCCTTTATGGAGGTCTGCGGCGGGCACACCCACACGATCTACCGGCACGGCATCGAGCAGTTGCTGCCCGACACCGTCGAGTTGGTCCACGGACCGGGCTGCCCGGTCTGCGTCATCCCGATGGGACGGGTCGACGACGCGATCTCGCTGGCCGAGCAGGAGGGGGTCATCTTCACCTCGTTCGGCGACATGATGCGGGTGCCCGGCAGCACTTCCAGCCTGCTGGAGGCCAAGGCCCGTGGCGCCGATGTGCGGATGGTCTACAGCCCGCTGGACGCGTTGAAGATCGCCCAGGCCAACCCCGACAAGCGGGTGGTCTTCTTCGCCGTCGGCTTCGAGACCACCGCGCCGTCGACGGCGGTGACGCTGCTGCGGGCCCGTGAGGCGGGTGTCACCAACTTCAGCGTGTTCTCCAACCACGTCACGATCGTGCCGCCGATCAAGGCGATCCTGAACTCCCCGGACCTGCGCCTGGACGGCTTCCTCGGCCCGGGACACGTCAGCACCGTGATCGGCAACCGGCCGTACGACTTCGTGCCGCAGCGCTACGGGCTGCCGCTGGTGACCGCCGGCTTCGAGCCGCTGGACATCCTGCAGTCGGTCGTCATGCTGCTCCAGCAGTACGCCGACGGCCGCTGCGAGGTCGAGAACCAGTACAACCGGGTCGTGACCGACGAGGGCAACCCGATCGCGATGCGCATCCTGGAGCAGGTCTTCACCCTGCGCCCGCACTTCGAGTGGCGCGGGCTGGGCTTCATCGCGCAGAGCGCGCTGGCGCTCAACGACGACTTCGCCGCCTTCGACGCCGAGCGGCTGTTCCAGGTGCCGGGCATCCGGGTCGCCGACCCGAAGTCGTGCCAGTGCGGCGAGGTGCTCAAGGGCGTCATCAAGCCGTGGGAGTGCAAGGTGTTCGGCACCGCGTGCACCCCGGAGACCCCGATCGGCACTTGCATGGTCTCCTCCGAGGGAGCCTGCGCGGCCTATTACACGTTCGGCCGGCTGCACAAGACCGCGGCCGGGCTCGCCTCGGCGTCGGCGTGAGCGTTCCGGACGCCGATGGTCGTCAGGAGCTCGTTCTCGAGCGGGTCGAGTCCTTCCGCCGCCGCCGGCCGCGGCTGACCGACACGGTCGTCACGCTGGCGCACGGGGCCGGCGGCAAGTCCTCGGCGGCGCTGATCGACAAGGTGTTCCTCGAGGCGTTCCGCAACGACGCCCTGGAGCAGCTCGGCGACGGGGCGCTGCTGGAGTTGCCGTCGGGGGAGCGGCTGGCGTTTGCCACCGACTCCTTCGTGGTCCGCCCGCGCCGTTTCCCGGGCGGGTCCATCGGTCACCTCGCGGTGCACGGCACGGTCAACGACCTCGCGATGTGCGGGGCTCGGCCGAGTTGGCTGTCTGCGGCATTCGTCATCGAGGAGGGTTTCTCGATCGCCGAGTTGACCGCGATCGTCGCCGACATGGCGCAGGCCGCCGCGCAGGCCGGCGTCACCATCGTCACCGGGGACACCAAGGTGGTGGACTCGGGTGCGGCCGACGGCTGCTACATCACCACCGCCGGGATCGGCGTGGTGCCCGCCG
>JBBSUR010000325.1:0-1802 GCA_038234255.1 Mycobacteriales bacterium | reverse complement strand
GTCTTCCTGCAGGACGAGCCGGGCGCCGACGTCGTGGAGGAGCGGCTGAGTCTCGGCGGCGCGGTCAGCGCGGCCAACTGGTCCGAGGTGGCTCAGAAGGTGCGGGCGTCCGAGGGCAACTGGCCGCTCGCCCGGGCGTCGCGGCGACATCTGGGTGGCGTTTGCGCCGCACCCCCTACCGCAGGAGACTCCGCACCTCACGGTGCCGACCTTGAACGCCGTCGCCAGTGCCCGGGCCGCTCTCGCCAGGCTCGACAGCTCGGCGCGTCAACTGCCCAATCCCGCGCTACGGCGTCCGATGTTGCGCCGCGAGGCGCAGAGCCCGCCTGCCCTCGAAGGCACGTACGCACCACTCGAATCGGTCTTGGCGGCCGACGAGGACGAAGCCCAGACCAGCAGTGCGCTGCGAGAAATCCTCAACTACGTGCGTGCAGCGCAGTACGCCTTCTCCTGGACTGCGGACAGCCGGCCGATCTGGCCGTTCCCGCCGTCAAACTCACGCAGTAGTCCTGGCCGAACCGACGCTGACGGTGTCGCCGTGGCTCGAGGCACTTCAGGCATCTGCGCAGTGCCTACGCGCCGACAACGCCATGCGGCTCGTGGACTACTCGCTCGAGCAGCCCATCTTCACCGTGCGGCAGATCCAACGACACCTCGCCGTGACGTACGCAAGGGCGAACGGGCTCGTCGGCCAACTGGTCGACGCTGGCGTGCTCCGTCAGTACAACGCCGCCGTGTACGACCGCGAGTTTCACGCCCCGGATGTGCTTGCCGTACTCCTTCGGGCGGCATGAGCAGGACACCACCGGATGACGTGGTCGGCTGCGATCGGCGAGCTCGTTGCTACGCGCGTCGAGTTCCCTGGACCGGGGCCGCGCCGTCCGCGGTCTGCGGCTGGCCCGGCAGCCCGATCGGCAGGGCGAGCAGCGGGAGCAGCACCAGGCCGAGTTCGAAGAACAGGTCGGAGGTGTTCAAATGAACAGCGCCGCGGCGGCCAGCTGGCGGCGCCGGTCGCGCTGGCTCGACGTCGACCGGAGTGCTCACGTCAACGGCAACTGCCCGCCGGCACGGCAACCTCCCGCAGAATGAAGCCTGACACCGGCCACACTCGGATAGTCCTCAACGAAGAGCCTGGTAGTCGGAGCGGCTCAGCGGGCCCGCGGCACCGACCCTCAGCCGGCCTCTCCGAGCACGAAGACATCCAGGCCCAGGCGACGGCCGGCCGCTGCCTGACGCCCGTCGCGAGTGCAGAGCCGGGCCCCGTGGTGCTCGGCGGTCGCCAGGTGCAGGGCGTCGCCGCTGCGCAGGACCAGCTCGGGACGCCGAGCCATCTCGGCGGCAGCCCGGAAGGCCGTACGCGGCACCGTCAGCACGGTGAACGTCGCCTGCACCAGGCCCTCGAACGCCCGCTGAGACCTTGCCCGGGAGACCTCGTCGAGTGCGCCCGTCCGCTGCTTGATCGACAGGGCCGAGGACACCTCCGCGAGCACCCAGTCCGACACGGCTAACCGCTGCGGGTCCTGGTCCTCCAGCCACTCCTGAGCTGCTGCGGTGTGGGTCTCGGAGGTCACGAAGCTGACGGCCAGGCTGGGGTCGAGGTAGAGCATCAGTAGCGGTCGCCGTCACGCACCCGCCGCATGAAGGCGCCCGAGTCCTCCTCCTGAAAGGGCAGGTCCTTGGTCACCTCGCGCAGCCACCCGAGGTCGAGCGGTCCCTTCGGCCTCGGCGGCGCCTCGGGCACGATCCGGGCCACCCGCTTGCCCCGCTTGGTGATGACCACGGCCTCACCCGCCTCGACGGCG
>JBBSUR010000324.1:0-1804 GCA_038234255.1 Mycobacteriales bacterium | reverse complement strand
GTGCGGAGACTGCGAGGTCCCTCGTCGACTTCGCGCTGCAGCAGCCGATCTTCACCGTTCGTCAGGTGCAGGTCCACCTCGGTGTCACGTACGCGCGGGCCAACGCACTGGTGGGGCAGCTCGTCGGTGCCGGTGTCCTGCGGCAGTACGACTCGGCTGTCTATGACCGCCGGTTCACCGCGCCGGACGTCTTGGCTGTCCTGCTCGGGTCGTCCTGACAGCTTGCCGGCCCGGAACGCAGGTCAGAGCATGGGACTCACGATGGCGCGAGGAGCAGCGGCCGGCGTCGAGCATCCGCCGGCGCCCGGACGACGGACCGGGCAACGCTCGCTCGCGCGGCGCCTTGCCCCTGGGGTGATGGAACGGGCGCGAGGGGATACGGCAGTGATTCACCGCAAGACGGAGTCCGGCCGGTCGGCCGGGGCTGGTGCTCACGCGGGACGCCGCGATTCCAGTGCTGCGCTGGGTGCTGGTGGCGCCCCTGACCAGGACCGTGCGGGCAATATCTACCGAGCTGGCGCTCGATGTCGACGACGGCGTGCCCCACCCGTGCGCTGCCAGCTTCGACAACATCCGACCGGAGCCGGGCGCCGAAGTCGTGGAGGAGCAGCTGAGCCTCGGCGGCGCGGTCAGCGCGGCCGCGACGCCGAACATGCCGCCGCACTCTGGCGACGAGGCGCCGGCCGATCGCCGCTTCCTGGCCACCCGAGAGCGGCTACACGCGACGGTGTGGACGGCGACGCCGCGTGGGAGCGGATCCGCCAGATCCGCTGAACACGCCGCCCGGCCTGCCCGGCACTGTCCGGGCACTGTCGTACGGTCGCGAGGTGACGACGCTGACCCAGGCCCCCGTCCGTACGGCAGCCCAGCGCGCGGCAGTGCGGGACGCCGAGCGTTGTGCGGCCGAGGCGGTGGGGCGGGCGGCCGAGGCGACGCTGGCGCTGCGGCGGGCGACCGCTCGGGAGCTGCCCACCTTCCCCGACACGCAGGAACTGCTCGCAAGCGGCCGGTTGCTCGCTGGCGTGCAGGCCCGGACGCTGTTCTGGCCGCGCCAGGAGTTGGCGGCGGCGCAGGAGCGCTGGCCGGAACTTCTCGAGGGTGACGTCGAAGCCTACTACTGGGGGCTCGAGCACAGCTGGCGTGAGGTACGCGGGCGCAGCGGCCGCAATCTTGTGCTCGTCCCGGCGCGGGTCGAGCCGCTGGCCGCGCACGCCGAGGCCCTGGGGGAGTCGGTGACGGAGTCGTCCACCCGGCACAGCTACCTGCAGGCGAGGCACGAACTCGGGGACGTCGCCTCGTGGCCGCCGGCGCGCAACGACTGCTGCTGGTGCGGGTCGGGGGCGAAGTACAAGAAGTGCTGCGCGCGGGGGTGAGTGATTTGCGGCGGGACCCGCCGGAACCCCAGGCCGACTACTGCTGGACTGCCCGGCCGGTCCCTGCAAGTCCCGGGCCTTCCATGCTCTCCGGTCGTTCCCGTGGGTCCGCTGCAACCGGCTGACCGACAAGCCGGCTTCCGCCGCTGAGGTTCTGGGCTGCCCGGTGCGGCGTGTCGGCCTACGTCGGCATCGGTGACCGGGTCCCACACATCGCTTGCCCACCCGCCCGCGACACGCGCAGCATTCGTGAGCCGGCGATGCGGAAGCTGTGTTCGGCGTGGTGCAGGACGCGTTCTCGGACGCGGTCGCGCTTGGTGCCGGTGCCCTGCGACAACGCCGAGATCATGCGTCGGCTGGAGCACGGCGAGAGTTTCACGGTGACCCGGCACGGTCGTCGCGTCGGTGAGCTGCGGTCGGTGGCCGAGGGC
>JBBSUR010000323.1:0-1808 GCA_038234255.1 Mycobacteriales bacterium | reverse complement strand
CTCCCGTACGACGTCCGGCATGCGGGTCAGCTGTTCGGCGGTCGCGCCGATCACCACGTCGACCCCCTCGCCCAGCACGTTGAGCTCGGAATCGGTGACCAGAGCGGCGATCTCGATGAGCAGGTCACCCGACAGGCTGAGGCCGGTCATCTCGCAGTCGATCCACACCAGCCGGTCGGTCATGCAGGCAGGCTACGTGCCGGGCGCGCGCCGGCACGGCGCCGCTGTCGACGCGAGAAGTCCACCAGGTCGGAACGCTCCGGAAGCGCAGCGGCCTCCTGCCCGAAACCCGGCTGCCTACCGTCGGCCCACGTCCGAGGTCATTTCCGGAGGAGTGCCATGAGAACGAACGCCGCCGCCCTGCCGCCAGCACCCGAATCCTCGCGACCACATCTGCGCTCGGTGGTCAGGGAGCTCGAACTCTCCCCGCGGCAGATCGAGTTGGTGGCGCTGTTCCTGGCCTGGCCCGAGACGGTGTGGAGTCGTGAGCAGCTGCACTGGATCTGCTGGGGAATGGCCCGTCGCGCCGGGTCGACGTGCAGCTGTGCCGGCTGCGCACCAGGACCGGTCTGGACTTGTTCCGCAACGTGCGGGACCGCGGGTGGGCGCTGCGTTCGCTGGTCTGGGCCGCTGCGCCGGGAAAGCTCAGTCAGCCCCCGACTTCGACGGAGCGACGCAGGGCAGCGTGCAGCGACGTCGGCGTGAGGACGCCCAGGTAGCGCCGTGTTCCGGCCTCGACCACGGCCACCCAGCCGACGTCGTGCTGCAGCAGCTCGCCCATGGCGACCTTGAGCGTGGCGTCCGCCGGCACGGCGGCTGGCACCGGACGCATGCGGTCGACCACCGTGCCCGTGCCGTCCAGGCGGTCGAGCGACACGTAGCCACGTGGCCGCTGCTCGACGTCCAGCACCAGCGCGAACCGCGCAGCGGAGCTGGTGAGCCGGGATCGGGCGTCGACCAGCCGGTCGTCCCCCGCGAGCACCGGCGGCCGATCGAGCTCGACGCTGTCGATGCAGGTCACCGCCAGGAGGCGCAAGGCCCGGTCGGCACCCACGAAGTCGGCGACGAACGGCGTCGCCGGAGCGCCCAGCACGGTGGCGGGGGTGTCGTACTGCTCGAGCACGCCGCCTTGGCGGAAGACCGCGATTCGGTCACCGAGGCGTACCGCCTCGTCGATGTCGTGGGTGACGAAAACGATGGTCTTGCGCACCTTCGCCTGCACCCGCAGGAACTCCGACTGCAGCCGTCCGCGGGCGATCGGGTCGATGGCCGAGAACGGCTCGTCCATCAGCAGCACCGGCGGGTCGGCCGCCAGGGCGCGGGCCACGCCGATGCGCTGTCGCTGGCCCCCGGACAGCTGGGCCGGCCAGCGGTCGCGGTAGATCTCGGGGTCGAGCCCGACGAGCTCGAGCAGCTCGTCGGCCCGGGCCCGCCGCCGCGCCTTGTCCCAGCCGAGCAACGAGGGCACGGTCGCGACGTTCTCCCAGACGCGGTGGTGGGGGAACAGCCCGACCTGCTGGATGACATAGCCGGTACGCCGGCGCAGCTGCACCGGGTCGACTCCCATCACATCCTCGCCGTCGAGCACGATGCGGCCCGCCGTCGGCTCCACCAGCCGGTTGATCATCTTCATGGTGGTCGTCTTGCCGCAGCCAGAAGGGCCTACCAGCTGTCCGACCTCGCCGACTTCGAGGGCCCGCTGGTGCTCGGCGGCACGCCGGAGTGCAAGACGTACGTGCTGTGCCAGCCGGGGCTGGAGCAGACCTACGGCATCACCTTCACCGGTTTCGAACAGACCGACCTCGGCG
>JBBSUR010000322.1:0-1819 GCA_038234255.1 Mycobacteriales bacterium | reverse complement strand
GCACCTGCGTGGCGTCGCGGGCGTTGTCCATCGCCGCCTCGGCGCTGACCAGCTTGGCGATGGCGGCCGCCTTCTTGAACGGCTGGCTAGCGAGCATCTTCGCCGCCGCGTCGTAGTAGGCGGTGCGCGCGACGTGCACCCGCGCCTCCATCCGGGCAATCTTGAAGGCGATGGCCTGGTTCTGCCCGATCGGGCGTCCGAACGCCGTGCGCTCCTTGGCGTACCTGACGCTCTCGTCGACGCAGCCCTGCGCGGCTCCCACCGCCAACGCGCTGATCGCGATCCGGCCCTCGTCCAGAATGTGCAGGAAGTTGGCGTAGCCGCGACCACGCTCGCCGAGCAGGTTGGCGGCGGGCACGCGTACGTCCTGGAAGGTCAGTGGATGGGTGTCGGAGGCATTCCAGCCGACCTTGTCGTACGCCGGACCGACGGTGAAGCCCTCCGTCGGCACCGGCACCACGATCGCGCTGATCTGTTTCGCCCCGGTGCCGGTCATCCCGGTCACCGCGGTCACCGTAACCAGCCGGGTGAGGTCGGTACCGGAGTTGGTGATGAAGGCCTTGCTGCCGTTGATGACCCACTCGTCGCCGTCGAGGCGGGCCGTCGTGCGAGTGGCTCCGGCATCACTGCCGCCGCCGGCCTCGGTCAGCCCGAAGGCCCCGAGCGCCTCGCCGGAGGCCAGCATCGGCAGCCACTGTCGGCGCTGCTCCTCGGTGCCGAACCGGTAGATCGGCATGGCCCCCAGCGACACCCCCGCCTCGAGTGTGATCGCCACGCTCTGGTCGATCCGGGCGAGCTCCTCGATCGCCAGGCAGAGCGCGAAGTAGTCACCGCCCATGCCGCCGAACTGCTCGGGGAACGGCAGCCCGAACAGTCCCATCCCGGCCATCGCGCGGACCACGGCGTACGGGAAGCTCCGCTCCCGGTCGTGGGTGTAGGACACCGGTGCGACGACCTCACGGGCGAACTGTTCGACGGTCCGCCGCAGCGCCTCCTGCTCGTCGGTGAGCCGGGTGTCGAGCATCAGCGGATCTCCTGACCGGTGCCGGGGCGTCCTGGCGCCAGGGCGGCGAGAGTACGCGACGGGCTGGGCCGTCCGAGCCGCTCGGCCATCCAGAGGCTGGTGTCGACCAGTGCGGGCAGGTCGACGCCCGTCTCGATCCCGAGTCCGTGCAGCTGCCAGACCAGGTCTTCGGTCGCCAGGTTGCCGGTGGCGCTGCCGGCGTACGGGCAGCCGCCGAGGCCGCCGGCGCTCGCGTCGACGGTGGTCACCCCGGCCTGCAGGGCGACCAACGTGTTGGCCAGCGCCTGACCGTAGGTGTCGTGGAAGTGGACGGCCAGCGCGTCGGCGGGCAGTCCCCGCGCGCCCAGCGCGACCAGCAGCGAGCGAACCTGGCCAGGGGTGGCGACCCCGATGGTGTCGGCGAGACAGACTTCGGTGCAGCCCATCTCGTGCAGGCGCACCGCGACGCCGGTCACCTGCGACAGCGCCACCGGGCCCTCCCACGGGTCGCCGAAGCACATCGAGACGTAGCCGCGCACGGCCAGCCCCTCGCCGCGCGCCCGGCCGACGACGGCCGCGAACATCTCCAGGCTCCCGGCGACCGTGCGCGCGAGGTTGCGCTGCGCAAAGGACTCCGTCGCGCTGGCGAACACGGCGATCTCGCGCACCCCGCACTCCAGTGCCCGGTCCAGTCCGCGGTCGGTCGGCACCAGGACCGGGTGCCGGCCGGGCAGTTGGCCGAGCAGTTCGAGCAGTTCGCCGGCGTCGGCCAGCTGCGGCACCCACCGCGCCGGAACGAAGCTGGTCAGTTCGATG
>JBBSUR010000321.1:0-1822 GCA_038234255.1 Mycobacteriales bacterium | reverse complement strand
GGGCCGATTCCGGGTCGGTTGTGGTGATGCAGGCCCGGACCGGGCGGGTCCTGGCGATGGCCAGCTACCCGTCGTACGACCCGTCGATCTTCGTCGGTGGCGCGACACCGGAGCAGTACGCCGCGCTGCTCGACGACGCCCAGGGGGCGCCGCTGGTCTTCCGGGCGATCCAGGGGGCGTACGCGCCGGCGTCCACCTTCAAGGTGATCTCCGCGGCGGCGGCCGTGGCCAGTGGCGACTACCCGCTGGACGGCAGCTATCCCTGTCCGGGGGTGTTCGGGCCGACCGGGCAGCGCAACTTCGACAGCGCCGCGCTCGGGCCGGTGGACCTGCGTGCGGCGCTGGTGAAGTCGTGCGACACCGTCTTCTACCGGTTCGGCTACGAGCAGTGGCAGCGCGACGGCGGCAACCGGCCGGTCGCCGCGCCGCGCGATCCGATGATCGCCATGGCGTCGGCGTTCGGGCTGGGCCGGCCGACCGGCATCGACCTGCCCAGCGAGCGACGGGGGACGATCGCGGACCGGGCCTACCGGCAGCGGCTGTGGGAGCAGACGAAGGACAACCGCTGCGCGGGAGCGGTCAACCCGGCGCTGACCGAGGAGCGGCGCGAGGCCAACCGCGAGTACTGCACCGACGGCTTTCGCTACCGCGGCGGCGACGCGACAAACTTCTCGATCGGTCAGGGGGACATGCTGGTGACCCCGCTGCAACTGGCGACGGTCTACGCCGCGATCGCCAACGGCGGGACCCTGCTCGGGCCGCAGGTCGGGCGCGCGCTGATCTCGCCGGACGGGACCGCCCGCGAGATCGACCCGGTGGTGCGCGGCACGGTGCCGGTCGCTCCCGAGGTGCTGGCCTACCTGCGCGATGCCCTGGCCGGGGTGACCCAGCCGGGCGGTACGGCGGCCGGGGCGTTCGGGGGGGCGTCGGTCGCGGTCGCCGGCAAGACCGGCACCGGCGAGGTGGCGGGCGCTCAGGACACCTCCTGGTTCGCCTCCTACGCCCCGGCGGCGGACCCCGAGCTGGTCGTGGTCGCGATGGTCGCGCAGGGCGGTACGGGCGGCACCGTCGCGGCGCCGCTGGTGCGCGAGGTCTATGACGGCATCTACGGAGCCCCCGGCCGGCCGGCGGCGCGGCCCGGCGGCCGGCTCCCGGACCTGCTGCCGACGATGCGGCTCGACGGGTCGCTCGCACCGCCCGGGCAGCCATGATCCACCTCGGCGCGCCGGACGCCGGTCTGCGTGAGCGCTCGCTCGGCCGGGACGCCGCGCTGTGGCGGCTCGACTGGGTGCTCGCCCTGGCCGTCGCGTCGCTGGTCGGCCTCGGGGCTCTGCTGGTCTGGTCGGCGACCCGGCAGCGGATGCTCGACGGCGACCTCGACCCGCAGACCTTCCTCAAGCGCCACCTGATCAATGCCCTGATCGGCCTGGCGATCGCGTCCGTCGCCGCGCTGGTCGACTACCGGTCGCTGCACGCGTACGCCCCCGTCATCTACGTCGCCTCCTGCGCGGGCCTGGTCGCCGTGCTGACGCCGCTGGGCTCGACGATCAACGGCGCGCACTCCTGGATCGTGCTCGGCGCCGGTTTCCAGGTGCAGCCGTCGGAGTTCGCCAAGGTCGCGCTGGTGATCGGCATGGCGATGCTGCTGGCGAACCGGCGCGACCGGGACACCCCGCCGAGCTCCGGCGACATCGTGGCGGTGCTGGCGCTGGCCGCAGTGCCGATGGCGCTGATCCTGCTCCAGCCCGACCTCGGCACGATGCTCGTCCTGGTGTTCCTCGTGCTCGGTGTGCTGGCCATCGCCGGAGCGCCGGCCCGGTGG
>JBBSUR010000320.1:0-1850 GCA_038234255.1 Mycobacteriales bacterium | reverse complement strand
TCGCCTCGCCGATGCCGGTGACCTCCCTGAGCTGCTCGACACTGCCGAAGCGCTCGTTCTCGGTTCTCCAGTCGACGATTCGCTGCGCGAGCACCGGACCGATGCCGGGCAGCGCGTCGAGGTCGGAGACGCTGGCCGCATTCAGGTCGAGCAGTCCCGTCGACCCGGATGGGCCGGCCGGCCCGGCGGGCGCTCCCGGCGGCGGGTCGATCCCGACGAGCACCTGCTCGCCGTCGACGAGCTTGCGGGCGAGGTTCAGCAGCTCGGTGGTGGCGCCGGGCTCGGGTCCGCCTGCGGCGCGTACGGCGTCGTCGACCCGGCTGCCGGCCGGCAGCCGCACCAGCCCGGGGGTGCGCACCTTGCCGGCGACGGCGACGACGACCTCGGCGTCCTGGACGGGCGAACTGCCCGGGAGCGGAGCCTCGCTCACGACCACCTGCGGGATGACGACCTCCTGAGGCCGTCCGCGCAGCACGACGCCGCCCGCGCCGAGTGCGGCCAGCAGGGCGATGGCGATCAGGGCCGCGGCGCCTCGGCGACCGGGATCGAACCGGCCGGCGCGGACCGAGATCGGCAGCAGCGGGGCGCGACCGGACGGCGGGTGGGCCGGCGGCGGGGCCCAGGAGCGCTCCGCCTGCTCATCGGACGCCTCGCCGAGGGGACAGTCGACGGGACCGCCGTGGCGTTCAGCCTGGTCCGCCTGCCCCGCATCCGCCTCCACCGCGTCTCCCGGCTCGGGCGGCGGCAGCCACCCGCCCTGGGGCCGGGCCAGCAGGCTCCGGACCCGCTCCGCCGGATCCGGCCCGGAGGAGGAGGAGCGGGCACGCAGGAGCACGTCGGGGACGCTAGGCAGCCCCGGCGACCTGCGGGGTGGTCCGACGCCGAGCTGTGGACGGGCCGGGCCTGTGGACAGGCCCGGCTGCGGTCATCGCCGGCAGATGACCACTCCGAGCAGCCCCGGGCCGACATGCGCGCCGACGACCGCGCCCACCTCCGAGACGTGCAGGGTCTCGACGGCCGCAAGCCGGACCGTCAGCCGTTCGGCAAGACTCGCCGCCTTGTCCGCCGCGGCGAGGTGATGGATCGCCACCTGCACCGTGCGGTCGCTGCAGCGCTCCACCACGATCTGCTCGAGCCTGGCCAGCGCCTTGGACGCCGTGCGGACCTTCTCCAGCGGCGCGATGTGGCCAGCGACGACGTGCAGCAGTGGCTTGACCGCCAGCGCGGTGCCGAAAAGAGCTGCTGCCGCGCCGATCCGGCCGCCGCGGCGCAAATGCTCGAGAGTGTCGACGTAGAACAGCGTGTCGGTCGCGCCCGCGACCGACGACGCCGCGGCCGCCACCGCCTCGACATCGCACCCTTCCCGGGCAGCGCGCGCGGCGGCGAGGACCGCGAAGCCCAGGCCCATCGCGATCGAGCCACTGTCGATGACGCGCACCTCGATGCCATCACCGGCGACCTCGGCTGCCGCGAGCACGGCGGCCTCGTACGTCCCGGACAGCTCTGCCGACAGGTGCACCGAAACCAGGCACGTCGCGTCCGCCGCGCGGTAGGCCGCGGCGAGCTCGGCCGGGGTCGGCCGCGAGGTCGAGACCCGGACCCGCCGCTCGGCCAGCGCCGCGGCCACCTCCCCGGGCGAGACGTCCAGACCCTCCTGCCCGCTGCGGCTACCCAGCACGACATGCAGTGGCACGATCGCGATCCCGTGGACAGCTGCCATGCCGTCGGGCAGGTACGCCGTGCTGTCGGTCACGACTGCGACCTGGTCACTCATGCCAGTGAGGCTATCCAGACCTGGCTCGGCGATGTCGTAACGCAGGCCGCGGAAGGCGAGCCGCAGTCTGGGACAC
>JBBSUR010000319.1:0-1851 GCA_038234255.1 Mycobacteriales bacterium | reverse complement strand
GCACTGTCCCTCGGCGTTCTCGGCACCCTGCACATCCTGCGCGCCGCGCAGCCGACGCAGGACAAGGGCGGCGTCGTCGGCTACCTGCTCGGCCATCCGCTCGGGCAGGGCATGAGTGCCTGGCTGTCCGTGCCTGTCCTGGTGCTGCTCGCCTTCTTCGGCCTGCTCGTCGTGACCGCCACCCCGATCGCCCAGGTGCCGGCCGGGCTGCGGACCCTGCGGGACAAGGCGCTGCGCCGCCCGCCCGCCGGATCCGCCGGGTCCGCAGCCGCCGACGCCGATCTCGTTCCGGGGCACCCGGTCGAGCCCCTCGCGCCGTTGCGCCGGAACTCACCCCGCCGCCGCGTGGGTTCCCTGCAGAACGCCCCGGAGGACGCCTCTCCGGTCCTCGTCCAGCCCGCCGCTGCCCCCGAGCCGATCGGATCGATCCCGCCGCCGCCGCACACCCCGGTGCCCACCACGGCCGAGCAGCTCCAGCTCACCCTGCCCGAGGGCGGCTACCGGCTGCCGCCCGCCGACCTGCTCGCGGTCGGCACCCTCCCCAAGAAGCGCAGCGCCGCCAACGACGAGATCATCGCCGCACTCACCGGCGTGCTGGAGGACTTCCAGGTCGACGCCCGCGTCACCGGCTTCTCCCGGGGCCCGACGGTCACCCGCTACGAGGTGGAGCTCGGTCCGGCGGTCAAGGTGGAGCGGATCATCCAGCTCAGCCGCAACATCGCGTACGCCGTGAAGAGCCCGGACGTGCGCATCCTCAGCCCCATCCCGGGCAAGTCGGCGGTCGGCATCGAGATCCCCAACATCGACCGGGAGAACGTCAGCCTCGGCGACATCCTGCGCAGCACCGTCGCGGTCAACGACCACCACCCGATGCTGGTCGCACTTGGCAAGGACATCGAAGGCGGCTTCGTCTGCGCCAACATCGCCAAGACGCCGCACATCCTCATCGCCGGCGCCACCGGCGCCGGCAAGTCGGTGTGCATCAACAGCCTGCTGGTCAGCATCCTCACCCGGGCCACCCCCGACGACGTCCGCATGGTGCTGGTCGACCCCAAGCGGGTCGAGCTCACCGCGTACGAAGGGATCCCGCACCTCATCACCCCGATCATCACCAACCCGAAGAAGGCGGCGGAGGCGCTGCAGTGGGTGGTGCGCGAGATGGACATGCGCTACGACGACTTGTCCGCCAGTGGTTTTCGGCACGTCGACAACTTCAACGCCGCGGTCCGGGCCGGCCGGCTGGTCGCGCCGCCCGCGAGCGAGCGGGTCTACCAGCCCTATCCCTACCTGCTGGTCGTGATCGACGAGCTCGCCGACCTGATGATGGTGGCGCCGCGCGACGTCGAGGACTCGATCGTGCGGATCACCCAGCTGGCCCGCGCCGCCGGCATCCACCTGGTGATTGCCACGCAGCGGCCGAGCGTGGACGTCGTCACCGGGTTGATCAAGGCCAATGTGCCGAGCCGGCTGGCGTTCGCCACCAGCAGCGGCACCGACAGCAAGGTGATCCTGGACCAGCCCGGTGCGGAGAAGCTGATCGGCAAGGGCGACAGCCTGTTCCTGCCGATGGGGGCGAGCAAGCCGATCCGCATCCAGGGCGCGCTGGTCACCGACGCCGAGGTCGCCGCGGTCGTCAAGCACTGCAAGGAGCAGCGCCAGCCGGCCTTTCGGTCCGACGTGACTGCTGTGGTCACCGAGAAGAAGGAGGTCGACGAGGAGATCGGCGACGATCTCACCGTGCTGTGCCAGGCGGTCGAGCTGGTGGTCACCACCCAGTTCGGCTCCACCTCCATGCTTCAGCGCAAGCTGCGGGTCGGCTTCGCCAAGGCCGGCCGGCTGATGGACCTGATG
>JBBSUR010000318.1:0-1853 GCA_038234255.1 Mycobacteriales bacterium | reverse complement strand
TGGCGGCTTCGCCGGGCATCGGTAGGTAGCCGAGCTCGTCGATGATCAAGAGCTGCGGGCCGGCCCAGAAGCGCATCGTGTTGGCCCAGCGGCCCTCCATCGCCGCCTTCGTGGTCCGGGCGACCAGGTCGGCGGCGGTCGTGTAGTAGACGCGGTAGCCGGCGTGGACTGCGCGGTGCCCGAGCGCGATCGCGAGGTGCGTCTTGCCGACCCCGGGCGGGCCGATCAGCAGGACGTTGGCCTGCTCCTCGACGAAGCGCAGGGTGGCGAGGTCCTCGACCAGGCGCCGGTCGAGCGTCGGCTGGGCGCTGAAGTCGAACTGCTCCAGCGTCTTGTGGGCGGGCAGCTTGGCGAAGCGCATCCGTCCGTCCAGGCGCCGCTGCTCGGTCGCCGCGACCTCGGCCTGGAGGAGGTCGTGGAGGAACTGGGTGTAGCCCGGTTTCTCCCGCTCGGCCGCCTCCAGGGCCGGCGCCAAGGCGTCGGCCGCGGCGGTCAGCTTCAGGTAGGCGAGATGGCCGCGGAGCTGCTGGTAGATCGTGTCGGTGCTCATCAGCAGGCGACCTCCGCCAGCGCGGCGTAGTCGGTCAACGACACGACCGCGGCCGGTCCGGGGTCGGGATGCTCGTGCAGCCGCGCGAGCTCGGCGAGCGCGTCCTCGCCGGGCGGCCGGTTGAGCTTGCGCCGGCAGGCCGTCTGGGTGGTGAACGCGGCCAGGACCGCGGTGCGCAGCGCCGTCTCGTGCTCGCCGGTCCGGATCGTCTGCCCGGCCCCGGCGCTCGCGCGCCGGTGGGTTGCGACCTTCAGGCCGGACTCGGTGAGGATCCGCAGCTGCGGCTCCCCGACCCTGGCGCGGATGGTCAGGCGCTGCCCGGCGTAGCCGGGCGGAACGCTGTAGAGGTTCGCCTCGAACGCGACGAGCGCGCTCCTGGAGGCGACCCGCTCACAGACGATCTCCGCCGGGAAGGCCAGCGCGGGAAGCGGCCGCAGCGGCTCGCCGGCGCCGAGCTCGCCCATCGTGCTCGCCCCGCGACGGCGCCGGTCCGAGACGGACACCGCGAAGCGGTCCAGAGACTGCTGCGCGTGCAGCATCGAGTCTGCGGTGGCGGTGCGCCACCACCGTCCGCCGATGTACTTGATCGCCGCCTCGACCACGCCTTTGCGCTGCGGCCGGTGGGGCGGGCAGATCGCGACGTCGGCGCCGTAGTGCTTGGCCATCTGCCCGAACTGCGGGTTCAAGCGGTCGGTGCCGGGGATCACCGCGGTGGCCATCCGGTCGACCCGCCAGACCCGCGGCGTGCCGCCCAGCCCGGTGAGGACTTCGTGCAGCGCTCCGGCCAGATGCCCGAAGGTCATCTGCTCGCAGAACACCGCGCGCCAGCGGCCAGAGTGCGAGAGCGCCCCAACCAGCACGAACCCGGGCTCGCCCCAGGGCGTCGCCGGGAGCTCGAGCCAGTCCCATTGGATCTCCTCCCCGGCCGGGTGCTCGATCTCGATGGTCGGCGCCCGCCCGCGGCGCTGCTGGCAGACCAGGCACAGCGGCCGCAGCTGCAACCGGCGCAGCTCCCGGACCAGCGTCGGGTAGGACCGCTCGAACCCGACGGCCGCGAGCTCCTCCTGGAGCGTCACCGCCGGCAGATGCGGGTCATCGCCGAACCTCGCGGCGATGTAGCCGCGAAACGGCTCCAGGCAGCTCGCTGCCCGCTCCCGACGCGGCCCCTCGGCCGGGCCGGCCTTGACGTACTTGGCGACCGTCTTGCGATCGCGTCCGGTGTGACGGCTGATCGCCGACAGCGACCAACCCCTCGCATACAGCGCGTGGATCTCCACGTCGTCCTCCTGTGTGAGCATCCCCC
>JBBSUR010000317.1:0-1867 GCA_038234255.1 Mycobacteriales bacterium | reverse complement strand
TCGGGCAGTCCGAGCAGCACACGCTGGAGTCGCTGCGCGGGTTCCGCGAGCAGCAGGTGGCGTTCCGGCTGGCCAAGCTCGTGCTCGACCGGCACCTGCGCGACCCGCAGGGCAACGAGCGACCGTGGTACTTCCCGCAGGCCCTGCCGCTGGTGCAGGAGTGGCTGCGCGAGCACGTCGTGCTCAAGGACGACACCTTCCTCGGCCTGCTGCTGCTCGCCCAACACGCCGACGCGGCCGTCGACCGCATCGGCTCCCGTATCAACTGGCTCGCCGACAATCGGAACGAGCACTGGCTGCCGCTGCTGCGTCCGTACGACGCCGAGGGAAGCACCGCCGACGTCGACTTCGACACCGGCAAGGACACCTTCCTCACCGATCCCGGCCGCTGCCCGGTGACGCACGTGGTGCTCGACAGCGGCTGGGAGCAGAAGGTCGCGCAGGTGCTCGAGTCGCTGCCGCAGGTGGCGGCGTACGTGAAGAACGACCACCTCGGCTTCGTCATCCCCTACACGCTGGACGGGGAGCAGCGCTCCTACCTGCCGGACTTCTTGGTCCGGGCGCGCGTGGCCGAGGGGGACACCCCGCTCACCCTCGTCGTCGAGGTGTCCGGGGCCACGCGCCGCGACAAGACCGAGAAGGTACGGACGGCGAGAGACCTGTGGATGCCTGCGGTCAACGCGCACGGCGGCTTCGGACGCTGGCGCTTTCTCGAGATCAAGGATCCGTACGACTGCCGGCAGGACCTGCTAAGCACTCTGACCTTCGAGTCGCTGGTTCCGGTCTGATCGCCGCTTGACCGGAGCCTCCTATGTCCGTACGTTTGTCCGTACGCGAGGAGGTGACGGTGGCCGCGACGGCACGCCTGGAGGTTCGACTCCAGCCCGACAGCAAGGCCCGGCTGGAGCGCGCGGCCGAATTGGCGCACGTCCCGGTCAGCGACTTCGTCCGTTCGGCCGTGGAGGAGCGCGCCGAGCAGGTACTTCGCGACCACGATGTCCAAACCACGGTGCGGGCCGACTTCTTCGACGATCTTCTCGCGGCTCTCGACGCGCCTGCGGAGGCGAACGCTGCGCTGACCCGGGCAGCGCAGCGGGCGCAGCGCGTCGTCCGCCGCTGACGGGTGACCTTCCACTCCGAGCCGCTCGACCCTGCCCGACATGACCTGAGCGCATTCGACTCCGGTGAGCCCGACCTCGACCGCTGGCTGCGCGAGCAGGCAGCCGGAGCTGGGGCGCGGCGGGTGGCCCGCACGTTCGTGTGGGCGGAGCCGGACGCCGATCCAGATCGTGTTGTCGCCTACTACAGCCTCGCCGGCCACCGCCTTGTCCGTGACGATCTGCCGCGGAGCTTCGGACGAGGCAGCCCCAGCCAGATCCCGGCCGTCCTGCTCGCCCGGCTGGCTCTTGACCGCACCCGCCACGGCGGCGGGAACGGCGGAGCCCTCCTGGCCGACGCTCTGGCGCGCATCGTCGTCGCCGCGGACATCGTGGCGGCACGGTTCGTCGTGGTGGATGCCCTGCATGAGAAGGCCGCCGGCTTCTATCAGCACCACGGGTTCCGGCGGATCCCGGACAGCCTGCGCCTCATCCAGAAGATCTCGGACATCGCCGCGGCCCTCGACCCCGACTGACCACCGCCTACGCGACCTACAAGCAAAGTGCCTGTTTGCTTGTAGGTTGCCGACTGACCTACAACGTTGCTTGGGACCCGCTGCTCGCGCCCCCGGATGACGTCGAGGAGGAGCCCATGCCGCCCCGCAAGAAGGCCGCCACGGGCCCTACGCCGGTCGAGGATCTGCGGCACGAGGACACCCGCGCGAACATCCCGACCGGGGAGCTGGCCGGCTTCGTCGCCGACGAGCAGG
>JBBSUR010000316.1:0-1881 GCA_038234255.1 Mycobacteriales bacterium | reverse complement strand
GCCCCGCCGAACAGCTGCACCGCGTCGGTGGTCACCGACATCGCCGTGTCGGAGGCGAAGCACTTGGCGGCCGACGACGCGAAGGTCATGTCCGCAGCGCCCCGCTCGGCCTTGGCTGCGGCGACGTACACCAGCTGCCGGGCCGCCTCGATCCGCATCGCCATGTCCGCGACCAGGAACTGCACGCCCTGGAAATCCGCGATCGCCTGGCCGAACTGCCGGCGCTGCGTGATGTAGTCGACCGCGGCGTCGAGCGCCCCTTGCGCGATGCCGACAGCCTGCGCGCCGATGCCGAGCCGGGTGTGATCGAGCGTACGCAGCGCCGTCGTGAAGCCGGTGCCCTCGTCGCCGATTATCCGGTCGGCGGGGATGCGGCAGCCGTCGAAGTGGATCTCGCAGGTGGGCGATCCCTGGATGCCCATCTTGCGCTCCTTGGTCCCGACCGAGAAGCCGGGATCGTCTGCGGCGACGACGAACGCCGAGATGCCCCGCGATCCTTTGCCCGGGTCGGTGACCGCCATGACCGTGTAGTGCGTGCTGACGCCGGCGCCGGTGATCCAGGCCTTCGTGCCGGTCAGCACGTAGCTGTCGCCGTCGCGCACCGCGCGGGTGCGCATAGCGGCCGCATCCGAACCGGCCTCGCGCTCGGACAGGGCGTAGGAGAACGTCGACTCACCCGCGACGACCGCCGGCAGGAAGTGCTGCTTCAGCTCCTCCGAGCCAGCCAGGAGCAGCCCCGTCGTACCGAGCTTGTTACCCATCACGATCAGGCTGGAGGAGGCACAGATCCGGGCGATCTCCTCCACCACGATGCAGTGCGCAATCTTGTCGGCGCCAGCGCCGCCGTACTGCTCCGGGACATGAATCGCCAGCAGGTCAGCGGCTTTCAGCGCCTCGTGCACGTCCCAGGGATAGGACGCCGTCTCGTCGATCTCCGCCGCGCGCGGCGCGATCTTGTCCTCGGCAAGCTGACGGACGGACGCCCGCAGGAGCTCGTGCTCCTCCGGCAGGCGGTAGAGGGCGAAGGCGGAGTCGGCCATGGGCTCGATCCTAGATCGGCCCACTACGCTGCCGACGATGAACGAGCTGCCGCGTCTGACCGTCATCGGCACCGGCTACCTGGGCGCGACGCACGCGGTCTGCATGGCCGAGTTGGGCTTCGACGTGCTCGGCCTGGACATCGACGAGGCCAAGGTCGCCGCGCTGGCCTCCGGCCGGGTGCCGTTCTTCGAGCCCGGGCTGCCCGAGCTGCTGCGCAAGAACCTCGACAGCGGACGGCTGCGCTTCACCACCTCCGTCGAGGAGGTCGGCGAGTTCGGCGACGTGCACTTCGTCTGCGTGGGCACCCCGCAGAAGATCGGGGAGTACGCCGCGGATCTCACCTACGTCGACGCCGCGTTCGCCGCGCTGATCCCGTACGCCCGGACCGGCAGCCTGCTGGTCGGCAAGAGCACGGTGCCCGCCGGGACGGCCGAGCGGTTGGCGGCCCTGGTCGAGGCCGCGCGCGGGACGCAGGTGGAGCTCGCCTGGAACCCGGAGTTCCTGCGCGAAGGATTCGCCGTGGAGGACACCCTCGCCCCGGACCGGCTGGTGTTCGGCGTACGGCCGGACTCGCGCGGCCAGCGCGCCGAAGAGCTACTGCGGGCGGCGTTCGCGCCGGTCATCCACCGGCAGGGCGGTGAACCGACACCGGTGGTCGTCACCGACCTCGCTACCGCTCAGCTGGTCAAGGTCGCCGCCAATGCCTTTTTGGCCACGAAAATCTCGTTCATCAACGCGATGGCGGAGGTGTGCGAGGCAACCGGTGGCGACGTGACGATGCTGAGCAAGGCGCTGTCGTACGACGACCGGATCGGCGGGCGCTTCCTGCATGCCGGGCTC
>JBBSUR010000315.1:0-1929 GCA_038234255.1 Mycobacteriales bacterium | reverse complement strand
GGCCGCACTGTCGCCGCCACCGTCGCCGTCGCCGGAGCAGGCTGCCAGAAGCAGGGCCAGGCAGAGGGCGAGCACGGCCGGCGTACCGCGGGTCAAGGGCGCAGCTCCTCGGGACGGCGACAGGCCGGGTCGGTCCTGGCGTACCCAACCTGTCACACCGCGCCGATCCCCATGCCGGGCGCTCGCCGCTGCGACAACGTGGGCGCCAGTTGCTCAGGGAGGGGCCCCGGGAGGCCCCGTCAGGCCCCGTCCCTGGGCGCCAGATGATCAGGGAGGGCCCCGGGAGACCCGTCCCTGATCAACTGGCGAGAATGTGGCCAGAATCGGCACTATTTGCGCCAAGTGATCAGGGAGGGCCCCGAGTGGGCGCCAAGTGATCAGGGAGGAGGGCGTCTGGGCGCCGACCGGGCGCCAAGTGATCAGGGAGGGCCCCGACCGGCGCCAGGTCCGGACGCCAAAGTGACCTCGTTCCGAGTGGGGGACGATGCACGGCGTGAGCGCCCTCGACCGCTTCTCCCCCGCGACCCGGGCGTGGTTCACCGGCGCGTTCGAGCAGCCAACCCCCGCGCAGGAGGGGGCCTGGACGGCGATCGCCAGCGGCCACAACACCCTGGTCGTCGCTCCTACCGGCAGCGGCAAGACGTTGAGCGCGTTCCTCTGGGCGCTGGACCGGCTGGCGGCCACACCCGCTCCGGACAACCCGCGACACCGCTGCCGGGTGCTGTACGTCAGCCCGCTCAAGGCGCTCGCCGTCGACGTGCAGCGCAACCTGCGCGCCCCGCTCGCCGGCATCCGGCAGGCGGCGCAGCGGCTCGACCTGCCGGTGCCGGACCTGACCGTCGGCATCCGGTCCGGCGACACTCCCGCCGACGAGCGCCGCCGCTTCGCCAGGCTGCCGCCGGACGTGTTCATCACCACGCCGGAGTCGCTGTTCCTGGTCCTGACCAGCGTCGCCCGCGAGTCGCTGCGCGGCGTGGAGACGGTGATCGTGGATGAGGTACACGCCGTCTCCGGCACCAAGCGCGGCGCCCACCTCGCGCTGTCACTGGAGCGGCTCGACGAGCTGCTCGACCGACCCGCCCAGCGGATCGGCCTGTCCGCGACGGTGCGCCCGATCGAGGAGGTGGCGCGCTTCCTCGGCGGCGCCCGCGAGGTCGTGGTCGTGCAGCCGCCGAGCACCAAGACGATCGAGGTACAGGTCGTCGTGCCGGTCGAGGACCTGTCGGCGCTAGGGGCCAACGGGATGGGCGAGCCCGCAGGCCCCATCGGCAGCGGGTCCGCCGCCGGCGCCGCACCGCGGGCATCGATCTGGCCGGCGCTCGAGGAGCGCATCGTCGACCTCGTCCAAGCCCACCGCGCCACCATCGTCTTCGCCAACAGCCGCCGGCAGGCCGAGCGGCTCACCAGCCGGCTGAACGAGATCGCGACCGAGCGCTCCCTCTCCTTGCGTCCTGCTGACGGGACAACCCCCCCGCTCCGCGTGCAGGACGCAAGGAGGTATCCGGCGGCCCATCCCGGCCAGGGCGGGGTCGGCACGCCCGCTCCGTTCGGGACGCCCGCTCCGTGGGGCAACGGCACAGCCACCGGGTCGGAGGGCACCGTGATCGCCCGCGCCCACCACGGCTCGGTCTCCCGCGAGCAGCGCGTGCAGATCGAGGAGGCGCTCAAGTCCGGCCGCCTGCCCGCCGTCGTCGCGACCAGCTCGCTCGAGCTCGGGATCGACATGGGGGCCGTCGATCTGGTCATCCAAGTCGAGTCGCCCCCGTCGGTGGCGTCCGGGTTGCAGCGGATCGGGAGAGCCGGCCACCAGGTCGGGGCGATCAGCCGTGGCGTGATCCTGCCGAAGTACCGCGGCGACCTGGTGCAGTGCGCCGTCGTCGCCGAGCGGATGACCCGGTCCGCCGAATCCGGCGGCGGCGGCATCGAGGC
>JBBSUR010000314.1:0-1930 GCA_038234255.1 Mycobacteriales bacterium | reverse complement strand
CAGACCAAGCAGCCGGTCGGCGCCGGCCTGCCGGTCCTGCCACGGGTCAACCTGCTGCCGCCCGAGATTGCCGAGCGGGCAAGGTTCCGGCGCATCCAGTACGCCCTGGGTGGCGGCGTGCTCGCCGCCGTCGGTGTCGTCGCGCTGCTCTACCTCGGCGCTCTTGCCGGCGTCAACGACGCCACGACCGAGCTGGAGACGGCCACTGCCGCCAACACGGTGCTGACGGCGGAGACCGCGAAATATGCGGAGGTGAAAGCGGTCTACGCCCAGGCCGCTGCCGCTCAGGCGATGCTCACCTCGGCGATGGGCGAGGAGATCCGCTTCTCGCAGTATCTCAACGACCTCAGCCTCACCGTCCCGGAGAACGTGTGGCTGCAGAACGTCACCTTCAAGCAGGCCACGTCGCCGCCGGCCGTCGGCGCGACCGAGCCGGGCATCGGACAGGTCACCTTCACCGGCGTCGGCTTTGCCCACGACGACGTCGCTGTGTGGCTGGAGTCGCTGGCCAAGCAGAAGGGCTACACCAACCCGTACTTCACCTCCTCGACCAAGGCCTTGATCGGCACCCGCAGCACGGTGAACTTCGCCAGCACGGTCACCATGACGCCCGCCGCCCTGTCCGGTCGCTTCACCACGCCGGCCGGAGGCTGACATGGACAACAAGCTCAAGCAGTGGGTCACGCTGGCCGTGCTCGCCTCGGTCGTGCTGCTCGCCGCGGGATGGTTCCTGCTGATCTCGCCGAAGAAGGGCGAGGCGAACGACCTGCGTACGCAGGCTGCCAGCCAGGTCTCGGCCAACGCCGCGCTGGAGACCCAGCTGTCGGTGCTGCGGGCGCAGGCCAAGGACCTGCCGAAGAAGCAGGCCGAACTCGCCGAGGTCGCCGCCAAGATCCCGGACAACCCCTCGCTGCCGGCGCTGATCCGCGCGCTCACCGCGGCGAGTACCTCCTCGGGCGTCGAGTTCGTCTCGGTGACCCCGGGCCAGCCGGTGGCGCCCGTCGCGGTGGCGCCCGTCGCGGTGGCGCCGGTGGTGGCGGAGCCGTCGACCGCGACTGCTCAGACGACGCCGGTTGCGCCTATCGCTCCGGTCGCCGGAGGGGCCGCCGGCACCCTGGCGACCATCCCGGTCGCCCTCAACGTGGTCGGCGACTACTTCGACATCGCGAAGTTCATGGCCAACCTGGAGGACCTGCCTCGGGCGCTGCGGGTAGTGGACGTGAGCCTGGCGCCCGGTGTCAGTCCGACGGCGACGGCGACGAAGGCCGGTGCCGGTTCCGCCGAGGACGGCCGGTCGCTCACCAGCACCATCAACGGCTCGGTCTTCATGGCCGTGAACCGCCCCGTGGCGACCGCAGTCGTCGCCCCGTCCGCCGCACCGGCGAAGTAGGAGACGACGATGAGCCAGTCCCCCTTCCTGACCGAGACCGCCGCGGCCGTCGCCGACGAGCCCGTGAAGGACGGCCGGCGCACCGTCGTCGTGGTCGGCGCACTCGGCGCGGTCCTGATGGCGGCGGGTGCCTTCTACTTCCTCGGCGGCAGCAATGACACAGCCGACGACTTTGGCGCCGTGACCAGGGCTCCGCGGACGCAGGCACCGGCTCCCGACCCTGAGCAGGCGTTGATCCTGCCTGCCGCTGCCGATGTCCAGCTCGGGCGCAACCCCTTCCGGGCGCTGTACGTCCAGCCCGCGCCCGAACCGGCCGCCGTCGCGCCGGCTCCGAAGCCGCCACCCGCGCCGCCGGCACCGCCCGCACCCCAGATCATCGTGGTGAACCCCCCGCCCCCCGCCCCCGCGCCGGCCCCGGTCGCTCCGGCGCCCGCCCCGCCCGCGAGGCTGGCTCCTGCACCAGCTCCGCCGGCTCCTGCACCTCGGGCTCCGGCTCCGGCCCCGGCTCCTCCGGCCCCTCCAGCTCCTGCCCCTCCGGCT
>JBBSUR010000313.1:0-1964 GCA_038234255.1 Mycobacteriales bacterium | reverse complement strand
GCGGCTCGCCTCGATCGGCCCGGTGCGCCATGTCGCCGCCGGGTTCACCTTCGCCGGCGAGCTGGCCGGCAACTACCGGCTCGATCCGCTGCGGGGCGGCGGGGCGCTCTACGACGTCGGCTGCTACGCCGTGTCGGCCTGTCTGTGGTCGGTCGCGCAGGGCCTGCCGGACGACGTGGTGGCCCGCTCGACGACCGGCCCCACCGGCGTGGACCTCGACACCCGGGCGATCCTGCGCTGGGCCGGCGGCGAGGCCGAGGCCGAGGTCGACGTGGCCATCGGCGCGGACCGGGGTCAGTGGCTGGTCATCACCGGCGACCGCGGCGAGCTCGAGCTGCGCAACGCTCCGTACACCTCCTGGAAGCGTGACGACACCGAACTGTGGGTCTCGGACGGCGCCTCGACCGAGCGCCTTGCGGTCGCGGCGACAGACGCGTACTGCCTGATGGTGCAGCAGGTCTCGTCGGTGGTCCGGGGCGGACCCGGCTGGGTGTTGCCGTTGGCGGCGTCCCGCGCGACCGCCGCGGTGCTCGACGCGGCGCGGGCCAGTGCTGCGGCGGGCGGGGTGCCGGTCGCGTGCGCTGGCTAGGGTGACGCGCGTGCAGATGCTGTCAGCGGACGAGGTAGCCGAGCGCATGGGCATCGGGCCGACCGGCGTACGTGACCTGCTGCGGGCCGGGCACCTGCTGACGGTGGCGACGCCACAGGGTCCGCGGATCCCGGCCGAGCAGCTCGACGGGGACGTGCTGGTGAAGCACCTGGTTCCCGTTCTCACCCTGCTGCGCGACGCCGGCTACTCCAGTGAGCAGGCGTGGCGCTGGCTGACCTCGCCGGACGACATGCTGCCCGGTACGCCGTTGCAGGCCCTGCACGAGAACCGCGCCACCGAGATCAAGCGGCGGGCGCAGGCGCTGGGCTTCTAGCCCGGGGCGGCCTCGGTGTTGGAGTTCTCCTCCGGCTCCTTCTCCTTCTTGCGCAGCAGCACGCCGCTGGCCGCGAGCACCAGCACGAGGCCGCCGAGCAGCCCGATCTCCACCATCGCGCGGGCGAACTCCGGCCCCTTGTCGATGTACTCGCTGGCGCTCTTCACCGCCAGGACGATGATTTCCTTGATGCAGACCAGGATGCCGGCGATGAGGAACGGCTCCGCGACGATCTGGCGCTCCTTGAGCGTGATCCGCACCGCGTAGAGCAACTCCACGAAGATGAAGACCAGCAGGATGGCGTCGAGCGTGTCGAGCAGCGCGTCCGGGCCGCTGTCGGTGGCGCCCTGCGCCAAGATCACGAAGGCGCGGACCACGAGGACCGCCGCCCCGATGGCAAGCAGCGCCGCGATCGAGACGTAGATGGTGTCCTCGACGATCACGAGAGCCCGGTTGCCGAGGCTGACATGCCCGGCGGGATTGCTCTTGCTGTCTTCTTTGGTCACGAGGCGATCATGCCCTCCCGTAGGCTCGGCGGGTGCTGCTGACGGTGAACGGGCGGCCCTCGCACGTCCCGGACGACACCGACCTGCCCGCATTGCTCACTTCCCTCGGGCTGCGCCCCGGGTCCGTGGTGGTGGAGCACAACGGCACCGCCCTGCTGCGTTCGGAGCTGCTAGGTGTGCGCCTGCGTGACGGTGACCGGCTCGAACTGGTACGGGCGGTGGCCGGTGGGTGAGGCTGTGCGAGCCCGGCTGGCCCGGGCCCGGCTCTACCTGTGCACGGGGGACCGTCCCGACCTGGCCGAGTTCCTCGACGCGGTTCTCGCGGGGGGCGTCGACGTGGTGCAACTGCGGGAGAAGGGACTGGAGGCCCGGCGCGAGCTGGATTTGTGCGCAGTGGTGGCCGCGGCTGCACGTCGCCACGGAGCCCTGTGGTCGGTCAACGACCGGGCCGACATCGCCTTCGCCGCCCGGCCGCAGGTGCTTCATCTGGGACAGCAGGACCTGCCCGTGCCGGTGGCCCGGGCAATGCTCGGCG
>JBBSUR010000312.1:0-1990 GCA_038234255.1 Mycobacteriales bacterium | reverse complement strand
CGGCCGGGCAGGACAAGGACCACCCGCCGGCCCAGACCAAAGTCGAGCCGTACAAGACCCACCTGGCCTACGTGCGCGAGCGCCGCAACGCCGAGGACGGCGAGGCGATCCTGGCCGAGGCGCTCGCCAAGCTGCGGGCGAACAAGTAGGACGGTTGGCCCGCCTCGTCATTCGGGGCGGCGATCCGTGCCGCACACTCCCCAACCGATCTTTCGCTGGTCAGTTGATCGGCTGGGGGACTGGACGAGCGTACGAGCGGCCGCCGGATCCCCCCAACCGATCACCGTCCCCACCGACAACCCCCAGCCAAGATCGGTTGGCGGAAAGGGGCCCGGGCTGCCCCGAATCGGCTCAGCGGCGGCGCAGGTCGCGGGGCAGGGCGGAGGCCGCTGCCTCGTCGAGCAGCCACAGGGTCTGCGCGGTCCCGGCCACCCCGGCCGCGGGCAGCTGTAACCGGCCGGCGCCGGACAGCGCCATCGCCACCATCGCCGCTTTGTCGACGCCGGCGACCACCAGCCACACCTCGCGGGCGCCGTTCAGCGCCGCGAAGCCCAACGACACCCGCGTCGGTGGCGGCTTGGGACAGCCGTGCACCCCCACGACGAGGCGGTCGTCGTGCGCGGCGGGCGATTCCGGGAAGATCGACGCGGTGTGGCCCTCCGGTCCCATGCCGAGCAGCAGGACATCGAATGGCGGAACTTCGAAGCCGTGCGGCGCGGCGGCCCGCAGCTCGTCGGCGTACCGGGTGGCCGCCGCATCCGGGTCCTCGCCGTCGACCCCGCCGAGCGCACCCATCGGGTGGACGCGCACCGGGTCCAGGTCCAGGCCGTCCAGCAGGGCAGCGCGCGCCTGTACGTCGTTGCGGTCGGAGTCGTCGGCGGGCACGAACCGCTCGTCGCCCCACCACACGTCGACACGGCGCCAGTCGACCGCGGCGCGGGCCGGTGACCGTCCGACCGCAGCCAGTGCGGCGATGCCCACGCCGCCTCCGGTCAGGACGACGGACGCCCGCCCGCGTACGGCCTGGCAGTCGACGAGCCGGGTGAGCAGCCGGGCCGCGACCGCCTCGGCGAGCACGTCGGGATCCCGGACGACCACGATCGTGCGGTCGGCGGCGGTCATGTCGCGGTCATGTCGCGGTCATGTCGCGGTCATGTCGCGGTCATGTCGCGGTCATGTCGTGGTCAGGGCCGGGTCCGGGTCGGCGGATGAGGTCGGGTCGTGCCACAGGTGCGTACGCGTCTGCGAGCGTCCGGACAGATCACCGCTGCCGGTCGCGCAGGCCAGCGCCTTCGCATAGGTCTCGTCCGCGTCGAGCCGGCGCAACTCCTCGGCCAGCAGGTCGCCGAGCTCGCGCTGCTCGAGCGGCATGGTGCGGTCGGGCTGGCCGGTGCGGGTCAGCCGGGCAGTGGACGGGCCGGCCCGGCCGACCACGATCACCCCGTCGTCCAGCTCGATGCGCACCTCGCCGATGCCTGAACCGGGGGAGTCCACGACCCCGACGTCGATGCGCAGGCACGTCCGCAGCCAGCCCGCGACGAGCTCACGGGCCGGGTCGCCGGCGCCGCCGGTGACCGTGGCGGATCGGGCCGCACCGGTGACGGAGTCGAAGGCCACCGCGCACAGCGCCCGCCAGGCGGTCGCCCGTGCCCAAGCCAGGTCGGTGTCGCCGGGCGCGTAGTCCTGCGCCCGCTGGCGCAGCGCCTCGAGCGGCTGCGCGGCCAGGCTGCAGTCGGTGACCCGCCGGTCGGCCAGCACCCCCAGCGGGTCGTGCGCGATCAGGTGCGGCGGCGCGCCGAACCACCAGGTGACGACGGGAGCGTCCGGGGCGAGCAGCGGAAGGATGACCGACTCGGCGTGCAGCGCGAGCCGGCCGTACATCCGAAGCACGACGGCCTCACCGGGACCGAGCCGCCCACCGATCAGCACCTCGGCGTCGAGTCGGGACTCGGGTGCATCGGGCCGCCGTCGCACCACGAACAGCAGGCGG
>JBBSUR010000311.1:0-2023 GCA_038234255.1 Mycobacteriales bacterium | reverse complement strand
GTACAGGGGGTCAGAGCCCGATGCGGTCCGCGAGCCGGGCGCGCTGCGCCGCCGGACCGCCGAGCAGGCCGGAGTCGGCCCAGGCGCGGCGGAAGTAGAGGTGTGCGTCCTGCTCCCAGGTGAAGCCGATGCCGCCCAGGATCTGAATGGTCCAGTTCGCCGCGAACGTGAACGCCTCGGCTGCCTCGGCCTTGGCCAGCGGCCCGACCGTCGACAGCTCGGAGCTTCCGCCGTCGGCTACCAGGACGGCGTACTGCGCTGCGGCGCGCGCGCCGTCCAGCGCGATCATCATCTCGGCGCACTTGTGCTTGATCGCCTGGAACGAGCCGATCGGCCGGTTGAACTGCATGCGGTCCTTGGCGTACGAGACCGCCATGGTCAGGCAGGCCTCGGTGCCCCCGACCATCTCGCTGGCGAGCAGCGCGCAGAACAGGTCGACGAGATCGTCCAGTGCACCGGGCGCCGGGTCGCCGAGAGCAACCGCCGGCGTGCCGTCGAGGACGACCTCGGCGACCGGGCGGGTCAGGTCGAGGGCCGTCTTCTGCCGGGTGCGGGTCAGCCCGGCGGCGTCGCCCTGCACGACGTAGAGCCGGGCGTCCCCGGTCGGGGCGTCGGCGCCGACCGCGCTGACGAGCAGCACGTCGGCGCTGTGGCCGTGCTCGACGAGCGTCTTGGTGCCGGTGAGGGTCACCTGGTCGCCTCGCGACTGCGCGGTCGTGGTGAGCCCGCGGGTGCCGGTGGGGCTGGCCACCTCGATCGTCGCCAGGGTCACGACCGCCTCGCCGGAGGCGATGCGCGGCAGCAGGTCGGCCTGCGCCTCCGCGCTGCCGAGCCGCTGGACCGCCAGCGATGCGAACAGGCCGGCGAGGTACGGGGAGGACGACAGGGCGCGGCCGGTCTCCTCGAGCACCACGGCAGGCTCGAGCAGGCCGGTGCCGGAGCCGCCGTGCTCCTCGGCGATGTGCAGGCCGGGCAGCCCGAGCTGCTCGCTCATCCGCTTCCAGAGCAGCGGGTCGTAGCCGAGGTCGGTCTCCGACGCGGCGCGCACCGCGGACAGCGGCGCCTTGTCGGTCAGGAAGCGGCGCAGCGAGGTGCGGAACTCCTCCTGGTCCTTGCTGAAGGCGAAGTCCATGTCAGCTCCTCGACCCGGAGAGCTCGCGGAACGGGCCGGCGTCCAGGCGCGGCTCCTTGGGCAGGCCGAGCAGCTGCTCGCCGATGATGTTGCGCTGGACCTGCGAGCTGCCCGCGTAGATCGTGCCGGCGCGCGCGGACATGAAGGTCTCGACCCACGACAGCGGGGAGTTCTCCGTGCCGGCCTCGGGCATCTGGAGCAGGCCGCCGGTCGCCTGGCCGGTCGGCGCGAGCGCCTCCGGGCCGAGGATCTCGATCGCCAGCTCGGTGTAGGCCTGAGCGAACTCCGACCAGATCACCTTGGTGATCGAGGCCTCCGGGCCGAGCCGCCCGCCGTTGAGCAGACGCGACAGCGAGATGAGGCCGCGGTAGCGCATGACCTCGACCCGGCTGTGGCACCAGGCGAGGCGCTCGCGGATGCGCGGGTCGTTGGTCAGCCCCCGCTCCCGCGCCAGCGACACCAGGCGGTCCAGGTCGCCGCGGAAGCGGATCGCGTCGGTGGTGGCGCCGACGCCGCGCTCGAAGCCGAGCAGCGCCATCGCGGTGCGCCAGCCGTCGTTGACCGCGCCGACGACCTCGTGCGAGGCGGTGCGGGCGTCGGTGAAGAACACCTCGTTGAACAGCGCGTAGCCGGCCATGTTGCGGATCGGACGAACCTCGACCCCGGGCTGGGCCATCGGCACCAGCAGGAAGGTGATGCCCCTGTGCTTGGGCGCCGACGGGTCGGTGCGGGCCAGCACGAAGATGTGGTCGGCCAGATGGCCGGCCGAGGTCCACGTCTTCTGGCCGTTGATGACCCACTCGTCGCCGTCGAGGACGGCCGACGTGCGGATGCCGGCGAGGTCCGAGCCGGCGTCCGGCTCGGAGTACCCCTGGCACCACCGCTGCTCGC
>JBBSUR010000310.1:0-2050 GCA_038234255.1 Mycobacteriales bacterium | reverse complement strand
GCTACGGCGAGGATCCGGCTGTCGCCGTCGGTCCCGCGGACACCGGCCGGCAACACCGAGGTGTCGATGTGGTTGAGTTCCACGTGCAGCGTCCCCTGCGCGATCGGGATGGGGCAGTCGAGGCGGCCGTGGGCGATCCGGAGGTCATCGAGCATCCGCAGCGCCTGGCGGGCGAACCAGCCCAGCTCGGGATGATCCCGCTTGCCCTCGAGCTCACTGACGACGACCAACGGGAGTACGACGTCGTGCTCGGCAAAGCGGGCCAAGGCTCCCGGGTCGGACAGCAGAACGGAAGTGTCGAGGACGAAGGTCGTCAAGGTGAGCTCCCTGCCATGCGGCAGACGGACTGCCGGCCACTGCGCCGAACGCTAGACGCGCCCGACCGCGGGGGCGCGGCGACACGCGGTGGGCGCGGGTGAAGGCCGGGTGAACGTCATGCGCCGAAGCGTCGCTGGCGTGCTGCATAGGCACGCAGCGCGCGCAGAAAGTCGACCCGGCGGAAGTCGGGCCAGTACGCCTCGCAGAAGTAGAACTCGCTGTGGGCGCTCTGCCACAACAAAAAGCCGCCGAGCCGCTGCTCACCGCTGGTGCGGATCACCAGGTCCGGGTCGGGCTGGCCGCGGGTGTAGAGGTGCTCGGCGATGTGCTCGACGTCGAGAAACTCCGCGACCTCCTCCAGCGTGGCTCCCGTGGCGGCGTGGGCGTGGAGCATCGAGCGGACGGCGTCGGCGATCTCGCGCCGGCCGCCGTAGCCGATGGCGACGTTGACCTCGACGCCCGGACGACCGGCCGTGGTCGCGGCCGCCTCCTTCAGCGTGCGCGCAGTCTCGTCCGGCAGCAGGTCCAGGGCGCCGACGATGTTGAGCGTCCAGCGGTTCTGCGGCCGGGCGAGGTCGAGCACGACGGCCTCGATGATGCCCAGCAGCGGCGAGAGCTCGGCGGCCGGTCGGCTCAGGTTGTCGGTCGACAGCAGCCACAGCGTGACCAGCTCGACCCCCGCCTGGTCGCACCAGGCCAGCAGGTCGACGATCTTGTCGGCGCCGCGTTGATGACCGTCGGCGTCGCGCTGCCCGGTCGCCCGGGCCCAGCGGCGGTTGCCGTCCAGGATGACCCCGACGTGCCGCGGTACGGGCGCGCCGGCCCGTTCCAGGGAGGAGGCGAGGCGTCGCTCGTAGATGCCGTAGACGACATCGCGCAGACCCACGCGTGCCTCCGTCCCTCCTGCGTCCCCGGCCGGAACGGTGCCGGGAGCGTATCCGGGCCGGTCACGCCACGGGGCGGCGATCAGGGCCGGATGCCGGGTGGGGGCTGGTCCAGCCCGCTATCGTGGGCGTCGTCGTCATGGTGTTCCCGGCTCGGTGATAGCGAGGACACCCAGCGGGCCTTGTGGTCGCTGTGAGATCGAGCACTCCGCCGCGCCAGGAGGGGCATGAACCCTACCGATCACTCCACGGTCTCCGACCTCGCGGCGGCGCTGAAGCCCCGACTGCGCGGGGTGCTGCACGAGGCTGCCTTCGCCATCTCGCTCATCACCGGGACCGCCCTGATCTGCCTGGCCGACGGGGCGCAGGCGCGCACCGCCGCGACCGTCTACGCCGTCAGCGTGGCTCTGCTGTTCGGCACGTCCGCTGCCTACCACCGCGGCCCGTGGGACGGCCGGTCCCGCGAGGTCATGAAGCGGCTCGACCACTCGATGATCTTCATTCTCATCGCCGGCACCTACACGCCGTTCGCCCTGCTGTTGCTCGAAGGGGTGACCCGGTGGGCGGTGTTCGGTGCCGTCTGGGGCGGCGCGGTGCTGGGCGTGGTGCTGCGCATTGCCGTACGCCGTCCGGCTCGCTGGCTGTTCGTGCTGCTCTACCTGTCACTGGGCTGGGTGGCGCTCGGGGTGCTGCCGCAACTGCAGGACGCGGGTGGCTGGACCATCGTGATCCTGCTGTTGGCGGGCGGGCTGTTCTACAGCCTCGGCGCGATCGTGTACGCGCTGCGCCGACCGGACCCGTTTCCCAACTGGTTCGGCTTCCACGAGGTCTTCCACGCCTTCACCCTG
>JBBSUR010000309.1:0-2063 GCA_038234255.1 Mycobacteriales bacterium | reverse complement strand
CCGAGCAGCGCGAGCCCGATCGCGAGGGCGCAGCCCATCATCAGCGGGTCAGCGGCGGTGTCGGTGCCGTTGAGCACCCGCGCCGCCGACGGCTCGAGCCCGTCCCAGATCGCCAGCCGGACGATCAGCGGCGCGACCGACCCGACCAGCGCGACGCCGAGCAGACCCCGACGCCAGTCGGCCCCGCGGGCGGCTCCCGTCCGCGCCACCAGCGCCAGCGCGATCAGCACCACCGCCGGCCACAGCAGATAGAACTGCTCCTCGACCGCCAGCGTCCACGTGTGCTCCAGCAGCCCCATGCTGCCGAAGCCCTCGACCGCGCGGTACCAGTTGGCGGCGTAGAGCAGGACGTACGGCAGCGCCGCGTTGTTCGCCTCCGCCGAGGCAGGCGGCGGCGACCAGCGGGAGTAGGCGGCGACGGCGGCGGCGAGCAGCAGCAGCGCGGGCAGCAGCCGCAAAGCCCGGCGGCCATAGAAGGCGCCGAGCCGTACGCCCCCGCTCGCCTGCACCTCCCGCAGCAGCAGGGTGGTGATCAGGTAGCCGGACAGGGTGAAGAACAGCGTCACCCCGACCGCGCCGCCGCGGGGCGCGAACGGCAGGTCGAGGTGGTAGGCGAGCACGGCGAGCACCGCCAGACCGCGCAGCCCGTCGAGCCCGGGGACGTACGGCAGGGGACCCGTCGGGCGGCTCTCGGCCGGATCGGCCTGGCCCCCTCCCGAGCCGCTACTGCGAGGACGCGGCACTCGTCGGCGAGCCGTTCCTGCGCAGACTCAGGCCCACGGTCGAGCTCTTGGACGTCGGGGTCGGCGTCGCCGTGGGCGAGGGCGAGGTCCCCGAAGGCGTCGGGGACGGCGAGCCCGTCGGCGTCGCCGTCGGGCTGGCCGTAGCCGGAGCGGTCGCGGTCGCGGTGGCGGTGGCCGTCGGGGTCGGCTCCGGGGTGGCGGTCGGCTCGGCGGCGGGGGTCCCACTCGGCACCGGAGAGGGCCGCACCCCCGGCGCGGGAGCGGGGGTGACCGGGGCATCCGCGATGTCGGACGTCGCCAGCGCCTGCTGCTCGGGCGCCACGGTGAGCAGCACGACAGGCGCAGGCCCGGGGGCCGGCACTACGGCGGGCGCCTCGGGGGGCGCCTCGTCGGCCGGGGTCAGCAGCGGGCCGCCGGCGCCGTGCTGTGTGGTCGCCGGGCTCTTGCCGAGCTGCGGGCGTGCGGCGGGCTCAGGTTCGGCGTCGGTCGGTGCCGGCTGCTGCTCGGGCCCGGTCGCGGCCGGGGTCGGGGCCGGCAGCACCCGACCGCCGAGCCGGCCGAGCGCGTCGCCGACCGGCGCGGTGACCTGCACCAAGGACGGCAGGTCGGGCAGGGCGTGGCCGACCACCGGCACCATGCGCAGGTCCGGTCCGGCGCTGAGTCCGAGAGCGAGGGCGAAAGCGCCGACCAGGGCCGCCACCCGCCCGCCGTCGCGCAGGCTGCGCTGCACCAGGCCGACGGACTCGGTCTCGGCGCCGGGGGCGACCGACGTGCCGACGAGGATCCGGCGCAGCGCGCGACGCGCGCGGAAGAGCACGTGCTTGACGCTCTCCTCGGGGATCTCCAGCTCGACGGCGATGACCGGGAGCGTCTTCTCCTCGATCTCCCGCTTGACCAGGGCCTCGCGGTGCAGCGGGCTGAGTTGGGACAGCGCCGCCCGTACGATCGCGGCGTCCTCGGCCTGGACCACCGGGTCGCTGGGGTCGTCCTCGACCAGCTGGATGTCGGCGACGCTGTCCAGGGCGACCAGGCGAGGTCGACGCTGGGTGGCGCGGTAGCGGTCGATGCACAGGTTGGTGATGGTCCGCCGACAGTAGGCGAGCGCCTGCAGCTCGGTCTCGAGTTCGGGCAGCGCCAGGAACAGCCGCAGGAACGCGTCCTGGACGACCTCGTCGGCGTCGCGCACGTCGTTGAGCTGGGCCCGGGCATGCAGCAGCAGCGAGGAGCGGTGCCGGATGTAGAGCCCGGCGAAGTCGTGCGGGTCGGAGTGCAGGAAGCGGTCCGGGGACGGGGGGGCCACCGAGACGGAAAGAGCGGTGG
>JBBSUR010000308.1:0-2067 GCA_038234255.1 Mycobacteriales bacterium | reverse complement strand
GGACCTTTCCCGCAGGCCGGGCGGCGCTATGGGTGGCGCAGTTCGATGGGCCGGAAGCAGGAGTAGCCACCCGCCCCGTCGAGGGCCCAGCGCAGGAGTGAGGCGGGATAGTGACCGAGGTGGACGCAGACCGGGGGCGCCAGGAGGCCAGTGGAGTCCTGCCCAGTGCGATGACCCTCGGCAAGGGCCTCGCCGTCCTGCGCATCTTCATGGGGCTCCTGCTGCTCAGCAACGGTCTGGCGAAGCTGTTCGGCTTCAGCAAGATCACTGTGGGCCCCTACGTCGCCAACCTCATCGATCGCGAGGCGGCGCGCTTCATCCTGCAGTTCGAGGTCTTCGAGAATCCCGCTGGTGGCCAGCCGGGCACGAGCGTCCCGGGATTGCGTTCGATCGCCCAGTTCATGCTCGACAACTGGGGCTTCTTCGGATGGGCGCTCACCGCCGTCGAGATCGGTGCGGGGGGGCTGTTGATCCTCGGCCTCGCGACACGGGCTGCGGCGCTGCCGGCGCTGGGTGAACAACTCTTCCTCGCGCTGGTCTACGCCAGCAGCAACCGCTGGGTGTTCGAGCAGCCCCATGAGTACGTGCCGCTGATCATCCTGGCCATCGTGCCAGCCGGGCGGGTGTGGGGCCTCGACGGCAATCTCCTGCGCCGCCGAGGCACCAATCCGGGGGAGCTGCGGGGCTGGCCGTTCTAACGCCCCCGTAGCCGCAGAGCCGGGAAGCAAGGAGCTGCTGGCCCCGCTTGCCGCCATTCCGGCTCTCCGCCGGCGCGTGGCGGAAGAAGTCGGCCAGCTCGGTGTTGCCGTCGCGGGCGACGTCGGCGATGTAGGTCTCTGAGACTCAAGGCATCGGCCAGGCAGGCCCTCTGGCGACGACACCAGCCGCGGGGCAGGCGCACCTCGCGCCCTTCCAGCTCGCTGGTCATGTGTCGGCACGGCGAAACCCACGCCGCTCACCCAGCGAACCCCTGGCCTTCAGCTCCCGCGGCGCGCCCAACCGCGTGGCCTCACTCGACGTTCGACATCATCTTGTTGGCAAGGCCGATCACCCCTCCGACGACGGCCAGGGCGGCGCCGGCGATGAACAAGACGATCGCCGTGGTGGTGTCCATACTCAGGGCGACGACGCCACCCCCGATCAGGGCGGTGCCCAGGCACATCAGCGCGACCGACAGCCACAGCACCTTGGGGGTCTGGTGGAGCCCCTTGTCGAAGGCTCCGCCGTGCACAGGACTGTCGCCGGTCTCGTCGGTGCTGGTCTCCTTCGTGCTGGTGCGTCCGACGGCCTTGTCCAACGGTGAGGGTTCGGTCACGGCGTGCTCCTTGGATCGGGTGGCCGCGCCGGTGCTGCACCGGCCGTCGCCGCTGACGGGAGGAGCTGACGGGGCGCGTCGGTCACCCGCCCCATCGTAACCGGCGGACGGCCCCGACCCCCGATGTGCTCGCCCGATGACACCGGCGGCGGCGCACGCAGCCGCGATCAGTTGGTCAGCGACATCCTGGCGGTCCGGCGGTCTGGCGCTCGCGCTGCGGCACGACGGTGTAGCGGGGATCGCGAGCAGACTGCTGGCCCGCGTGGAAGATCCCGAACCGGGTGCAGACTGAGCCCGCCACCAGGCAGGCTCCGCCGAGCGCCGAAGCCGTCCGACTCCGCCGGGCGACGGTCGCCGTGACGAGTCCCCCGACGGCTGTCAGCGCCCGTGCGGCGCGCAGGTAGTGCCCGGCGCGACCTTGGTGCATCGGTTCGGCGGCGATGCCCATGCCGGCTTCCATCTTGCGGCTGACCGCCAGGTCCAGCACGGCTCCCGCCACACCCAGCTGCCGCGCAGGACCCGCCTCGTCGACCGGGGTCGTGAGCATCGCGGCCCCCCCGGCCGCTGCGGCCGCGCTGCCCACGAACACGAACGGCAGGTCGCGCCCCGCTTCGTGCCAGGAGGGCGTGGCGGTGTCGCTGAGCAGCACGGCGGTGTACGCGGCGACCGCGGGGGCGACGCCCGCGGCGAGCAGGCCGGCGCCCCGCGCGAGGCCGGGCAGAGCGGCAGAGTCGGTGGCCTCGCGGGCGCGG
>JBBSUR010000307.1:0-2075 GCA_038234255.1 Mycobacteriales bacterium | reverse complement strand
CGCAGGACAGCCTGCTGGCCTGACCGTAGGCTCGGGCCCACCTGTGCACGGGGGTGCACCGTTCGACAGGGGGGAGCGCTCCATGGTGGGCCTGGCTCGTGTTGTCCTGCGCCACAAAGCGCTCGTCGCAGTGTTCTGGATCGTCGTTATGCTGGCCGGCGGCGCCATGTCCGGGACGACCGTCGACCGGCTGACCTTCGACTTCTCGCTGCCCGGTCAACAGGGCTTCGAGACCGAGAAGCAACTGCTCGAGACCTACGGCAGCGGCGCGGACGAAGGGGTGACGATCCTCGCTGTCACCGTCCCGTCCGGGACCACCGTCGCGGACGATCAGGCCGCGGTGGACGGCGTATTCGAGTCGGTGCAGCAGAACTTTCCGCAGTACCGCGTGGCCTGGGCGGGCAACACCGATGCCGACGAGTTCATCACCGACGACGGTCGCACCGCGTACGGCGTAGTGGTGGACGAGAAGTTCACCGGCTTCACGTTCGCCCCCGCCTTTCGCAACATCAAGGAGACGCTGCCGGCGCAAGAGCAGGCGACCGGCTTCGAGATCCGCACCACCGGATACTTCGAACTGGCCGAGGGCAACGCCCAGAGCTCGGCGGACGGCGATCCACCGAGCGTGCTGTCCGAGACGCTGCTGGGGGCGGGTGGCGCCTTCATCGTGCTGCTGTTCGTCTTCGCCTCCTTCATGGCGTTCGTGCCGCTGCTCATCGCGCTGGTCTCGATTCTGTCGACGTTCCTGTGCGTGCTCGCGGTCAGCTATCTCACCGACGTCAGTTTCGTGGTGCAGTTCCTCATCGCGCTGGTCGGCCTCGGGGTGGCGATCGACTACTCGCTGCTCCTGGTGACCCGCTGGCGCGAGGAGCGCGAACACGGCCGGGACAACGCGGCGGCGGTGGTCGAGTCGATGCGCACCGCCGGCAGCGCGGTCGTGGCCTCCGCCGCCACGGTCGCGATCTCTCTGGTTGCGCTCATCGTCGTGCCGGTCCCGTTCCTGCGCAGCATGGGCATCGGCGGGATGCTGATTCCGATCGTCAGCTCGCTGGTCGTGCTGACGTTGCTGCCCGCGCTGCTCGCCAGCATCGGCCCCAGGATCGACTGGCCGCGGGTGCGGCACGAGACGAGCGCCTCGAAGGCCTGGACGTCCTGGGCCCGGCTGATCAACCGCCGCCGCTGGCTATCGGCCGGCGCCGGCCTGGTGCTGCTCGGCCTGTTGATCGCGCCGGTGAGCGACATCCGGGTGGGTCAGGCCAGCACCGCTTCACTGGCGGCGCAGGGACCGGCCGTCGAGACCCTCGCCGACCTGCGCGCGGACGGGGTCCCCGCCGGCATCGTCACCCCGCTGGAGATCCTCGTCCGCAGCGACGACGCGAAGGCCGGCGCGGAGCAGGTCGTGCGGACCGTCAGCGGCCTGGACGGCGTCGCCTTCGCCTTCGCCCCGGACGACCCGACGTGGAACAAGCCGGGCAGCGCGGTCGTCCAGGTCGTGCCCGAGCGGGAGTTGGTCGACATCCAGGCCGCGGCCGTCGTGGACCGCATCCGCACCGCGGTCGCCGACATCGACGGCGTCGTCGGGGTCGCCGGCCCCGGTGCGACCGTCCTGGACTACAGCGACGCGGTCTTCAAGCGCTTCCCGCTGGTGATCGCCCTGATCTCGCTGGTGACCTTCCTGCTGCTGGTACGCAGTTTCCGCTCGCTGCTGCTGCCGCTCAAGGCGGTGCTGCTCAACGTGCTCTCGGTGTCGGCGACCTTCGGCTTCGTGGTGCTGTTCTGGCAGAAGGGCTACGGCTCGGAGGCCGTCTTCGACATCGCCCCGACCGGCGCGGTGACCTTCTGGCTCCCGGTGCTCATCTTCGCCTTTTTGTTCGGGCTCTCGATGGACTACGAGGTGTTCATTCTGAGCCGCATGCGCGAGGAGTACGACAAGTTCGGCTCCACCCGTACCGCCGTCATCGAAGGGCTCGGGCGCACCGGGCGGCTCGTGACCTGTGCGGCGCTGATCCTGTTCCTCGCCTTCATCGCACTGGCCTCCGCGCCGGGCACCGACATCAAGGTGCTGGCGACGGCGT
>JBBSUR010000306.1:0-2102 GCA_038234255.1 Mycobacteriales bacterium | reverse complement strand
GAGGGGACCTCGCTGTCCTGGCACGGCGGAAGCTTCGCCGACCTGTTGAGCCTGGACGCCGAGGTGGTGGCGGTCGACATCCCGATCGGACTGCCGGCGGATGCCCGTCGCCGGCTCGCCGACCTCGAGGCCCGGCTCGAGTTGGGCGGGAAGCGCTCCTCGGTGTTCTTCGCTCCGCCCCGGGTGGTGCTGGAGGCGGCGACCCAGCCGGAGGCGACCGCGCTCTCGCGCGCCGCCGGGTCGGTCGGGGTGAGCATCCAGATGTTCCACCTGCTGGCCAAGGTCGCCGAGGTGGACGACCTGCTGCGCACGACGCCGGGTGCGGCGGGGCGGGTCGTCGAAGTGCACCCCGAGGTGTCGCTGCGCCGGCTGGGCGGTCGGCCACTGCCGTCCAAGCGCACCGTCGCCGGGCGCGTCGCCCGGCTGGAGGTGCTGCGCCGATGGCTCCCCCACCTGGCCCTGCCCGTCCCGCGGCCGGGGCGCGCAGCGCCGGACGACTGCCTCGACGCCGTCGCCTGCGCCTGGACGGCAGCGCGGTGGCAGCGCGGCGAGGCCGAGGTGCTCGGCGACGAGGTGGACGGGCTCGGCGTCCCCATGCGGATCGTCGTATGAGGCTCCGACACCGACCGCCGGGCCGAGCCGGCCTCAGTCGAAGCCCGGATCCTCGGTGCGGCTGCGCTTGAGCTCGTAGAAGTGCGGGAACCCGGCGAGCAGCCGTGCACCGTCCCAGATCTGACCGGCCGACTCGCCGCGCGGGATGCGCGACAGCACCGGCCCGAAGAACGCGACTCCCTCGACGTGGATCACCGGTGTCCCCACGTCCATGCCAACGGATTCCATGCCGGCGCAGTGGCTCGCCAGCAACGCGTCGTCGTAGGCGCCGTCGGTGGCGGCCGCGGAGAGGGTGGCGGGCAGCCCGGCCGCCTCGAGCGCCTCGACGTGCAGCGCCGGGTCGTCGAGCTCGCGCTTGCCGCGATGGATGCGTTCGCCGTACGCGGTGTACAGCGGCAGCACCACGTCGTCACCGTTCGTCTGCTGCGCGCCGATCACCACCCGCACCGGCCCCCACGCCTTCGCCATGGCCGCGTTGTACGTCTCCGACAGCTCGCGTCCGGAGTTGAGGATCGCCAGGCTCATCACGTGCCAGCTGAGCTGCACCGGCCGGACCTGCTCCACCTCGAGCATCCAACGGGAGGTGATCCAGGCCCAGGGGCAGGCCGGGTCGAACCAGAAGTCGACGCGGGTCGAGGTTGTCGCCATGACTGGTGCTTGTCCGCACCAGGACCGGCTCACACCGGGATCCTTGCCGTGTCGTGGAACACTCAGGCGTGAGCCAGAACAACCTGCACCGCGACGAGGCCGCCGAGCGGGTGCGGCTGCTCGCCGTATCTACCTACGACGTCGAGCTGGACCTCACCGACGGGACGGGCGGTCCCGGTGAGGACAGTTTCTCGACCGTCACCACCGTGCGCTTCTCCTGCACCGAGCACGGAGCCGGCAGTTACCTCGACTTCACTGCGCCGGTCGTGCACGAGGTGCAGCTCAACGGCGAGAGCCTCGACGTGGCAGCGGTGTTCGACGGCAACCGGATCAGACTGGACGGGCTGCAGACCGACAACACCGTGCTGGTCCGGGCGGCTGGCGCCTACATGCGCACCGGCGAGGGGCTGCACCGCTTCGTCGACCCGGTCGATGCCGGCGTCTACCTCTACTCGCAGTTCGAGACCTTCGACGCCCACCGGATGTACGCCTGCTTCGACCAGCCGGACCTCAAGGCCAGCTTCCGGTTCACCGTGGTGGCGCCGACCGGCTGGACGGTCGTGAGCAACAGCGAGGTCGTCTCCCGGCCGCCGGAGGGGGAGCCTGGCACCTGGTGCTTCGCCGAGACGGCACGCATGTCGACCTATGTGACCGCGCTGGTCGCCGGGCCGTACGCGTCGGTGCACGACGAACACGACGGAATCCCGCTGGGCATCTACTGCCGCGCCTCGCTGGTCCAGTACCTCGACGCCGATGAGCTCTTCGCGGTCACCCGGCAGGGCTTCGACTACTACCACCGGGTCTTCGGCTACCGGTACCCGTTCGGCAAGTACGACCAGCTG
>JBBSUR010000305.1:0-2110 GCA_038234255.1 Mycobacteriales bacterium | reverse complement strand
GCCGGCATCACATCCCGTTTCCACGGCGCCCACGGTAGGTGCGGGCCGGGCCGGGTCCGGCCGCCGCATCAGCCCCGCTCGACAGCGACCACCGCAGCGTTGCCCCTGCCGTCGACGCGGATCCGGGCAACCGCGTCGCCGTCGGCCAGCTCGCGCTCCAGCCGCTTGGCCTCGCGCTGCGAGGCGAACAGGCTCTCGATGCCGCACCGCAACTGCCAGCCGTCACTGTCGCAGCGCAGGTACGGCCCGCCGGTCGGCCGCCGGAGCTGCGCCGGCAGCGGCTCCCACAGGTCACGCGCGGGATGGAATCGCAGCGGGACGAACAGCTCACCGGACGGCAGCGAGTCGGACGGCCGTGACAGCCCTGGGTAGTCGAGCCGCACGTACGCCCCTCGGAACGGGTCGATCGGGTCGACCGGCGCGACGGCCAGGCGGTACTGCTCGCCGGTGAGCCGGGCCGACAGCTGTGGCCAGACCGCGACGCCGACGAGCACGAGCTGCAGCAGGCAGACCAGCGCCACCCGGATCCGGCGTACGCCGAGCAGCCGCCTCATGCCGCCACCTCGTTCACTCCGGCAACCAGCCGGCGACGGCCGCGGTCGACGAGGTAGCCCGTGGCCGCCAGCACCGCCCCGAGAACCAGGAACAGCGTCGCGCCCGACAAAATCGGCTCGATCACCGCGAAGCTCTGCACCACGGTGAACAGGACCAGGCCGGCTGTCGCCAGGGACGTCAGCGCCTTCGCGTCCCGCAGCACCCCCAGAGCGGCGAACCAGATCGCCGCGAGCAGGTAGACCAGGATCGAGGTGCCCGCGCGCAGCAGTCCCTCGCCGGTCAGCTCGGCCGCAGAGCTCGGTCCGGGCGGCTGCCAGCCGAGCAGGAGCAGCCCGAGCAGTGTCGCCGTCACGACCGCGGCCACCTCGAGCCGCCCGGTGCGGTCGGCGGCGAGCGCAGCGGCCACCGCCGCCATGAGCACGACCGCGGCGCTTCCCCAGAACAGACCGCCGAGCCGGTCGCTGTGGTCCTGGTCGGGGGAGAAGGTCGCGACGAACAAGCCCACCAGGGAAAGGAATACGGCTACGGCGCGCCAGGGTGGCGCGAAGCCCGGCTGCCATCGCCTGTCGTGGGCGACCGCGACGGCCGTCGCGAGGACCGAGGCGAGCAGCAGGGCGAGGGCGGTTCCGGCGACGGACTCGGTCCGCTGCGCGACCACCCAGACGAACCAGCCGACGCTCGCCAGGACGCCGACGATCAGCGGCGCGACGGCTCCCGCGGCGTAGGCGTAGAGCAGCGCGCCGGCGCCCCAGATCCCGACCAGCCCGGGTTCGTACGCCGGCACCTGCAGGCTCTGCGCGGCCTGGAAGACGACGGCCCCGAAGGCCAGGGCCGCGACCAGGCGTACGGCGCCGACCACGGCGCTGCCATCCTCGTGCCGGCGGGCGCTGAGCACCTCGCCACCGGCGACGCAGGCGAGCCAGACCACCGTCACCCCGGCGAAGCGCGCTGGCGGCGAGAGCTGGTCGAGATTGGCGGCGACCAGCCACAGCAGGCCGACGCCGACGAAGGCCCCGCCGAGCGCTAGCAGCAGCCGGCCGAGGGAGAAGCGTCGGCTGGCCGTGTACTTCCCGCGGATGCCCGCGGCCGTGGCCGCGTCGATCCGACCCTGTTCCTGCCAGCCGGCGAGCTCCCGGTCGAGCCAGGCAAGGTGTCCGGCCGGCACGCTGCGCGGGCCGGTGTCGCGCTCGAAGAGGTCCGATGTCACGGGGGTCGCCTTCCTGCCGGGTCGCTGGAACAGCCAAGATGGCGGCGGACCGGACGGCTGTCGTGAGTACAGCTACTCAGCCGCCCACCTGCGTGTCGGACGCGGCAACGTGCCTGCTCCGCCGTAGGCTCAGCCTCGCCTCCTCTTCCCCCGGGCATCCTCGGTCGAGGACCTCCGAGGTGGCACCGCACCGGGACCGCGACCCCCCCGCGTCCGATCCCGTACTCACCGGTGGGAGAAGCCGTGCGCGAACTGGCCGGATGGTTGAAGACTCTGCCCGGGCCCGAGCTGGACCAGCTGCTGGCGGCCCGCCCGGATGCGCGCCCCTACCAGGACTACGACATCTCG
>JBBSUR010000304.1:0-2113 GCA_038234255.1 Mycobacteriales bacterium | reverse complement strand
GGCGATTGCGGCGTCCGACGATCCGGACGCCACCCGTGCGGCGTTCATCGCGCAGTACCAGGACACCTTCGCCACCCCCTACATCGCCGCCGAGCGGGGCTTCGTCGACGCGGTCATCGAGCCGTCGCAGACCCGCCGGGAGGTGGCGAAAGCGCTGCGCCTGCTGCAGACCAAGCGTCAGACCCGGCCGCCGAAGAAGCACGGGAACATCCCGCTGTGAAAAGGGATTCGGGGACCCAGGACCCGGGGACCCCGCCGGCGCTCACGGTCGTACGCGGCAACCCAACGACCGAGGAGCTAGCCGCACTCGTCGTCGTCCTCGCGGTCGTCGACGACGGGGACGACGCAGCCGGCGCCCCAGCGTCCACCGCGCCGGCGCAGTGGGGTCGACCCGCTCTGCGGGCGCCCCTCTGCCCCGGTCCCGGCGCCTGGAAGGCGAGCGCGCTGCCGTCACCCTGACCGGGAGGAGATCCAGTCGCCGAGCATCGGGTCGACGAGTCGGTAGCGGCGGCCGCGTCGCGGTCCGGGCTCGCTCGTCGACTCCACAATCCCCTGCCGCAGCAGGTGATCCTGGGCTCCAGCCAGCGTGGACCGGGGTCGCGCCATCGCTGCCTCCACTGGTACGCCTGCGCCGTGCCACGATGGCACGTCTGCGGCGTACCAGTGAGCGTCGTCACCACGCCGGTCGTGGCACCGGGCGGCTGGCTAGGCTCGCGGAGCGCCGCCGGGCGCCCTGCTGGCGGGAAGGCGACCGAGTGCACAAGGTCCTGATCGCCAACCGCGGTGAGATCGCCGTCCGGGTCATCCGGGCCTGCCGCGACGCCGGGCTGGTCTCGGTGGCGGTCTACGCCGAGCCCGACCGCGAGGCGCTGCACGTACGTCTGGCCGACGAGGCCTTCGCGCTCGGCGGGACCACCTCGGCCGACTCCTACCTGAGCATCGACAAGGTCCTCACGGCGCTGCGGGACTCGGGCGCCGACGCGGTCCACCCCGGCTACGGCTTCCTGTCGGAGAACGCCGAGTTCGCCCAGGCCGTGCTCGACGCCGGCGCCACCTGGATCGGGCCGCCGCCGGCGGCGATCGCGGCGCTCGGCGACAAGACGACCGCCCGGCAGATTGCCCGCCGGATCGGCGCCCCGCTGGTCCCGGGCACCGCCGACCCGGTGAGCGGGGTCGAACAGGTGCTCGCCTTCGTCGCCGAGCACGGCCTTCCGGTCGCCATCAAGGCAGCGTTCGGGGGCGGTGGCCGGGGGTTGAAGATCGCCCGGCAGCCCGAGGAGATCGCCGAGCTGTACGCCTCGGCGGTGCGCGAGGCGGTGGCGGCGTTCGGTCGGGGTGAGTGCTTCGTCGAGCGCTACCTCGACATGCCCCGCCACGTCGAGACGCAGATCCTCGCCGACACGCACGGCACCGTCGTGGTGGTGGGTACGCGGGACTGCTCGCTGCAGCGGCGCTACCAGAAGGTGGTCGAGGAGGCGCCCGCGCCGTTCCTGACCGACGAGCAGCGCAGCCAGCTCTACGACGCGTCGCGAAAGATCGTGCGCGAGGCGGGCTACGTCGGCGCCGGCACCTGCGAGTTCCTGGTCGGGCGCGACGGGCTGATCTCCTTTTTGGAGGTGAACACCCGGCTGCAGGTGGAGCACCCGGTCACCGAGGAGATCACCGGCGTCGACCTGGTCCGCGAGCAGTTCCGCATCGCCGAGGGCCACGCGCTGACGATGACCGACCCTGAGCCCCGCGGGCACTGCTTCGAGTTCAGGATCAACGGCGAGGACCCCGGCCGTGGGTTCCTGCCGGCGCCCGGTGTGGTCACCCGTTTCGTACCGCCGCTGGGTCCGGGGGTCCGGGTCGACACCGGTATCGAGTCCGGCTCGGTCGTCGGCGGCGCCTTCGACTCGCTGTTGGCCAAGTTGATCGTGTCCGGCGCGACCCGCACCGAAGCGTTGGAGCGCTCGCGCCGGGCGCTCGACGAGATGCAGGTCGACGGCATGGCCACGCTGCTGCCCTTCCATCGCAAGGTGGTGCGCGACCAGGCGTTCGTCAGCGAGCCGTTCACGGTGCACAACCGCTGGATCGAGACCGAGTTCGTCAACGACCTGCCGCCCTACACCGG
>JBBSUR010000303.1:0-2123 GCA_038234255.1 Mycobacteriales bacterium | reverse complement strand
CGCGCAGGACGACCCGGGCTGGACGCCGCTGCGCGCGCAGGTGCGGGCTGCGGAGCCCGGCGTGCTGCCGCTGTCCGGGGTGCTCGACGCCGGCAGCCGCAGCCTCGCCGCCCTGGCCGTGCCGGCCGCCCTCGCCGACGGAAGCCGCGGCCTTCTCATCGGCCTGTGGGAACCCGCGCGCGGCGCGCTGCAGCAGTACGTCTCGCACCAGGAGTACGGCAGCACCGGCCATGGCTACGTCATCGACGCGACCGGCCGGGCCATCGCCGGCCCGACCGACGCCGTGCTCGGCGAGCTGACCCCGCAGAGCCGCGAGGAGTTCGAGGGCGCGCTGCAGCGCTCGAGCCAGCGCGTCGAGCTGGCCGTCACCGGGCTCATCGTCGCGGCGGGCGTCGGCCTGGTCGTGCTGCACCGCAAGCGGGAGGCGGCGCTCGAGGTCGTCGCCCTGCGCGACGAGCTCACGGGCCTGTACAACCGGCGCGGCTGGTTCGTCCTGGCCGAGCACGAGCTGGAGCGGGCCCGCCGCCAGGGCACGGCACGGGTGCTGCTGTTCGTCGACCTTGACGGGCTCAAGCAGGTCAACGACGTGCTCGGCCACCGCGAGGGCGACCGGGCCATCGCCGACGCGGCCGCCGTCCTGGGCGACACCTCCCGCGCCTCCGACCTCGTGGGCCGGCTGGGCGGCGACGAGTTTGTCCTGCTGCTCGGCGACGACGGGCAGGCCGAGGTCGCCGAGCAGCGGCTGCTCGACGCGGTGGCCCGGCACAACGCCGACTCGGGAGCGGACTTCGAGCTGCGCATGAGCGTCGGCGCCGAGGTGTGGTTCCCGACGCAGGCCTGCTCGCTGGACGAGCTGGTGCGCCGCGCCGACGAGGGGATGTACGCCGACAAGGCCAGCCGGCCCGACCGCGGGGTCGGGCTGCTGCGGGTGCCCGCGCAGCGCACCGGGGCCAGCCCTTCCGAGGTCTCCTAGCTATAGCTAGACCCGGCGCAGGACGGCCACCGGGAAGTCCGCGAGCAGCTCGCCCAGCGGCACGCTCCCGCTGCGCTCGGCGCCGGTCACGGCGTCGGCCCACCGGCCCTCGGGCAGCACCACCGCGTCCTCGCCCCACCCAGAGCGTTGGGTGAGCAGCGCTCGCAACGGGGCCACCGTGGCGACCCGTCCGCCGCGGACGAAGCCGACCGCGCGCTCGCCGGCCTCCAGCGGCTCGTAGGACGATCCGGCCAGGAACGTGTCCGGCTCCTCGCGGCGCAGCCGGAGCAGCCGCGCCACCAGGTGGAGTTTGGCCGTGCCGAGGTCGTCCAAGGCGGGGACGCCGTCCAGGGCGGCCAGCACCCGCCGCCGGGCCGCCCAGTCGACCGGCCGGCGGTTGTCCGGATCGACCAGCGAGAGGTCCCACAGCTCGGTGCCCTGGTAGGTGTCGGCCACCCCGGGCACGGTGAGCTGCACCGCCTTCTGCGCCAGCGCCGTCACCTGCCAGGCGGGGGTGAGCCGGTCGACGAACGCCGCGATGTCGGCGATGAGCGGGTCGTCGGCAAGGACGCCGCGCACGAAGGCCCGCACCGCTTCGTCGAACGCCGGTACCGGGTCGACCCACGAGGTGTGCGCCTTGGCCTCGCGCGTCGCCTTCTCGACGTACGCCACGGCCCGGTCTGCGGTCAGCGGCCAGGCACCGAACAGGCTCTGCCAGACCAGCTGCTCGGTGACGGCGTCCGGCCCCGCCGGGCTGCGGTAGTCGACCGCCGCCGCGGACCACCTCGTCACTGCCTCCTGCCACTCGCCGGGGCACTGCGCGAGCAGCACCAGCCGGGCGCGGACATCCTCCGATCGTTTGGTGTCGTGGGTCGACAGCGTGGTCATCGACAGCGGCCAGTCCCGCTGCCGCGCGGCGTTCGCCGCGTGGAAGTCCCCCAACGGCAGCCCGAACCGACCCGGGTTGCCCCCGACCTCGTTCAGGCCGGACAGCCTCAGGTAGCGGTAGAAGGCGGTGTCCTCGACCCCCTTGGCCATCACCGGCCCGCAGGTCTGCTGGAAGCGGGTGACGAACTCCTCGGCAGCCGGGCCCGACGGCCCCTCGGCCAGGACCAGCCGCTGGACCAGGTCGATCTCGCGCGCCCGGGCG
>JBBSUR010000302.1:0-2129 GCA_038234255.1 Mycobacteriales bacterium | reverse complement strand
TGTCGCGGTGGAGGCCACCGAGTCGGCGCAGCGCTCGCTGCGGGCGACTCCCGGGGTGCGCGCGGTGGTGCGCGACGAGCGGCACTTCGCGACGCTGTCGCAGAGCGTCCCGCTGGTGGGGGCCCCCACGGCGTGGGCCGAGGGCTTCGACGGCGCCGGCCAGGTGGTGGCCGTGCTGGACAGCGGGATCGACAAGGACCACCCGATGCTGTCGGGCAAGATCGTCGACGAGGCCTGCTACGCGCAAGCCGGCACCTGCCCCAACGGCAGGACCGAGCAGCTCGGCCCCGGAGCGGCGGCGCCCTGCACGTACGACACCGCGCTCTGTCCGCACGGCACGCACCTCGCCGGCATCGTCGCCGGCGCCAGCCCCACCCTGAACGGGGTGGCTCGTGGGGCCCGGATCGCGGCCGTGCAGGTCTTCACCCGCGAGACCTCCGGCTGTCCGGGTCTGCTTTCGGCCTGCGCGATCGCCTTCACCAGCGACCTGCTCGCCGGGCTCGAGCACGTCGCCCAGTTGAGCCAGACCGTGCCGATCGCCGCGGTCAACATGAGCCTGGGCGGCGGGGAGTACACCGGCACCTGTGACCGTGAGCAGCCCGAGTTGGCGTCGGCGATCAGCCTGCTGCGCGGCCGGGGCATCCTCACCACGGTGTCGTCGGGCAACAACGGCTTCATCGACGCGGTGTCCTCGCCGGCCTGCGTGTCCTCCGCGGTGGCGGTAGGCGCGTCCACCCGCGACGACCAGGTGACGAACTACAGCAACATCTCCTCGCGGGTGGCGCTGGTCGCGCCCGGCAACGCGATCGTGTCGGCGTGGCCGAACAACCAGGAGCACGCGCTGAGCGGCACCTCCCAGTCCGCGCCGTTCGTGGCCGGCGCCATCGCCGTGCTCCGGCAGAGCCGGCCGACGGCGACGGCGGAGGAGATCTTCGCGGCGTTGACGAGCGCCGGACCGCTGGTGCCCGACCCGCGCACCGGGCGGTCCGTACGCCGCCTGCAAGTCGATGCGGCCCTGCACCTGTTGAACGGCACGACGGGGCCCGGTCCGGCGCCCAGGCCGGCTCCGGTCAGCGCCCGCTTCAGCGGCGGCGACCGCTACGCCACCGCCGCCTCCATCTTTTCGGGCGCTTTCAGCTGCGCCGTTGGCGGAGCCGCCAACGCGGTGATCGTCCGCGGCGACGCCTTCGCCGACGCCCTCGCCGGCAACTACCTCGCCGGCGCCGCCGACACCGGCCTGCTGCTGACCACGACCGGCTCGGTCCCGGCGTCGACGCTGGCGGCGCTGCGGGCCAGCGGCGCCCGGACGGTCTTCCTGCTCGGCGGTCCGGCGGCCATCAGCAACGCGGTCGCCACCCAGCTGTCCGCCACCCCCTCCTACAGCTGCAGCGGGGTCAGCGGCGCACCGCTGGAGGTGCTACGGATCGTGGGCACGGACCGCTACGACACCGCCCGCCGTACGGCTGAGTTCGTCGGATCCGGCGCGGTCGGGACCGCCGACCCGACCGGCAGGGGAGCCCTGCGTACCGCCGTCGTCGCGGGCGGGCTCGGCTTCGCCGACGCGCTGGCGGCCGGGCCGCTGTCCTACGCCGGCGCGGCCACCGCCGCGGCCGGCAACCAGAAGGGCTTCCCCACCCTGCTGACCGGAGCGACCGCGCTCGCCCCCGAGGCCGAGGCCGCCCTGCGTTCGTTGGGCATCCAGCAGGTGATCCTGCCGGGCGGGACCGCGGCGGTCGGGCCGGCGGTCGAGAGCCGGCTGCGCGGACTCGGGATCACCGTGATCCGGCTCGCCGGCGTCGACCGGACGGCCACCGCGGCCGCCCTCGCTCGGTTCGCCGTCGGCGACGCGCCCGGCTACCCGGTCGGCTTGGCGTTCGACCGCAGCGCCGTGACCCTTGCCCGCGGCGACGGCTTCGCCGACGCGCTGGCGGGGGCGGCGTACGCGGGCGACCGCGCGGTCCCGCTGCTGCTCACCACCACCCCCGACCTGCTCGGCGCCGCGACGGTGGACTACCTGCGGACGGCCGCCGGGGTCACTTCGTCGGTGACGGCCTTCGGCGGCAGCGGTGCAGTGACCGCGAACGCCCTGTCGGCGGCGCTGTCGGCACTGAGCGGCTGAGCCGACTGCA
>JBBSUR010000301.1:0-2148 GCA_038234255.1 Mycobacteriales bacterium | reverse complement strand
CCGTCGTACGGGTTGTTGCAGCCCCACCAGTCGGCGCCGTCGCGGTCCTGCAGGGCGAGCACGTCACGCAGCGGCCGCCCGACCCCGCCGTCGGTGCCCGTCGCCAGCTGCCGACGGGCTGTCGCGTTGACCAGGACCACGACGCCGTCCGCGTCCGCGACCACGAGCCCGTCGGGCAGGGCGTCGTACAGCTCGGTGTCGAGCGACTCGCTGCCGAGGCGCCTCACACCGGCGCTGGCCGGGACCCCGGTTGCGTCCACGGGCTCACCCTAAGCGGAACAGGCTCTCAGACGGCGAAGCGCCTGTCCGCGGGAGCTATTCGGCGTCCCCGCGGACTGCGGCGGCAAGCGGCCGGGAGCTGAAGGCCGAACCCTCGCCGTCGAGCCAACCCTGGAGGTCGGGTGCGTGCGGCTTCACGCCGCCCAGCAGAAGCAGCCCGAGCAGCACGAGACCAGGTACGCCGGCACCGATCACCGTGATCAGGACCGCCATCCGGATGCCGTGCGCCGGGTCGGCGGCGTTCATCGCGACGGCGAGCAGCACGGGCGCGACGAGGAAGGCCGCCTCTGAGCGAAGCAGCTCGACGAGCGCGAAGGTCGGCCCCAACCGGTTGGACGGCACGCTCAAGCCGGCCATGAACAGCCCTGGGGAGACACCCGCGCCGGCCCCGAACCCCAGCAACAGGCCGGCCACGGCAATGACCGGCACCGCGTTGGTACGGCTCAGAAGAAGCAGTAGGGCACCGCCCACCACCGCGACGCCGAGCCCGGAGAAGGCGAGGACCGGGAGCCACCGAGAGGCCAGCACCGCCTTGAACAGCCAGGCTGCGACGACCACGCCGAGGATCTGAGCGCCCAGCACAGCGCCGACGATGATCGGTGCCTGGTGACGGACCATCAGCAGGTACACCACGGACAGCTCCACCAGCGCGGTGAAGGCTGCGCCAGCCACCATTGCGACTGCGATCCCGGTGACCGGGAGGGTGTGCGAGATCAGCTTCAGTGGCATCAGCGCCTCCTCCTTGCGGTACTGCCGGACCAGCAAGGTGGCGAGCGCGGCCAGGCCGAGCGCCAGCGGGACGAAGAACCCTGGCGACGTGAAAGAGCCGCGAGTCAGCCACGACACGCCGAGGAACGGCAGCACCGTCGCGGCGGCCGCCACCGGGATCGCGGAGTAGTCGAACCCGATCCGCGGATCCAGGCCCTCCTCACCCTCGAAGGCGAGCACGCCGACCGCAGCACCCAGCGCTCCCAGGGCCGCGATCAGGAGGAACAGGATGCGCCAGCTCGACTCACTGGCGATGACGCCCCCGACCAACGGCCCGGCCGTCACCATGCCGAACAGGCCGACGTTGACGAATGCAGCGGTCAGCGGCAGCTTGCCGGCTCCGTGGGCGGTGACCAGTGGCGGCAGCGCGACGACCAGCAGCAGCCCGGTGCTCAGACCCTCCAGGGTCCGGCCGACGGTGAAGGCGACGATGTCGGGAGCCACGGCACACAGCACCGAGGCAAGCGCGAACACGACCTCGCTGCAGACGAACAGGCGCCGCTTGGGTATCCGGTTGATCAGGTCGGCAGCCGCCACAGCACCGAAGGCGTAACTGGCATTGGCCAGGGCGCCCGCGAGGCCGACGCCGAAGGTGCCGGTGCCGAGGTCGGCGATGATCTGCTTCCCTAGGAGCAAGGAAGCCGAGGACACCACGATGAACGGGCTCAGCGCCAGCAGTGCCATGGTGACCGCGGCCGGGTAGCTTCCCGCGAGTGGCACCCGGACCAGCAGCCCGTCGAGACGCGCAGCCCGCATCAGCGGGCGCTGGTGGTGCCGGAGAAGTACGTCGCGTTCCGGTCCGTCATCCGCGGGCGGTACCCCATTCGGCGAAGGCTAGCCGCGGGGTGAAGTCGGAGAGCAACCAGTGCCGTAGCCGGGCAGATGAGCCTCGAGCTCATGGAGGGCGTGCGCTCAGGCTGCGTCAGCGGGCGCACTGGTCGCCCCGGTGCGCCCGGGCGGACGCGTAGAGACACACCGCGGCGGCCGTGGCCAGGTTGAGGCTCTCGGCGCGGCCATGGATCGGGATTCGCACCCGGTGGTCGGCGAGCGCCGCAAGATCGACCGACAGCCCCCACGCCTCGTTGCCGAAGAGCCACGCGG
>JBBSUR010000300.1:0-2199 GCA_038234255.1 Mycobacteriales bacterium | reverse complement strand
GAGCGGCCAGGTGCCGCCCATCCGCGCCTCGAACGCGGTGCGTACCTCGTAGCCGTAGCGCGGCCGCTCGCCCAGCAGCGCGAGCACCCCATGACGGATGGACATTGCGACCTCCTCGAGGCCCGACCCCTGCGGACCTACGCAGTATGCATACGCGGTAGGTAGGTGTCCAGCGCGTCGTCCTGCGCCGCAATCGAGGCGATGATGGAGCCGGGGCCGACCAGGCGCAGACGGCACGGAGGGCGCCACCCGAAATGGGGTGGCGCCCTCCGGCGGAGTGGCTTGGCGATCAGGTCACAAGACCCGATCAGGTCAGCGCGGGGTGACCGTCCAGGATGAGCCGGATGTCGTCGTCGACGGTCACCGAGGCGAGTAATGCGTCGTAGGCCCCGCCCACGCGGGCGAGCTCGCTCTCCAACTCGTCCACCTTGCGGCGCAGGCGGCGTACCTCCTCCGCCAGACGCACGTCGGCCCCCAGGCCGACGTGTCCGAACAGGGCCTTGGCCATGACTTTGGATCCTCCACGTCGAGGTGACACGACGCCCGCGGCGATGGCCGGCGGGACGGTGTCCCCAGGATGCCAGGTGCACTCCGCAGGGTCAAGGTCGCCGTCACGATATGGTCACAAATTCTGGCCCGGTGACGCCTACAACGACCGCACCGCGCGCTCCGCTCGACCGGCGGCCCCTGGTCCGGCACACTGCCGCCATGGATCTGATCGCCGCCCCGTGCAAAGACCTCTGTGACTGGCAGGACACCCAGACCGAGCGGGAGGGCAAGCCGCTGATCGCCTGCAACGGCTGCGGTTCCCAGTGGGTGCGCGGCGAGCCCTGGACCCCGCGCCAGGGCGACGGCTCCTGCCCTGCGGTGGTCCAGCAGCAGCTGAAGATCAGCCAGCCCTGGCTCTCGTTTGGCAGCCCGGGCAGCTGAACGACGAGCGGTTCATGAACGCCTCCCGACGGATCGGCGTGCCGCAGCGCAGGCACGGCTCGCCCGCCCGGCCGTACGCCGCCAGCGAGCGCTCGAACAGCCCGCTGACGCCCTCGGTCGAGACGTAGAGCGCGTCGAAGCTCGTCCCCCCCTGCGCGATCGCCTCGCCGAGCACGTCGCGCGCGTGGCCGAGCACCCGGCGCAGGGCCGGCCGGGTCAGCCGGTCGGTGGGTCGCTCGGAGTGCAGCCGCGCCCGCCACAGCGTCTCGTCGGCGTAGATGTTGCCGATCCCGCTGACCAGCGTCTGGTCCAGTAGCGCCCGTTTGATGCCGGTGCGCCGACGGCGCACCCGCGCCACGAAAGCCTCGTCGTCGAACAGCGGGTCCAGCGGGTCGCGGGCGACGTGCGCCAGCGCCGGCGGGACCGGGTCCCCGCCGCGTACGACCTGCAGGCCACCGAAGGTGCGCTGGTCCACGAAGCGCAGCTCCCGGCCGTCATCACCGAAGCGCAGCCGCACGTGCAGGTGCTTGGGGTCGGGAGCATCGCCGGGTACGACGAGCAGCTGACCGCTCATGCCCAGATGACCGATCAACGCCTCGCCCGAGTCCAGCGGCAGCCACAGGTATTTCCCGCGCCGGCGGGCGGCCAGCAGCGTGCGGCCGGTCAGCCGGGCGGCGAAGTCGCCCGCGCCCGCCAGATGGCGGCGGACCGACCGGGCGCGGCCGACCTGGACCTGCGCGACGGTCCGGCCGACGACGCCGCGCTCCAGGCCGAGCCGGACCACCTCGACCTCGGGCAGCTCAGGCACCGGCGGGCAGGTGCGCGATCGCGGACAACGCGGTCCACGCCCGCTGCGCGGCCTGCTGCTCGGCCTCCTTCTTGCTGCGGCCGGCGCCGGCGCCCTGGACCACGCCGGCGAAGCAGACCTCCGCCGTGAAGCGTTTGGCGTGGTCCGGTCCGCTCTCGTCGATCCGGTAGTCAGGCGTGCCGAGCCCGCGGCTCGCGGTGAGCTCCTGGAGGGCGGTCTTCCAGTCCAGCTCGGCGCCGTCCTGGGACGCCGCGCGGATCAGCGGCTCGAACAGCGCGCGGACCAGGACGGTGGCGCCGGCCAGCCCCCGGTCGAGGTAGACCGCCCCGATCACTGCCTCCATCGTGTCGGCGAGGATCGACGTCTTGTCCCGTCCCGCGGTGATCTCCTCGCCCCGCCCCAGCCGGAGCCAGCGGCCCAGCTCCAGGCCGCGGGCGACGTTCGCGAGCGCGCGGGCGTTG
>JBBSUR010000299.1:0-2203 GCA_038234255.1 Mycobacteriales bacterium | reverse complement strand
TCGCGTCGCCGGCGCCACGCCTCGAGGAACACCGCTGAGGACAGGTCCTCGGCGGCGCTCCAGGACCCGCAGCGCCGGAAGCAGTGGTTGTAGACCGGGTCGGCGTGTCGCTCGAACAGGACACCGAACGCCGACGGGTCGTTGGCGGCCTGCAGCCACAGCTCCTCGTCGGTGCGTTCTGTCATCGGCTCCACATCCACCTATGGCCGGGACCGGGGGTCGGGTTCCCCGATCAGGGCGGATTCCTGTCAGGCGTGTACGCAGGCGCCCGCGCGGTCACGATCCCCCGTCCGGCTGCCGCTGTGCCGCAGGGAAGCGGCGCCCGGCGGCCTCGCTCGGGCGGGTCCAGGGCCAGCAGGCGTCCTACACCGCCTACCGCCGCCAGCAGCTACACGGCCGAGCGTGAGGAACGCGGGTGGCGCGCCCCCGCGGGTTGCATACTGACGCCCATGGACGCTGACCGGGCCGGGCGGGTGCTGCGCACCGTCGTGGTCGTCGACGACCTGCGCGCTCTGACTGGGCCACGAAGCGGGTTACACCGACTGCCGCTGAGCATCGATGCGTCAGCTCGCCACCTGTACGACTTCGCCGAAGTTGGCTGGCGGGAACTGGCCTACCGCACCGTGCTCATGGAGGCCGGGTCGACTGCGGACCTGGTCGACTGGCTCGAGCGGGACGCGTTGCTGGCGCTGTGGCCCCAGCTGTATCTACCGCCGTTCGTCCGCGCCGCCTGGGAGCGCCGGCATCCTGAGCTGGCCCAGCGAGGAGCAGGACCCCACGTGCCACCGGCGGCGTGACCGGCGGTGCGCAACCCAGCGACCTCGAGGCCTTCCAGGCTGAAGTCGCCTGGGTGGCGCTACGCGCGATCGGCCCGTCGGGTTTCGCGCTGGCTGGCGCGGGGGCGCTCATCGCCCACGGTGTCGTCACTCGGCCAACCGAGGACTTGGACCTGTTCAGCCCGACAGCCGAAGGGGCGGCTCACGTCAGCGACATGCTTCAGGATGCTCTGCGCGCAGCCGGCTATGAGGTGACCGTGCTCGAGGCGGCAAGCCAGCACGGTGGAGAGTTCGTCCGTCTGGACGTTCAGGGGACAGGGAATCGCGTGCAGGTCGATGTGGCCCGTGACTGGCGGCAGCACCGGCCGGTGCAGCTGGCGGTCGGTCCGGTGCTGCATCTGGACGACGCCGTCGCCAGCAAGGTCACCGCGATGATCGGTCGTGGCCTTCCCCGTGACTACCTCGACGTCTTCGCCGCAGAGCAGCGCTTCGACCGGGAACGGCTTCTGCTGTTGGCGTTCCAGCGGGACCCCGGCCTGCGTGTGCTGGACGTCGCCCTCGCCATGCGGCAACTCGACCGGCTACCGGACGAGCCGTTCATCGACTACGCCCTCACCTCCGCTCAGGTCGAGCAGGTCCGACGCGGCTTCGATAGCTGGCCACGAGACGCCGAACATGACCTGCAGGGGAAGCGAGCGCACGACCGGGCGCAACTACCCGTCGCGCCGCCGACTGACGATCCGGAGATCGACCGGCCCGTCCCACCGACTAGCGCCCCGCGCCGTGCGGCCCCGGTTAACTCACGGCCGCAGAGCCCGCCGCCCGTGCGCTCGGAACGTCGTCCCGGACCTGCGCGGTAGCGGCACGCCTCGGCACGGCGACCGTAGTTCCGGGTCGGTCATCCGGTCGTAGGCGAGCAGTGAGCGCTTGATCGGTCGTCCGGTGTGGTCGTTGTGCCAGATCGCGGTGGTCAGCGCGAGGATGCGTTGAACGACGCGGACGAGCACGCCTGCGGTTGTGCGGCCGCCGGGCCGGGAGCCGGCCAGCGTGGGGTCGTCGTGCAGCAGATCGAGCAGCACCTGACGTTCGTCGGCCTTCGCGCCGGTCAGTGTGTACCCGATCGGCAGGCCTTGCAGGGGTTCCGGGCCTCGACCGCCCCTCCAGCCGTCGCCGATAATTGATACTATGTCAAGTTGAGGCCGTCGAGCCGGCTACGGAAGTGAGCCCCGTTCGGCGATCCACTCGGTCGGCTGCCCGGTGACGGCGGCGATCCGGTCGTAGTCTTTGTCGTAGTGCAGGACGCTTGCCCCGCTCAGCTCGGCGGCAGCGGCGATCAGGAGATCGTTCAGCTTCACCGATCTGTGGTGCATCGCGCGCTCGGCCAACAGTCCCTGCACCTGCTCGGCGCGGCTCCAGGCGGGTTCACC
>JBBSUR010000298.1:0-2215 GCA_038234255.1 Mycobacteriales bacterium | reverse complement strand
GGGTCATCGTCGGACCCAGCCGTGCGGTCCGAGGACGCGGCCGTCTTTGAGTTCGAGGGTGCGGCCCTTGCCGTGCAGCTCGTGGTCGTGGTCGATCTCGCAGAACATGACCGTGTCGGCCAGGCTCGTGCGCCCCGTGTTGCTGAACAGCTCGCCGTGGTGGGGTATGAGCCGATGTCCGGTAGCGGGCCCGTCGCCGCAGCCCTTGCGTTGACAGACGCCGCCGCACTGCACCCCGAGCAGCAGCCGCTCGAGCGCGGTGCTGGTCCGTTGGGTGTGGCTGACCTCGACGACGCGTCGCGTGGCATCGAGCACCAGCCGGGTGAAGGTCGACCGGCAGAGCAACTCACGGATCTGCGCGCGGGTGAGCCGGGCTCCGTGTGCGGTGCGGGCCGGCAGGCTCCCGGGCACGCCGTGCACGAAGTCCAGACCGACGCTGACGCCGACATGCGGCGCCACCTTGCCCCGGGTGCCCAGCGCGCCGGACCCCAGCAGCGAGCGCAGGGCGGCCTTGAGCGCGTCGTGCCGCTGCTGGGCCCGGGTGCGCGGCCGGGGCTGCTCGACCGGCCAGTCCTGCGGCGTCAGGGTGTCGTCGCCGACGGCGGCCCGCCCCTCGCGCCAGGCGGTGGTGTCGGCCGGGCTGTCGTCGTCGGTCCCGGCGGCGGCGGCCAGGACGGTGGCGAGCATCTCGCCGGTCTCGTCGTCCAGGTCGCCCTTGCAGTGCCAGCCCGAACCCAGGCCCTTGTGGGCCAGGGAGAAGCCGCGCTCGTCCTCGGCGCGGTCGGCCCGCTTCTGGTGCTGCGCCGGAAGCAGCGCATCGAGCAGCAGCGCCAGGCCTGAGGGCAGCAGCGCGGTGTCGCAGCGGTGGGCGAACACCACCAGCGCGGCTTCGAGCCGCTCGGCCTGGCCGCCACCCGCGCCGACGATGTCCTCCAGGGTCTCGCGCAGCTCGGCGAGGTCGTGCTCGGCGGCGGTGGCGCCGCCGATCTGCTCGGCGATCAGCTCGCAGATGCCGTCGACGGCGACGCCGTAGAGCACCTGCTCGGCGTCCAGGCCGTCGATCAGGCCGTCGGCCCGGTCCAGGTGCGGACGTGCCTTGGCGAGGAAGGCGCTCAGCCGGGTGCCGGTGGTGGTGGACATCCGGCCGGCGCGCAGCTCCTCGGCGACCTTCGGCACGGCACGGAGCCGACGGGCCAGCGTGACATCTCCGCGGCCGACACCGGGCACCGGTTGCGCCTTGACCCACGCCGCCGTCGACGGCTGGTCATCCAGGGTGAACAGCTGCCGGCGGTCGACGTCGCTGAGCGCCTCGAGGGTGAGGATCGCGACCTGCTGCTGGATCACCTGCAGCGCCTTGGTGCGGGCCAGCGCCTGCTCCGGCGGCAAGCCCGACGGCGACACCGCCGCCACCGCCTGGAGCGCATCCTGCAGCGCGACCGTGGCGTCGTCGGGCACCGCGGTGGGCCGCCGGCCGGCCGCGGACGGACTGACCCCCGGCGTCGCCCAGAACTCAGCGGACGGCTCCGGGCCGCCCAGCTCCTCGCCATCCACCTCCTGGCCGCCGTGCAGGAACGCCTCGATCTCCACGTCGAGACCCGCCGGCACCCAGGCGCGCAGCAGCTCCTGCGCCGCCACCTCGAAAGGTGACAGCGGCCGGAGCTGGCTGATGGACAGCAGACGCCTCCGTAGCATCGATCGAACTGGTGTTTGAAGCCTATCAAGCCTTTCGCCCCCTGACAACCCCCCAGCAGGAAGCTCGGATCGGCAGCGCCTGAGGATGCCGACCGGCGATGCGAGCAGCACAGGAGCACCGCGGATCTCCACCTCGACGGCGTCGCGGCGCTGTCGGCCCGATGGCCTCAGGGTCAGCTGTCGTCGCCCCGATGTCGGAAGAGGCCAACATTCGCACGCCACGTCCATGATGTTGGCATAAGCCAACATCGCGTCGTACCATGGAGGGTTGTCGGTGAACGCCGACACCAGGAGGTCTGTCATGTGGCTTCGACTCCGCGGCCGGGATGCGCTGGCGCAGGCGCTGTCGGCCTGCCGGAAGTCGGCGGGACTGACCCAGGAGCAGCTCGCGCACCGGCTGCACGTCAACCGCACGACGGTGATCGACATGGAGGCCGGGCGCAACCAGGCGGTGACGCGCGCCGTCGAGGCGCTCAGCGTGCTCGGATACGACCTGGTCGTCGTGCCGCGCAACGCCTCGGTC
>JBBSUR010000297.1:0-2241 GCA_038234255.1 Mycobacteriales bacterium | reverse complement strand
CGTACGACGACGGCTCGCCGGCGGGTACCCAGGGGGCCGACGGCTCGGCGGTCGCAGCGGGAATGGCGGTCGGTGTCAGCGGTAGGTCCCGGTGTGGCCCAGGGAGTAGCGGCCGGGTTGGGGGAAGAAAGCCAGGCCGTGCGGGCCGGCCCCCACCTTGATCGTCGCCAGCAGCGTGCCGGTGCCCGTGTCGAGCACGTAGACCTCGCTGCGGTAGCGCCCGGACAGCCACAGCTGGGTTCCGTCGGCCGAGACCCCGCCCATGTCGGGGGTGGCCGTCGGCGAGATCTTCCAGGTGGCGCGCACCTCCAGCGTCGCGGCGTCGAGCACGGAGACCGAGCCCTCGTCGCGGTTGGAGACGTACATGTCCTTGCTGTCGCGGCTAAAGTAGACGCCGTGCGCGCCGCGACCGGTCTTGACGAAGGACGTCTCGGTCAAGCGCACCGGATCGATGACGTGGATCCCGCCGGCGTTCATGTCGGCCGAGACGAAACGGGTGCCGTCGGGGGTGAGCCGGACGTCCTGGGGGGCCATCTTCGCGCCGAGGTCCAGCGTGCCGACGAGCGTGCGGTTCGCCGTGTCGACCTTGATCATCTTGCCGGCGAACTCGCAACTGGCCAAGAAGAAGGTGCCGTCTGCGGAGAAGTCGGCATGGTTGACACCCTCGCAGTCCGGCACCGCGAGCGAGCTCTGCAGGAGCATCGTGTGCGGGTCGCGGAAGTCGATCCGGCGCAGCCGTTCCGCCATGATCATCGCGGACCTGCCGTCCGGGGTGAAGTAGAGGTTGTACGGCGCGTCGACGGGTAGCGCTGTGCCCGGCTTTCCGGTGCGGGGGTCCAGCGGCGTCAGCGTGTTGCCCTGGTTGTTGTTCACCCACAGGGTCGTCAGATCATAGGACGGCACGACGTGCTGCGGCAGTTTGCCGACGGGGAAGTGGTCGATGATCTTGAAGGTCCTGGGGTCGATGACGTCGACGGAGTCGGACTCGGAGTTCGGGACGTAGACGCGCTGCGGGACGCCGCGCACCGCCGGAGCGAACTCGCCGACCTGGTCGGCGGCGTAGACGTCGGCGGGGTCTACGAGCGGCGGCATGCCGGGCAGGTCGCCGGGTCGCGGACCGACGGTGGGGGAGGCCGGCGGGCTCGCCGGCGTCGTGACCGCAGGCGCCGAAGGGGTCGGGTCGCCCACCGCGACCGGCGTCGTCGTCGGTGCCCCGGCGCAGGCCACCAGCGCGAGCGGCGCGGCCAGGGCCAGGCCAAGCAGCCGACGCCTGCGGTGGTGGTTCACGATAGCTCCGGACGGTAGGAGGGACGGCCGACGAGCGCGCTAGCGCCGGGTGGGCGAGCGGGCTTCAGATGGGGATCAACGCGTTCGCGGTGATGGCGCGCAGGCCGCGCTGCGTCAGGCCGTCCAGGATGCCCGGGAGCGCGTCGACGGTGCCGCGGTGCCCCAGGTGCAGGCTGAGCACGGCGCCGGGATGCACGGTGGCCAGCGCCCGGCTGCGCACGAGGTCGGCGCCGGGGTCATCGTAGTCCTGCGGGTCGACGTCGTAGGCCAGGCTGGTGCGGTAGCCGGCGTTGCCCGCGGCGGCCAGGATCGTCGCGCTGGCCGTCGGGGTGCCGGACGGGCGGAAGAACCGGCCGGGCTGGCCGGCCACCTGCGTCAGGGTGTCGCGGCAGCGGGTGATCTCGGCAAGTGTCGCGGCCGGGCTGAGACGTTTCAGGGCAGGGTGGGTGTAGGTGTGGTTGGCCAGCTCGTGGCCTCCGTCTTGCAGACGCTGCAGCACGCGGTCGGTGCCCGCGGCGGTGAGCCAGGTGCCGACGGCGAACACGGTGATGCGCGCGCCGCCCGCCTCGGCGGCGTCGAGCAGGGCGAGCGCCAGCGCCGGGTCGCCGGCGCCGTGGAAGGTGAGGGCCACCTGCTGCGACGTCGTCGGCCCGACGGAAATTTCGACGGCCGGGCCAGCCGCGGCGCGGGACGACGGCGACGGGCTCGGGGCGGGCGAGGGTGGCGGAGGTGGCGGCAGGGTCGACGCTGGCGTCGGCGCGCTGGTCGAAGCAGAATCGGTGGAGGGCTGCTCGCGGGCACAGGCGGCGACGCCTAGGACTGCGGCGCCGGCCAGCAGGCCGCGACGGCTGGGGTGCTGCACGTGGGTCACGCTACGACGGTCCAGGGCCTCACGTCCTGTTCCCGCGAAGCCGGGTCAGACCGTCGTGATGGTCAGCGTCCGGCCGTCGGCGG
>JBBSUR010000296.1:0-2245 GCA_038234255.1 Mycobacteriales bacterium | reverse complement strand
GGAGTAGACGAGCTTGTCGAACACCCCATGCTTGAGCTTGAGCGGCAGCGACGCGCCACCGCGGTCCTGCGCCTCGGAGTAGGCGATCGCGACCTTCTCGGCCCGGTCGAAGATCGGACCCTTGCCGTCGGCGTGCGCCTTCTGCTTCGCGGTGTTGTAGACCTTCTCGAACACCCGCGGCACCGACAGGATGAACGTCGGCTGGAAGGTCGCGAAGTCCGCCACCAGCGCCTTGATATCGGCGGTGTGGCCCATGCGGGCGCCACTCTCCACACAGGCCGTCTGGATCAGCCGGGCGAACACGTGCGCCAGCGGCAGGAACAGCAGCGTCGATCCGCTGGCGTCGAACACCTCCGGCAGCACCTGCATGGCGCTGCGCCCAGTGCCGACGAGATTGCCGTGGGTGAGCTCGCAACCCTTGGGCCGGCCGGTGGTGCCCGAGGTGTAGATGATCGTCGCGAGGCTGTCGGTGGTGAGGGTGGCCCGCCTCGTGTCGAGCTCGGAGTCGGCGATCTCCCGGCCGGACGTGGCCAGCTCCTCGAGCCCCCCCGCGTCGATCTGCCAGACGTGGCGCAGGTCGGTCAGCTGCGCCCGCACCTCGTCCAGAGTCTCCTGGTGCGAGGCCGATTCGACGACGGCGGCGACGGCTCCCGAGTCGCTGAGGTTCCACTGCACCTGCTCGGCCGAGGACGTCTCATAGATCGGTACGGTCACGGCGCCGGCTGTCCAGATGGCGTAGTCGCACAGCGTCCACTCGTACCGCGTCTTGCTCATCAGGCCCACCCGGTCCCCGGCTGCGACGCCGCTGGCGATCAGGCCGGCCGCGAGGGCGCGTACCTCGGTGTCGAATTCCTTGGCGGTCACCGGGGTCCAGCGACTGTCGACCTTGCGGGTGAACACGACGTGGTCCGGAGCGGAGGTGGCGCGGGCGCGGACCGCGTCGGGCAGCGCTGCGGAGGGGTCGAGGTCGACGGCTGGGGGGGTGGAGTACTCCTGCACCTGAGCTCCTCGTCGAGGGTGACCGGGCGCGGGGGAGTTCCGCCCGATGCGGCCAACCTAGCCTGCGTCCACAGACTTGCGGGCGGCTATGGACGGGTGGCGGGGGCGCGGTCACCGTCGTGGACGTGGACGTGGACGTGGACGTGGACGTGGTCGTGGAGGAAGGTGGGTCGCATGACCGTGATGCCGCGTGGCCGTGACTGGACGGTGGCCGACCTGGCCGACCTGCCGGACGACGGGTTGCAGTACGAGCTGGCCGACGGGGTGCTGCTGGTGAGCCCGGCGCCGCGGCCGCGGCATCAGGTGGTGGTGGGCGAGATGCATCTGCTCCTGTCCGCGGCCTGCCCGTCCGAGCTGCAGGTGTTCCTGGCTCCGCTGGACTACCAGCCGACGAACCGCCGCTCGTTCCAGCCGGACCTGCTCGTCGTGCGCCGCACCGACGTGGGAGAGCTGAACATCGTCGCGCCGCTGCTGTTGGCCGTGGAGGTGCTGTCGCCTTCCACCCGGTCCAAGGACCTGCTGCTCAAGCGCGGGATGTACGAGCAGAGCGGGGTCGCGTCCTACTGGATCGTCGACCCGGACGAGCCGTCCGTGACGGCGCTCGAGCTGCTGGACGGGTGCTACGTCGAAGTCGGGCGGGTGGTGGGGGACGAGGTGCTCGCGCTCGACCTGCCGTACCCGGTGCGGCTGTGCCCACGGGCGCTGCTCGGCTGACGGTTCAGTTCTTCGGCGGTCCTGCCGACAGCGCAGGGGTGGACTCCCCGACCGCTGACGCGCTGAGGGCGGCAGACGGGCTTCGCTGCCCGGCCTGCTCGGCAGCCATCAGCGCCGGCGCGCCCTGGTGCACGCTCTGCTACCACGATCTGCGCCCGACGCCGGAGGTGGCGGTAGCGGCGACGGCGCCGGCGTTCGACCCGCTCACCGCCCCCGCCGAGGCGTTGGGGCTGCCGTCGGCCCTGGCTCCCGGCGCTGCCGCTGCCGTCGGCTCGGCCAGCGTGTGGCCGTGTGCCGCATGTGGGGCCGCCAACTCGTACGCCGTCTCGGTCTGTGGTGCCTGCGGCACCGGCTTCCTGGCCGGGCTGCGCGAGAGCGAGGGGCCGCTGCTCGAGTTGCCGGTCGTCGGTGACCTGACCACCCTGAGCCGCGGTCAGCGGCTGGGCCTGGCCGCGGTCGTGGTGCTGGCCGTAATCGCCCTCACCGCGTTGGTCACCCTGCTGCTCGGCTGAGTCGCGCCCCCGGTGTGGGG
>JBBSUR010000295.1:0-2281 GCA_038234255.1 Mycobacteriales bacterium | reverse complement strand
CGTCGCCGAGGGTCTGGCCCCAGGCGGAGAACGGGAGGTTGCTGGTGACGATGACGGAGCCGGTCTCGTAGCGGCTGGCGATGAGCTGGAAGAACAGGCTCGCGGCGGCGGCGTCCAGGGGCAGGTAGCCGACCTCGTCGACCTATGCGGACATCCGCATAGGTCGACCTATGCCGAGGTCGCGACTATGCCGAGCGGGCTGTCTCGTGGCGTTGCCCGCGGGACGTTAGGCGGCGCGGGCCTCGGCATAGTTACAGGCCTTCGAGAAACGCGAGCACCCTGTCGGACGGGCGGTAGCGACCGGGCTTGGCCGTCGTGGGGGTCGTGAGCGCGAGGGCCTTCTCCTTGATGCTCATGTCGGCGTGGACGTAGGCATCGGTGGAGCGGACTCCGGCGTGGCCGAGCCAGAGGGCGATCACGGAGGTGTCCACGCCTGCCTGCAGCAGGGACATCGCGCAGCTGTGACGCATGACGTGCGGGTGGATCTTCTTGCCTGCCAAGGAGGGGCAGTGGAGCGCGGCGGTCGCGGCGTGGGTGCTGAGGCGAAGCGCGACGGCGTCGCGGCTGAGCCTGCGTCCGGTCCGGGTCGGGAACAGCGGATCTTTGGGTTGCCCGGCTCTTTCGCGGAGCCAGAACTTCAGCAGCGTCTGGACCGGGCTGTTCAGGGGGACGGCGCGCTGCTTACGACCCTTGCCTTCGCAGCGGACGCTGGCTGCAGTGCCCAGGGTGACGTCGCCGCAGTTCAGTCCGGTGAGCTCGGAGACGCGTAGTCCGGTCTGGAAGGCCAGCAGCATCAGGGCCCGGTCTCGGCGGCCTTCCCAGCGGGCTTGGTCCGGCGCGGCCACCAGGGCGTGGATCTCGGCTGCGGTCAGGAACGTCACGATCCGCTTGTCGAACCGCTTGGGTGGGATCGCCAGGACCTGTCCGATGAGCAGGGCGTGCTCGGGGTGGCGCAGGGCGGCGTAGGAGAACAGCGACCGGATCGCCGTCAGACGCACGTTCCGGGTCCTGGTGCTGTTGTGCCGCTCGGTCTCCAGGTGCGTCAGGAACGCCGAGATCGTGCTGGCGTCCAGGTCCTGCCAGTCCAGTTGTGCCGGCAGCTTCCCGGTCTGGGCGTGGACGAACGTGAGCAGCAGCCGCAGGGCGTCGCGGTAGGCGGCGATCGTGCGCGGGCTGACCTGACGCTGCGCGAGGAGCCGTTCGAGGAAGAACGCCTGCAACGTCGGCGCGATCAGCGTCATGACCGGGCCTTGAGCCAGGCGCTGTCGCGCCGGGCGGCGGCCAGCGCGAGAAGTTCCGGGGCCGCCGACAGATACCAGTAGGTGTAGGCCGGTTCGCGGTGCCCGAGGTAGGTCGACAGCGACGGCATCTTGGCCTGGACGTCCTCGCCGGCGCGATACCAGCCCAGCAGGGTGGCGACCGCGAAGGTGTGTCTGAAATCGTGGAGCCTCGGAGGAGACGGCGCGCCCGCTCCGATCCCTGCGGTGTCGATGAGCTGCCGGAAGGTTTGTTGCACGACGGCGTAGAGCAGCCGCTTGCCTTTCAGGGACCGGAAGAAGCTGAGCTCCTCAGATCGCGGTTGCAGCTGATCGCGCCGGTCCGCGTAGGCGCTGAGCGCCGCCATGGTGCTGGGGTGCAGCGGCACCAGCCGGGACTTGCCGAACTTGGACTCGCGGATCAGCAGCACCCCCTGGGTCCAGTCCAGGTCGCTGCGGTCGAGCTTGATGGCCTCACCGATCCGCAGCCCGCTGACCGCGAGCAGCCCGATCAGGGTGTCGTAGGTCGCCGCCCGCAGCGGCGAGCGGATCGCCTGACGGGCCAGTTCCCGCACCGTCTCGACGTTGCTGGGGCTGTAGATGAACGGCGGACGCCAACGCTGCCGGATCGGCATCAGGCCGGGCGGCGGGATCTCGGTGGCCGCCTGGATCCCGGCCAGGTAGCGGGCGAAGCCGCGGGCGGCCGTCATCCGCCGCGGCCCGACAGTGCTCACCGTGCCGGTCACCGGCTGCTGCGACCAGGCCAGCGCCGCCTGGACCGTCACGGTCGCCAGGTCCTGCGCCTGCAGGTAGGCCACGAAGCTCGGCAGCAGCCGGTGAGCATCGGCCAGGTCGTGTCCGAGCGAGCGGCGCAGCGCGAGATAGTCCACGAGAGTCTGCTCCAGCGGGCTCATCGCTCTGCCCCCGGCCAAGGTTGCGCGACCAGGCGCAGCGTCACCAGGTCGACCTTGGCGTAGAGGGCGGTGGTCGCCAGGTCCTGATGACGAAGGACCTGGCTGATCGCG
>JBBSUR010000294.1:0-2282 GCA_038234255.1 Mycobacteriales bacterium | reverse complement strand
GCGGCCGGGTCGAAAGGACCGTCCGTGTAAGCCGGCGAGCAGTAGCGCAGGTAGTACCAGGACGAGTCGACGAAGGTGTCCATGGTGTCGGTGTCGCGCTGCGCCTCACCGCCGCAGGACGGGCAGGACGTCTGCACCCAGCCAGCCGCGGCGGCCAGCGGTGAGGTGCCGGCGGGGCGCAGCGCGGCACCGCGCAGGTCGGGAGGTGTCACCGGCAGTTGGTCGTCCGGCACCGGCACCTCGCCGCAGATGGCGCAGTGCACGATCGGGATCGGCGGGCCCCAGAAGCGCTGTCGTGAGATCAACCAGTCCCGCAGCCGGTAGTTGACCGCGCCCTTGCCGCCGCCGCCCGCCTCCAGGTCTGCGACGACCTTCGCGATCGCCTCGTCCTTGCGCAGCCCGTCGTACGGGCCGCTGTTCACCAGCACGCCGTCACCGGACGTCGCGACGCCGGTGGTCGCCGGGTCCTCGGCGCCGGTGTCGACGACGACCCGCACCGGCAGGCCGAACGCGCGCGCGAAGTCGAGGTCGCGCTGGTCGTGCGCCGGCACCGCCATGATGGCGCCGGTGCCGTAGTCGGCCAGCACGTAGTCGGCTGCGTAGACGGGGATCTGCTCGCCCGTCACCGGGTTGAGCGCCGTCACGCCGAGGTCGACGCCGGTCTTGTCCCGGTCGGTGGACTGGCGGTCGATGTCGGAGAGCGTGCGCACATCGTCGCGGTAGGCCTCGAGCGCAGGGACCCGGGAGGGTGCGCACAACTCCAGCGCCAGCGGCGCGTCGGCGGCGACGACGAAGAAGGTGGCGCCGTACAGCGTGTCCGGTCTAGTGGTGAAGACCGTGACCGACCTCTCACCGATGGCGAAGTCCACGTGCGCGCCGAGCGACTTGCCGATCCAGTTGCGCTGCATCGCCAGCACCCGCTCCGGCCATGCGCCGCGCAGCTGCTCCATGTCGTCCAGCAGCCGGTCGGCGTAGTCGGTCACCCGGAAGTACCACTGGGTCAGCTCGCGCTTGGTGACGACCGCGCCGCACCGCTCGCAGGCGCCCTGCACCACCTGCTCGTTGGCCAGCACCGTCTGGTCCTGCGGGCACCAGTTGACCGCGCTGTTCTTGCGATAGGCCAGCCCCCGTTCGCGAAAGCGCAGGAACAGCCACTGCGTCCACCGGTAGTACGCCGGATCGCTGGTGTGCAGCCGCCGAGACCAGTCGAAGCTGATGGCGTAGCGGCGGAAGCTCTCCGCCTGCGTCTCGATGTTGGCGTAGGTGTAGGTCGCCGGGTGCTCGTCGCGCTTGATGGCGGCGTTCTCGGCCGGCAGGCCGAAGGAGTCCCAGCCGATCGGGTGCAGCACGTCGAAGCCGCGGCGCATCCAGTAGCGCGCCAACACGTCGCACAGCCCGTACGCCTCGGCATGACCCATGTGCAGGTCGCCGCTGGGATACGGGAACATGTCGAGCACGTACTTCTTGGGCGCGCCAGCGTTGCGTCCGGCGCGGTAGAGGTCGAGCCGGTCCCACACCGGAAGCCAGCGGTCCTGCACGGCCTGCGGGTCGTACGCGCGATCCTCTCCGGCGGGGCGCTCGACCGGTGCGTCGGGGGTCATGTGCGTCGACCTTACGCGGGCGTCGACAGGCCGCGACGCGGCTGCGCCGCCCCGTAGTCTCAGGCAGATGCAGCTGGCGCGGCGAGACCGGTGACGGAAACGACCACCGTTGCGGCGAGTCCGGTGCCGCCAGTGCCGCCACTGTCCCCGTGGCGCTCGATCTCGCCCACCGCGCAGGCCCGACGACGCCGGCTGTTCCTCGCGCTGGGCGTGCTGTTCGTGGCCGTGTCGGTTCCCTTCGGCTTCCCCACCGGCCGGGAGGTGACCACGGCCTGGGTGCTGCTGCTGCTGCTCGCCGCCTGCGGTGGCGAGTGGCCTGTCTGGCGCCGCGCGGTCGTGCGCGACTGGTTGCCGGTGATCGCGGTGCTGTTTCTCTACGACCTGCTGCGCGGCTCCGCCGACGAACTCGGCAGCCGGCTCGCGGACCTGCCGGCGCTGGCGAACGGCAAGACCGGCGCGGCCGGGATCGACTACGCGCACGTGGTCGCGCCGCTGCGCGCCGACGAGGTGCTGTTCGGCTGGCTGACCGGCGGGCAGGTGCCCACGCTCTGGCTCCAGGACCGCCTGTACGACCCGGGGCAGGTGCACTGGTGGGACATCGCCATCGTGCCCGTCTACATGTCGCACTTCATCGTCCCGATGGCGCTGGCCGTCGGGCTGTGGCTGGCGGCCTACCCGCTG
>JBBSUR010000293.1:0-2288 GCA_038234255.1 Mycobacteriales bacterium | reverse complement strand
GACGCCGTACGCCGTGGACCCGACGGTGGTCACCGAGTCCGGCGAGGTCCGCTTCGCCCTGACCTCCGAGGCCGGCCTCAACGACGGGCTCGCCTTCCCCTTCGTCTACGCCGCAGTCCTGGTCGCTGTCGGCGGCTCGGCGTTGACCGGCGCCGGCGAGTGGCTGGCCTGGTACGTCGTGGCCAAGATCGCTATCGGTGTCGCGGCGGGCGTGGTCGTCGGCCGGCTGCTCGTGCGCGTGGCCTTCCGTGCTCCTTCGGAACGCTTCCGGCTGGCCGACCAGGGCGAGCCGCTGCTCGCGCTCGCTGCCCTGCTCACGGCGTACGGCGCGGGCCAGCTGCTGCACGGCTACGGGTTCCTCGCGGTGTTCGCGTGCGCGATGGCGATGCGCGCGGACGAGCGGCACCATGAGTACCACCGGGCGATGCACGAGGTGGTCCAGCGCCTGGAGCGGCTGTTCACCCTGCTGGTGCTGCTGCTCCTCGGCATCGCGCTCTCGGGCGAGCTGCTCGAAGCCCTCGACTGGCGCGGTGTCGTGGTCGGCGTGCTGCTGCTCTGCGTGATCCGCCCGCTCGCCGGCCTCGTGGCGCTGTCCGCCTTCCCCCGGCGGGACCCGCTCGCCGGCGGCCTGAACGCGAAGGGGCGCACGGTCGTGGCGTTCTTCGGCGTACGCGGAGTCGGCTCGCTGTACTACCTCGCCTTCGCCACCGGCCTCGTGCACCTGCACGCGGCACCCTGGCTGTGGTCGACCGTCGGGTTCACCATCGCGCTGTCGGTGCTGGTGCACGGCGTCGCGGCCAAGCCCGTGATGAAGCGGCTCCAGGAGCAGCCGGTCTAGCGTGCGGGTCAGCTGGCCCAGTGCGGTGGCCGGTCCAGCGTCGCGTCGAGCCTGGTCTCCGCGTTCCCCGCGGCGGCGTTCACCTGGAACTGGGTGAGGAACAGCGCGCCGGACAGGTCGGCGCCGCCCACACGGGCGCCGCGGAGGTCTGCCCCGAGCACGTCCGCCTGCGCCAGGTCGACCCCACGCAGGTCCGCGCCGAGCAACAGCGCACCGCGCAGGCCGGCCCCCCGAAGCTCTCGGCCGCGGAGGTCCTGCCCCACAAGGTCGACTCCACGCAGGTCGGGACCGTCTGCCCCGGACCGGACCAGGGTGCTCACCTCGCCCAGCAGCGGATCGACCCGGGACTGGAGCACGCTCACCTCGGCACCGTCGGGCGAGGTGACCGCGCGCTCGATCCGGTCCCGCAGGCCCTCCAGCTCGGCGCGCAGGGGCGCGGCGGCAGGGCGCGAGAGTGCGTCCGCGAGGTACCAGAGCAGCTCGTGCAGCCGCTCGACGACCTCGAACGCCGCGAACATCGACTCCTTCATCGTTTGGTCGAGCTCCGGTGAGGTGCCCCAGTCCCGGCCGTCGTACAGCTCCTGCACGACGCGCTGCCCTGCGCCGAAGCAGTCATAGACCGTGCAGCCCGCAAATCCCCGGTCCCGCAGCTCGGTGTGGATGGAGCAGCCGAAGTCGAGTGCCAGGTGCGGGCACGGCGTACGCGCGGGCTTGTCGATCGCGAAGTCCGAGGACCTCGAGAAGGCGGGTACGACGCAGCACAGCCCGACGCACCGCGAACAGTCCGCACGCAAGGCGGTTCGCGCGGCGGGCTCAGTCATTGGGCGTCGTCAGCTTGTCGTCACGAATCTCGATCAGATCGCTGAACATGCCCATCCGAAAGGCGATCTCCCGCACGCCGAGACGGTCGCGGTCCCTGAGGTCCAGGGCGTATGCCACCGCCCAGTCCTCACCCTCGACTCTCGCCGGAGCGTCGTCGGGACTGTCGGCCCACATGATCAGAAACGGATCGTCCGACTCCGAACGGCGAACACCGAAGACTCGCATCAGTCGTTCTCCTTCGTCGCAGACCAGAATACGGTGCGGCTGCCCAGTGCAGGCCGACCTCCACCCCTTCCGCCGCAGGTGGCGGCCCGCCATCACTCCTACGCCCACAACCCCACCTACGAGACGACTGACGCCGGCAACGGCAAAGTCAGCTTCCACCGAAGAACCTAGCCAGCAGGGGTGCCCTCTACCGCTACCCCGTCGGAGATGAGCCGGTCGACGTCCTCGATCCCCCACGCGGCAAGGGCTTCACGGGTCGACCCGCCGGCGGTGGAGGGACCGGTGGTCAGAGTGGGTGCCGTGCGTGAGAAGCGTGGGGCCGGGGTCGGCTGGGTGAGCCCGTCACGCTCGACGAACACCTCACGCGCCACGTTGTGCGGGTGCCGGAAGGCCTCGTCCAGCG
>JBBSUR010000292.1:0-2289 GCA_038234255.1 Mycobacteriales bacterium | reverse complement strand
CTGCTGGCGACAGCGGCGGCCTACCTGGAGGGCGGCGGGTCGGTGGAGGGGGCCGGACGGACCCTGTTTTTGCACCCGAACACGGTCCGCTACCGGCTCCGCAAGATCGTGGACATCAGCGGGTACGACCTGACCGATCCGCGGGACGGCCTTGTCGTGCGCGTTTCACTCATCCTCGGGCGCACGCTCGCCTTGTAGGTATCGCACAACATGCGGGCACGTTCTCCGTGCATGCCCTCCGCGACCTGCGGGGGCGCAGGGGGCAAGGTAGAGAACGTGCTACTCCTCCTCTCTCCCGGTCAGGGCTCCCAAGCTGTCGGCATGCTCACCCCGTGGCTCACGCTGCCGGAGGCGCCGCAGCGGCTGGCCCGCTGGTCCGAGCTGACCGGGATGGACCTGGTCGCGCTGGGCACGACCGGCCCTGCGGAGGTCGTCCGCCGCACCGAGGTCGCCCAGCCGCTGCTCACCGCCGTCGCCCTGCTCAGCGGTCGCGCCGCGTTGCGCGGAGGCACCCCCGACCTGGTCTGCGGGCACAGCATCGGTGAGTTGTCCGCGGTCGCCCTGGCCGGAGTGCTGACCGACGACGAGGCGGTCGTGCTGGCCGCCGGACGCGGTCGGCTGATGGCGCAGGCAGCTGCCCTGCGCCCGACCGGCATGCTCGCCCTGCTGGGCGGCGCGGTGGACGCGACCGACTACGAGGCGGCCGGGCTGGAGCTGGCCACCGTCAACGTCGCCGGTCAGGTGGTGCTCGGTGGGCCCGTCGACGCGCTCGACGGCTGGACGCCGCCCGCCGGGGTGCGGGCCCGCCGGCTCGACGTCGCCGGGGCCTTCCACACCTGCGCCATGGCCCCGGCCGTGGACGCGTTCGCCGCGCTGGTCGCCGAGCTGGCCCCGCGCGACGCCCGGTGCGACGTGCTCGCCAACGCCGACGGAGCGGCGCTGCGCGACGGACGCGAGGTGCTGGACCGGCTGGTCGGTCAGTTGACCCGTCCGGTCCGCTTCGACCTGTGCCTGGCCGCGGCGGCTCCGGCCACCGAGGCGATCGAACTCGCGCCGGCGGGAGTGCTGAAGGCACTGATGAAGCGGGCACTGCCCGACGTGCCGGTCACCGCCCTGCGCAGCCCGGACGACCTGCTGGTGACGGCATGAGAGCGGCGGCCCTGCTCGGGCTCGGGGCGCACCGCCCTACGGCGCGCGTCGACAACGTCGCCATCGCCGAGCGCATCGACTCCTCCGACGCGTGGATCCGCGAGCGCAGCGGCATCGTCACCCGCGGGGTGGCCGGTCCGGACGAGTCCGTCGTCGACATGGCCGTCGGCGCCGGAGGCAAGGCGCTGGCCGCCGCCGGCATCGACCCGCAGGACATCGGGCTCGTCCTACTGGCCACCTGCACCATGCCCGGCCCGCTTCCCGGGGGCAGCCCCGAAGTCGCGGCCAGACTCGGCGCCCGCACCGCCGGTGCGTCCGACATCGGCGCGGGGTGCGCCGGTTTCACGTACGCCATCGCGCTGGCGGCCGACGCGGTCCGCGCCGGCAGCGCCGACCGGGTCCTGGTGGTCGGCTCCGAGAAGTTGACCCCGATGATCAACATGGACGACCGCGGAAGTGCCTTTTTGTTCGGCGACGGAGCCGGAGCGGCGGTCGTCGGGCTGGCCGAGACCGACGGCATCGGTCGGGCCGCCTGGGCCCACGACGGCGACCAGCACGAGCGGCTGGTCATCGACGGGGCGCCCTGCCAGCTTCGGATGGAAGGCCGGGCGATCTACCGCTGGGCCACGACCGCGTTGCCGGACCTGGCCCGTCGGGCCTGCACACTCGCCGGCACGACGCCGCAGCAGCTCGCGGCCTTCGTACCGCACCAGGCCAACCTGCGCATCACCGAGTCGGTCGTGAAGAGCCTTGGCCTGCCCGACTCGGTGGTCATCGCCCGGGACGTCGTCGACAGTGGCAACACCAGTGCCGCCTCTGTGCCGATGGCTCTGGCCCGGTTGCACGAGTTGGGACAGGTACGCCGGGGTGACTCGGTGCTGCTGCTCGGCTTCGGCGCGGGGCTCACCGCCGCCGGTCAGGTCGTGCGCTGCCCTTGATCGACCCGGACCCTGATCGACCCGGACGCTCCGATCCCGGAGGAGCCGGCACCCCCACCGTCCCTACGACCACAGGAGATCGCCATGACCACCGCTGACACCGCCACCCGCGCCGAACTGCTCGCCGGCCTCGCCGAGGTCCTCGAGGAGGTCGCCGGCACCCCGACCGACAAGGTCGTCCCGGAGGCCACCTTCGACGCCG
>JBBSUR010000291.1:0-2318 GCA_038234255.1 Mycobacteriales bacterium | reverse complement strand
TCGTCGGCGCCCTGTGCGCGTGGTAGGCCGGACGCCGGGGCTGCAGCGACCAGGAGCAGTCCGGCGGCGGTGAGCGCGGTCAGCACCGCTCTGCCCTGTCTTCCGGCCAGCGCGCGCGAACCCCTGGACGACGTTCCTATGGAGCGGACGGCTTGATCATAGGCGCGCGTCACCGCTTCGCCGCCGCCGCACCCATCGTGTCGTCGATCGCCTGCACGACAGCCGGATCGGCCAGCGTCGTCACATCACCGAGCTTGCGGCGCTCGGCGATGTCGAGCAGCAGCCGGCGCATGATCTTGCCGCTGCGGGTCTTGGGCAGCTCGGGGGAGATGACGATCTGCCGGGGCTTCGCGATCGGCCCGATCTCCTTGGCGACGTGCTCACGCAGCTCCTGGGCGAAGGCGTCGCCGCCCGACTCCAGGTCGTCGACCGAGCCCTTCACCGTCACGAACGCCACGATCGCCTGACCCGTCGTCTCGTCGGCCGCGCCGACGACCGCGGCCTCGGCGACCTTCGGGTGCGACACCAGTGCGCTCTCCACCTCGGTGGTGCTGATCCGGTGGCCGCTGATGTTCATCACGTCGTCGACCCGGCCGAGCAGCCACAGCACGTGCTCGTCGTCCCACTTTGCGCCGTCCCCGGCGAAGTAGCGGCCGGTGAAGCGCAACCAGTAGGTCTCGCGGTAGCGCGCGTCGTCGTTCCAGATGCCGCGCAGCATCGCCGGCCACGGCTCGTCGAGGGTGAGGAAGCCGCCACCGGCCTCGCCCACCGAGACGCCGTCGCTGTCGACGACGTCCACCGAGATGCCCGGCAGGGGACCCATCGCCGAGCCTGGCTTGCACGACGTCACCCCCGGCAGCGGGGAGATCATCATCGCGCCGGTCTCGGTCTGCCACCAGGTATCGACGACCGGGCAGCGATCCCCGCCGATGACCCGGCGATACCACATCCAGGCCTCCGGATTGATCGGCTCACCGACGCTGCCGAGCACTCGCAGCGAGCTCAGGTCGCGTCCGGCCGGCAGGTCGTCGCCCCACTTCATGAAGGTGCGGATCGCGGTCGGCGCCGTGTAGAGGATCGTCACGCCGTACCGCTCGACGATGGACCACCACCGGTCGCGCCCACCGGCGTCCGGCGTCCCCTCGTACATCACCTGGGTGGCACCGTTGGCGAGCGGTCCGTAGACGAGGTAGGAGTGGCCGGTGACCCAGCCAACGTCGGCGGTGCACCAGTAGACGTCGGTCTCGGGCTTCAGGTCGAACACCGCCCAGTGCGTCCACGCGCACTGCGTGAGGTAGCCGCCGGAGGTGTGCAGGATGCCCTTGGGCTTGCCGGTCGTGCCGGAGGTGTAGAGCAGGAACAGCGGTTGCTCGGCGTCGAACGCCTGCGGCTCATGGGGTTCCGGTTGCGCACCGACCAAGTCGTCCCACCACACGTCGCGGCCCTCGGTCCACGCGACGTCCTGCCCGGTGCGCTTCACGACGAGCACGCCGGTCACGTCCGGGCACCGCTCCAGCGCCTCGTCCACCGCGGGCTTCAGCGCGCTGGCCGCGCCGCGCCGATAGCCGCCGTCCGCGGTGATGACGACCTTCGCGCCCGCGTCGGTGATCCGGTCCACCAGGGCCTGTGCGGAGTAGCCGCCGAACACCACCGAGTGCGCCGCGCCGATCCGCGCGCAGGCCAGCATCGACACGACCGCCTCCGGCACCATCGGCAGGTAGATGCAGACCCGGTCGCCGGCCTGCACGCCCAACGCGGTCAGCGCGTGCGCCGCCTGCGAGACCTCGCGGAGCAGATCGGCGTACGTCAGGTCGCGCGCGTCGCCGTCGGGCTCGCCCACCCAGTGGATCGCGACCCGGTCGCCGAGCCCGGCCGCGACGTGGCGGTCCAGGCAGTTGGCCGCGACGTTGAGCTTCCCGCCGACGAACCAACTGGCGTACGGCGGCTGCCAGTCGAGCACCGAGGTCCACTCGGTGTCCCAGTCCAGTCGGCGGGCCTGGGCTCCCCAGAAGGCCAGCCGGTCGGCAGCTGCCTGGTCGTAGGCCTGCGCCGTGACGTTGGCCGCCGCTGCCAGTCGCGCCGGCGGGTCGAACCGGCGGCTCTCGCTGGACAGCGCCTCGAGGCTGGTCGGCTGGGTCACGGCGGTTGCTCCTTCTACTGGCGGCGGACACGGTGCCTGCCCACCTTTGCCTACCCCGGTGCGACGCCGACCCTCCACCTGACCCCGGTCCGCGCGGCGTCACGCGCGCGGACTCGGGTCGAGAGGCGGAACTGGAGGCCGGTTGTCGCACCCGACATCGTTGTCCCCTGCGCAGGAC
>JBBSUR010000290.1:0-2333 GCA_038234255.1 Mycobacteriales bacterium | reverse complement strand
TGGGGGGCCGATTACGCTTGCGTTCGTGACCGAGCCCGCGCTGCAGGTGGCCGGGCTGGTGAAGCGCTACGCCGGCCGAGCCGTAGTGGACGACCTGACCTTTCGCGCCCGTACGGCCACCGTGCTCGCGCTGCTGGGCCCCAACGGCGCCGGCAAGACCACCACGGTGGAGATCTGCGAGGGCTTCCGGACCGCACACAGCGGTGAGGTCCGGGTCCTCGGGCTGCCCCCGAAGGACCCCTCGCTGCGGGCCCGCGTAGGGGTGATGCCGCAGACCGGCGGCGCCTACCCGGGCCTGCGCGCAGGCGAGATGCTGCGGCTCGTCGCCTCCTTCGCCGCCACCCCCCTCGATCCCGCCGAGTTGCTCGAGCGGGTGGGCCTCACGGACGTGGCCGGCACGTCGTACCGTCGGCTGTCGGGTGGTCAGCAGCAGCGGCTTTCGCTCGCACTGGCCGTGGTCGGCCGACCTGAGCTGGTCTTCCTCGACGAGCCGACCGCCGGGCTCGACCCGCAGGCCCGGCACGCCACCTGGGAGCTGATCGAGGCGCTGCGCCGCGACGGGGTCACCGTCGTGCTGACCACCCACCTGCTGGACGAGGCCGAGCGGCTCGCCGACGACGTCGTCATCATCGACGCCGGCCGGGTCGTCGCGGCCGGCAGCGTCCGCGAACTCACCTCGTCCGGGGCGGCCGGACAGCTGCGCTTCGCCGGTCCCCCGGCGCTGGACCTGGCCGCGCTGCTGCTCGACCTGCCGGCCGGCTGCACGGCCACCGAGTCGCCGCCCGGCCACTACGTGATCGACGGCGAGATCGACCCCCGGCTGCTCGCGAGCGTGACCGCCTGGTGCGCCGGTCGCGGCGCGCTGGCGCGGGACCTGCGGGTCGAGACGCGCAGCCTCGAGGACGTCTTCCTCGACCTGACCGGCCGGGAGCTCCGCTCATGACCGCCTGGCCACCGGGGTCGCTCGCCGCCCGTCCCGGAGCTGCACCGCTGCGTCGCATGCTGCTCGCCCAGACCGCAGCCGAACTCAAGCTGGTCTTGCGCAACGGCGAGCAGGTGCTGCTGAGCCTGATCATCCCGCTGGGCCTGCTGGTCCTTCTGGTCACCGTGCCGTTCATCAGCGTGGACGGGCCGCGAGCCGACTTCTTCGTACCCGGTGTGCTCGCGCTCGCGGTCATGTCCACGGCCTTCACCGGCCAGGCGATCGGCGTCGGCTTCGAGCGGCAATACGGCGTGCTCAAGCGGCTGGGCGCCACTCCGCTGCCGCGAGCGGTCCTGCTGGCGGCCAAGACGCTCGCCGTCCTGGCCGTCGAGGTGCTGCAGGTGACGCTGATCGGCCTGGTCGGCCTCGCCCTCGGCTGGGACCCGCAGGGCTCGGCGCTGTTCGTACTCGCCCTCGTCGTCCTCGGCACGGCGGCGTTCAGCGGTCTCGGGCTGCTGCTGGGCGGGACCCTGCGCGGACTGACCACCCTGGCCGCCGCCAACCTGGTCTGGTTCGTGCTGCTGGTGCTCGGCGGGATCCTGTTCCCGCTATCGGCGTACGGCGCCGCCGAGCCGGCACTGTCCCTGCTGCCGACCGCGGCCCTGTCGACTGGGCTGCGCGAGGTGCTGACCGTCGGGGCCGTGCCGCTGCGCGAGGTCGGTGCACTGGCCGGCTGGGCGGTGGCCTCGCTTGCCGCGGCCAGCCGGGCGTTCCGCTGGGAGTAGTTGCGGCAGGTCCGGCCCGTCCAACCCAAGACTTGCGCGCCTCGCACACACCATCCGGGTCGCCCGTGCGACCCCCGATCTGTTCGCCGAGCAGGCGCGCCCGCGGCCCTGAGCCTGGTCCTCGGGCTCGAGCGACGCACGCCGACCGGATAGCGCGGCAGGTCCCGTTCGCCCCGCCGCCCTACCCTGGAGCCGTGCCCGCGCTCCCCCGCCCGACTCCCCGCACGGTGCGCCGGCTGGCGCTGGCGAGCGTCGTCGCCAACGTCGCGATCGTGGTGACCGGCGGGGCGGTACGCCTGACCGCCTCCGGGCTGGGCTGCCCCACCTGGCCGCGCTGCACGGACTCCTCCTACACCCCCACGGCGGAGTACGCCGTGCACGGCGTCATCGAGTTCGGCAACCGGCTGCTGACCTTCGTGCTGACGGCCGTCGTGGTGGCCACTCTGGTCGCGGTGTGGCGCCAGCGCCCGGTCCGCCCGGGGATACGGCGGCTGGCGGTGCTGCTGTTCCTCGGCATCCCCGCGCAGGCGCTGCTCGGCGGGGTCACCGTGCTGACCGGGCTGAACCCGTGGACCGTGATGGCCCACTTCCTGGTGTCGATGGTGCTGATCGCGCTCGCCGTCGTG
>JBBSUR010000289.1:0-2341 GCA_038234255.1 Mycobacteriales bacterium | reverse complement strand
GATCGTCGCCGACATGGCGCAGGCCGCCGCGCAGGCCGGCGTCACCATCGTCACCGGGGACACCAAGGTGGTGGACTCGGGTGCGGCCGACGGCTGCTACATCACCACCGCCGGGATCGGCGTGGTGCCCGCCGGCCGGCGGCTCGGCCCGGACCTGGTCCAGCCGGGCGATGCCGTGCTGGTCAGCGGGACGCTCGGCGACCACGGGGTCGCGGTCATCCTGGCCCGCGGTGACCTGGAGCTCGAAGCCGACGTCGAGTCCGACACGGCACCGCTCGCGGACCTCGTCGAGGTGCTGCTCGCCGCGGCTCCGGGCACGCGCTGGTTGCGTGACCCGACCCGCGGTGGCGTCGGGACGGTCTGCAACGAGCTGGCGTCGGACGCGAACGTCGCGGTGGTCCTGCAGGAGTCCGCGCTGCCGCTGCGTCGTCCGGTCGTCGGCGCGTGCGACATGCTGGGCATCGACCCGCTCTACGTCGCCAACGAGGGCAAGTTCGTCGCCGTCGTCCCGGCCGAGCAGGCGCAGGACGCACTGAAGGCGCTGCGCGCCCAGCCGCTCGGCGCCGAAGCCGCCGTCATCGGGCGGATCGCGGCCGAGCCGGAGCGGATCGTGCTGCTGGAGACCGCTTTCGGCGGCACCCGCATCGTGGACATGCTGGTGGGGGACCCGCTTCCGCGGATCTGCTGACCCGTGCGAACGCGGCCCCCGGCAGTTCGGTGGCGTCAGGCGAAGCGCACGGTCAGCAGGGTGACGTCGTCGTTGTGCAGCCGACCGCTGAAGCGCTCGGCAGCCACCCACTCGTCGAACGCCCCGCGGCGCTTGTCGGCCGAGAAGTGGCTCCACGTCGTCCAGGGCTTCTCCTGCGCCTGCTGTTGGGCCAGGAACCAGGCCGCGACGGCGTCGGTGCACAGGTAGAATTCGTCACCGTCGGCGAAGGTACCCGAGGTGCTCTGGCGGTGTTTGTCCAGCAGGTCCGTGTCGCGCTGACCGGTGTGCACCAACCCCGGTGAGGAGTCGAACTGCTCAGCGCTGGACAGCGGGAAGGCCGCCTTCAGCCCCTTGGCCGAGAGGTGGAACAGGCAGCTGTCCCCGATCGCCTCCGCGGTCCAGATCCCCGACGTCCCGTCCGGAGCCAGCTGGAACTGGGCCAGCAGCAGGGTGGCGTGCGCCCCGTTGTCGAGCCCGGGCTGCTCGTACCAGGCGATCGGTCGTCCGTCCGCCTCCCGTTCGGCGGTGTAGGTCTGCAGGATTTGCGGCCAGGCGTCCTGCGCCCGCTCGATGCAGGCGGTCATCGGGGCGTCGGTATCGGCGGTGCAGGTCTGGACCAGCGCGGCGGCCCACCGGCCGGACAGCATGCTCTCGGTGGCGCCGTCGGCCACGGCGACCCGCAACTGTGGCGAGTCGGCCGTCAGCGACCAGTTCTCGATGTCGCCGGCAGCGGCCACGGCGTAGGCGTCCTCGTATTCACCCGGGTCCGCGCCCAGCTTCTGGCACCAGTGGACGTAGGCGTCGCCACGCATCGCTGAGCGGCCGGATCAGCGCAGGTCGGAGGCGCGGGTGCCGATATCCAGGAACTGCACGATCGAACTGACGTCGGCGTTGTAGACGAAGCCGCGGGTGCCTTCGGAGGTGGTGATCTCCTGGGCGCGGGCGTAGGCCTTCATGTGCTCGGGCAGGGAGGAGGAGATGCTGAACAACAGCCGGGAGAACTGGTCGGGCAACCCGGTGTCGGTGTCCGGGAAGGTGGCCGGAGTGCCGCCGGCGCCCGAGACGTGCAGGTTGAACAGCAGTGCGTTGCCGTCGGTGGAGAGCACCGACATGATCGCCTGTGCGGCCTGCGCGGGATCACCGTCGGTGCTCTCACCGTCGGTCAGGTGCAGCACCACCGGCGGGAAGCAGGTTGGGCGCTGGTCGACCCACTCCGAGACGAGTTTCTGTGCCTTGGCCAGCGCCTCCGTCATGGGCGTTCCGCCGTTGGCGACCGGGTCCAGCCAGACCGGGAATTTGACCGTCTGCTCCACCAGGCCGCCGGCTCCGTCGGGGACCTTCTTGATCCGCTCCTCCAGGCGCGCCGGCGAGTTGGCGATCTCGCTGAGCGGCACCATGTCGCGGCCGGCCAGGCCGCCCGCGTAGGCCGATCCCACCGAGTGGCCGTAGCCGATGACCGCGACGTGGAAGTAGTCGCGGACGCCCTCCTCCTTGGCGCACTTGAGGGTGAGCTCGTACAGCAGTCGGTTCATGGCGTCGGAGACCACCTGCGCCTTGCGCTGGCCGACCTCGCCGCCGATCTGGTCGTTCATGCTGCCGGACTGGTCAACGATAAAGACGAAGCAGGTCGGG
>JBBSUR010000288.1:0-2347 GCA_038234255.1 Mycobacteriales bacterium | reverse complement strand
GCAGAAGACCAGGAACTCCGCTTCCGGCCGGGCCGCGGCCTGCTGCGCGAGCCGGAAGCTGTCCCCGGTCACGTCGGCGAAGGCGATCACCTCGTCGCGCTGGTAGTGGTGGCCCAGCACGAACACCCGGTCACCGAGCGCAGCCTTTGCCGCCGCAGCCCGGGCAACGAGCGTGGGGTCGGAGGCGGCCGGCAGCTCCCCCGGGCAGTCCACGCCCCGTTCGGAGTCGGGGTCGCTCTGCCGGCCGAGCAGTAGCAGCGCCAGGGGGGTCGGTTCGACGCCGGGCATCAGGTCGAGTGCGGGTCGAGTCGTCATCAGATGTCCCCTCGTCGGGCGGCGGGATAGCGTCGCACAGACGATAACATCGCCGGGGTGGGATGGCTTCCCGGCGGTCTGACATGGGACCGTGGATCGGTGCGCGTGCTGATCGCCCCGGACGGCTTCGGGGGCACGCTCACCCCCGCCGAAGCCGCCGCCGCGATCGCGGCAGGCTGGCGGGTCGCCGCGCCGCGGGACGAGCTCGATCTCGCGCCGATGTCGGACGGGGGGCCCGGCTTCGTGGAGGTCCTTTCGGCTGCCCTGCCCGATGCGGTGCGGCGCGTCGTACAGGTGGAGGACCCCCTGGCCCGACCGGTGCGCGCCGAGTGGCTGCTCGACGGGGCCACCGCCTACCTGGAGAGCGCCCAGGCCTGCGGGCTGCACCTGCTCGCCGACGACGAGCGGACCCCGATGACCACCACGACGTACGGGGTGGGGCAGCTGCTCATGGCGGCGCTGGACGCCGGGGCCACCCGCCTGGTCGTCGGTCTCGGCGGCAGCGCCACCAACGACGGCGGCGCCGGGATGTTGGCCGCACTCGGGCTGTCCCGCTACGACGCGGCGGGCGACCGGCTCGCTCCGGGGGCAGGACCGTTGCGAGCGCTCGCCCGGCTCGGCGGCCGAACCGATCCGCGCCTGGCGAGCGTCGAACTGGTCGCGGCCACCGACGTGGACAGCCCGCTGCTCGGACTGCGCGGCGCCTCGGCAGTCTTCGGTCCACAGAAGGGCGCGAGCAGGCAGGACGTCGCGCTGCTCGACGGGGCGCTCACCCGGTGGGCGGACGTCTTCGAGCGGCATCTCGGGGTAGCCGTGCGGGACCAGCCGGGCGCCGGCGCGGCCGGGGGCCTCGGCGCGGCTCTGCTCGCCCTGGGCGCTCGGCGCGAGTCCGGGCTCGCCCTCGTCCAGCAGCAGGTGCAACTCGCGGCAAGGGTCGCCGCCGCCGATCTCGTGGTCACCGGGGAGGGCACATTCGACGTCTCCAGCCTGTCCGGAAAGGTGGTCTCGGGGGTCGCCACCCTGGCGGCGGCCGAGGCGGTGCCGTGCCTGGTGTTGGCCGGAGCCGTCCGGGTCGGGCGCCGGGAGCTGGGCGCCGCCGGGATCGAGGCGGCGTACTCCCTGGTCGAACTGATCGGGGTGCAGGAAGCCCTGGCCCGGCCCGCGCAGGGGCTCGCCGCTCTGGCCACCCGCGTCGCGCGGCAGTGGTCCGGAGCGGGACGTGCAACAGTGGAAGGGTTCGGCCCGCCCACGCGTTGATCCGGACGACATCCCGCACAGCAAATGCCACGGAGGCCCCGATGACCGCCCCGCAGACCACCGCCCCCGAGATCGACACCGCACCGCAGGCTGACGCCGCTGCCGAGTCGGCTGTCGGCGTCGTGCTCAGCGACCCCGCCGCCGAGAAGGTCAAGGCGCTGCTCGCGCAGGAGGGCCGCGACGACCTCGCGCTCCGGGTCGCCGTCCAGCCCGGCGGCTGCTCCGGCTTGCGCTACCAGCTGTTCTTCGACGAGCGCTCGCTGGACGGCGACGCCGTGCAGTCCTACGCCGACGGCAGCGTCCGGGTCGTCGTGGACCGGATGAGCGTTCCCTACCTGGCCGGCGCGAAGATCGACTTCGTGGACACGATCGAGAAGCAGGGCTTCACGATCGACAACCCCAACGCCGGCGGCTCCTGCGCCTGCGGGGAGTCCTTCCACTAGGACGTACCGCCCGTTTCGCCGGCGCCGTCACCCTGCCGGTGGCGGCGCCGACGCATGCCCGGGGCGACGCAGCCGCGAAAGCCTTCGTTCGAAGGCTATTGTCGCCGCAACGTTTCGCCGGGCAATGCCGGACACTGGGAGCACGCCGCATGAGAGTCCACCGACTCGTTGTCTCGCTCGGAGCCGCGGCCGTGCTGCTCGCCGGCTGCGCCAGCTCGGACTCCGGCGACTCGAACGCGTCCGGTGACCCCTCCCGTGACCCCTCCGGAAGCCCGACGTCGTCGGGCGCCCCGGCGCAGGGCGGCACGCTGTCGGTCGCCATCGACAGCGAT
>JBBSUR010000287.1:0-2352 GCA_038234255.1 Mycobacteriales bacterium | reverse complement strand
TCCCGACGACGGCCTAGGTTCCCGCCGGGCGGCTGTGTTGCAGTAGCGGTCCACTGGCCTCTGCCCAGGTGCAGTGGCTCCGAAGGTGCCCGCATGCCGCGACGGGAGCGGCCATACCCGCTTCGCGTCGCGCGGCGCCGGCTTCTTCGGCACACCACAAGCAGCTGCGGAGCGGCCGCCAGGCGGTGATTCCACCCTGGCGGGTGCGAGCACCTAACCAGCGGCGCCGACACGAACGTAGCGGCGCTGCCGACCAGCAGCAGGCGCTCGGTCCGCGGCAGACGAAGGCGTTCGCGGAGACGGGTAATGACGGGCTATCGCTCCTTGAAGAGGGTGTCCATGGCCGTGTGAGAGTCCCCGGTGATGGCCAGTTGAGGTCCCCAGTGGTGGCCAGGAGAAGTCCCCGCCTCGTGATCGTCGTGTCTGCCAGGAGCTGAGGCCCTGAGCGGGACGGTGTCGGTGTCGAAGCCAGCACGGTCACCGCCCAGGGGGCTCCATTGTTGTCTGCGAGGAAGCAGTTGGACATCGTCACCGCCTACCGTCAGGTCGGCACCTACCGGGGCGCCGCCCAGATGTGCGGCGTCACCCACAAGACCGTCAGAAGAGTCCTTGAGCGTGCTGAAGCCGGGCCGGCCGCGGAGCAGCGCCTGGCTCGGCGGCGTAACTATGAGAGCGTCCGGGTGCTGGTCGCGGCCGAGATCCGTGAGACGCATGCCAAGATCAGCGCGAAGCGGTTGCTGCCCAAGGCTGCTGCGGCGGGCTATGCCGGGTCGGCCCGGAACTTCCGGCGGCTGGTCGCGCAGGAACGCGCCAGGTTCCGGCAGGGCCAGGCGATCGCGCGGGCCCGCCGGCCCGCGGTCTGGAGCCCGGGCGAGCATCTGGTCATCGACTGGGGCGTGCTCGACGGGCTGCACGTGTTCTGCGCGGTGCTGGCCTGGTCGCGGGTGCGGTTCGTGCGGTTCGCTGACAATGAACGCGCTGACACCACGATGGCGCTGATCGCGGAGTGCTTCGAAGCGCTCGGCGGGGTGCCGAAGGTGGTGCTGACCGACCGGATGGGCTGCTTGAAGGGCGGGGTGGTCGCCGATGTCGTGATCCCGACCCCGGCCTTCGTGCGGTTCGCGACGCACTACCGGTTCCGGCCGGACTTCTGTCACGCGAGGGACCCGCAGAGCAAAGGGATCGTGGAGAACCTCGTCGGCTATGCCAAGGACGACCTGATGATCGGCCTCGGTCTCGCGGGCCGCGACCAGAGCGCGGCCGGGCCGGTCACTGTCGCTCAGGCCAACACTGCGGCGCACCTCTGGTGCGAGCAGGTCAACGCCGCCCGGCACTCCGAGACCTGCGCGGTCCCGGCCGAGCGTCTGGCCGGCGTGGAGGCAGGACTGCTCGGGTCGTTGCCGTCGCTGCGCGCGAGCATCGGGCGCCGGGAGCTGCGCAAGGTCGACAAGCTGTCCTGCGTCCGGTTCGCCAGCGCCCGCTACTCGGTCCCGAACCGGCTGCTCGGCCAGCAGGTCGAGGTGCTCCTGGACGCGGCCAGCACCACGCTCACGGTGCTGATGCCTGGGACCGGCGAGGTGCTGGCCGAGCACGCGGTCGTCGCGCCGGGCGAGGTCAGCATCCTGGACGCGCACTACGGCCGGGCCCGGCCGGCCGTCCCGGCCCGCAAGATCACCCCGCGGAGCGCGGCGGAACGGGAGTTCTGCGCGCTCGGCGACGTCGCCCAGCAGTGGCTGCGCAGCGCAGCAGCCTCGGGCAACACCCGCCTCGGGCCCGAGCTGGCCGAGCTCGCCGGCCTGCGGGCCGCGCACGGCGAGCACGCGCTGCTCGCCGCGCTGGCCCGGGCAAGCACGTTCGGCCGGTGGCAGGCCAGCGGGGTCCGGGCGATCCTGGCCGCCGGCACCGGCGTCGCGCAACCCACCAGGCCCGGCCAGGCCCTGATCATCGAGCTGCCGGCCACCGCGTCCCGGTCCCTCGCCGACTATCGCATAGACCGGATAGACGGCCTGGTCAGCACCGACAGCGGAGGAGCAGCGTCATGACCGCCGCGACAGCGCCGCCGCTGGCCGCGGATCTCGAGCACGGGCTGCGCCGGCTCAAGCTCGCCAGCATGCGCCGGGTCGCCCCGGAGCTGCTGCTGACGGCCAAGACCCAACGCTGGACCCCGGAAGAGCTGCTGCGCTCACTGGTCGAGACCGAGATCGCCGCCCGCGACGCCAGCAACACCCGCCTGCGCGCCAAACAAGCCGGGTTCCCGACCGTCAAGACGATCGAGGAGTTCGACCTCACCGCGAGCAGCATCGCGCCTGCGACCTGGGCCTACCTGACCAGCCTGGAATGGATCGACGCGCG
>JBBSUR010000286.1:0-2354 GCA_038234255.1 Mycobacteriales bacterium | reverse complement strand
CGGCGCCATCGGTGATGACGTAGGACAGATGGGTGTCGGTGTGTCCGGGTGTCTCGACCACCCGCACGGTCAGGCCGCCCGCCGATAGCTCGTCACCGTCGGACACCGACCGGCGTTCGAACGCGACCTCGTCCCGGCCGGCCACCACGTACGTCGCACCGGTGCGCCGCGCCAGAGCCAGCCCGCCGGTCACGTAGTCGTTGTGCAGGTGCGTCTCGAGCACCAGCGTCAGCGGGACGCCGAGCTCGGTGAGCACGGCCTCCACCCGGTCGAGATCGCGCTGCGGGTCGATGACCAGGGCGCAGCGGCCGTCACTGACGACATAGCTTCGGTCGCCGAGGTCAGCGGTCTCGATGATGTCGACGCGCATGCTGCCTCCGCGGGTCGTCGGGGCGCTCCATTGTCGTTCACCAGGGTTGTCGTACATTAGGCGGGTCGCCCGGAGTCGAGCAGTGAGCGGGCCGCGCTGATGCTCCTCGCCGCAGTGGGACTCGGGCTGGCCATCGGCGTTGTGATCGGCGCCCTCGGGGGCGGTGGCTCGGTCCTCAGCGTGCCGGTGCTGGTGTTCGCCCTAGGGCTGGGCGCCCAGGAGGCGACGACGGCGAGCCTGGTCATCGTGGGGGTCACGGCCGCGGCGGCCGCGATCAGCTATGCCCGCAGCGGACACACGCGTTGGCGGACCGGGCTGACGCTCGCCGCCGCAGGCATCCCAGCGTCGGTGCTCGGCAGCTACCTCAACCGCTCGGTCGAGGAGAACGTGCTGCTGCTGGCCTTCGCCGCGGTGATGCTGCTCGCTGCTGCCGGGATGCTGTTGCGTACGCAACCCGGCGACGAGCCGCCGGACCGGCCGGAGCCGTCGGCGCCGGCCGCACGGCCGGATCTGCGACGGCCCGGACGACTGCTCTCCTGGCGGCTTGTCAGCGCCGGTCTGGTCATCGGCTTCCTGACCGGATTCCTCGGTGTGGGAGGCGGTTTCGTGATCGTACCGGTACTCGTCCTCGGCCTGGGGCTCGCGCTGCCCGCCGCCGTCGGCACGTCGCTGTTGGTCATCGCGCTGAACTCCGGCGTCGCCTTGGCGGCGCGCTCGGTGGGCGGCAGCTTTGCGTGGGAGGTCATCGTGCCGTTCACCACGGCAGCCGTGGCGGGTTCGCTGCTCGGCAAGCGGGTCGCCGACCGGCTGCCGTCGGCCGTCCTGACCCGCGCGTTCGCCGTCCTGCTCGTCCTTGTCGCCGGCTACGTCGTCGTACGCGCCGTGCCGGGCCTGACCTGAGCCGGGGTCAGAAGGGGACCCCAGCGGTGTGAGCCCGGACCATGACGCACACTGCGCGGCGCAGCCAGCCGCGCAATCCGGTCGAGCTGATGGTGCCGTCGGCGACGGCCTGGCAGTAGTTGGTCAGCGACATGGCGCAGGTGCTCTCGTGCAGGAGGGACGGGACCGAGCGAGGGGCCGGAGTGGCCGCAGTGCTACAGCTCGCCCGGTCGACAGTGCGCGTCGTTCACCGCGAGCAGCGTGACGCCGAGCAGGCATAGGCGCCAGACGGCGCTGCTCCCACTGCCGCTGCGAGGTCGATCCATCCGGTCAGCGTAGACCACCCGGCTGAGCGACCGGGTCAGCTAGCGCTAGCGCTAGCTGCTGCAGCACACAGGGCTTCAGGGGCGGGCCGAACCGGTCGACACGAGACTGTGCCGATGTCGTTCGACGAGCTGCTGGACGCACGTCTGGTCCGAGCGGTCTACCAACCTCTGGCGGACCTGGTGACGGGCGACATACTCGGCTTCGAGGCGCTCGCCCGCGGTCCGATGGGAACACCTTGGGAGCGCCCGGACCTGCTGTTCGCTGCTGCCCGTGAGGCAGGTCGCGTAGCCGAACTGGACTGGGTCTGCCGTGCCGCTGCCTACGCGGGCGCGCTGCGGGCGCGGCTGGCCCCTGGCCTGTCCCTCTTTGTGAACACCGAGCCGGACGCCCTGGGGACGCCGTGCCCCGACGACCTCACCCCCCTCGTCGGTACGGCGGAGCGCTCGCTGCGGGTGATCAGCGAGATGACGGAGCGCTCGCTCACTCGCGACCCGAAGTCGTTGCTCGAGGCGGTGGCGCGGGCCCGGCAGGTGGGTTGGGGGGTCGCCCTCGACGACGTCGGCGCCGAACCGGGATCGCTTGCCCTCATGCCGTTCGTACACCCGGACGTCATCAAACTCGACATGGCCTTGGTGCAGGACCTGCCGTCGCCATCGAGCTCGGCTGTCGTGAGCGCGGTGTCGGCGCAGGCGGAGCGAACCGGCGCCCTCGTGCTCGCCGAAGGCATCGAGACCGAGCAGCACCGGCAGCGGGCCCTCGCACTCGGGGCCACGATCGG
>JBBSUR010000285.1:0-2365 GCA_038234255.1 Mycobacteriales bacterium | reverse complement strand
GAGGGCAGCTCGAGGGCACCGGCCGCCACCAGTGCAGGGATGCCGAGGAAGAACGCCAGCCGGGTCGAGGCCACGCGGTCGAGTCCGAGCAGCAGTCCGGCCGAGATCGTGGCGCCGGACCGGGAGACGCCGGGGATGAGCGCGACGCACTGCGCCAGCCCGATGAGCAGGCCGTCCCGGACCGTCACCTCCGCCTCCGGCCGGCGCTGCGTCGCGTGCCGCTCGGCGTAGACCATGACCGCGCTCCACAGGATGAGCGCGATGCCGACGGTCACCAGCGAGCGCAAAACGGGGCCCTTGATGACGTCGCGGAAGACCAGGCCGACGATGCCGATCGGCAGCGAGCCGACGAGGACCGCCAGGGCGACGCGCCAGTCGTCCGTCTGCCGCCCGCTCGCCGAGCGCAACCCGCCCAGGAAGCCGCGGGCGAGCCGGGCGATGTCCTTGGCGAAGAAGATCAGCACCGCGAGGATCGCACCGCTCTGGATGACGGCGGTGAACGCCGTCACCGACGGGTCGTCGACCTCGAGCCCGAGCAGCCCCTCGGTGATCGTGAGGTGCCCGGTGCTCGACACCGGGAGGAACTCCGTCAGCCCCTCAACGATCCCCAGCACCACGGCGTCGACGAGGCCGAGGCTCACTGAGCTCCCTTGCGTACGAGCCGCGCGGCGACTCCGGCGGCCTGCCCCAGACGGTAGAGCGCCGGACCGGCCAGGGGCCTGCCGGGGCTTCGCTGCCGGGCCATCGCTGCCGGGCCACGCCGACGGCGGGTGCGGCGCGGCCGGCTCAGTCCCCCACGCCTGCGAGCTCGAGCGACTCCAGAGCGGTGCGCAGGGTGGCCTTGCTCTGCTCGAGCGAACCCGAGCCGGCCAGGCTGAGCGTCAGCGTGCTCACCCCGCTGGCGGCGAGGACCTGCATGCGTTCGGCGATCCGTTCCCGGCTGCCGAGCAGCGAGGTGGCGTCGAGGAACTCGTACGGCACGGCCGCGGCGGCCGCGGCGTACTCCCGCTCGAGGTAGCGGTCCTGGACCTGCGCCGCGGCCTGCTCGAAGCCCATCCGGACCGCGAGGGAGTTGTAGAAGTTCTGCTCCCGGCTGCCCATCCCGCCGACGTAGAGCGCGGCGTAACCGCGGACCGGGTCGGCGCAGGCCCGGGGGTCGGCGCCGACCACGATCGGCATGGTCGGGACGACGTCGAAGCCGGCCATCGTCCTGCCCACCTTGGCCCGGCCGGTCCCGATCGCGGCGAGCGACTCGGCGGCGTAGTCGGCCGAGTAGAAGATCGCCAGCCAGCCGTCGAACAGCTCGCCGGCGAGCTCGAGGTTCTTCGGGCCGACCGCCGCGAGGTACATCGGGATCGTTTCGCGCACCGGGTGCACGGTCAGCTGCAGCGCCTTGCCGGGGCCGTCCGGCAGGGGCAGCGTGTAGTGCTGGCCGGAGTAGCGCACCTTCTCGCGCCGCAACGCCAGCTTCACGATGTCGCTGTACTCCCGGGTGCGGCCCAGCGGCTTGTCGAAGCGCACGCCGTGCCAGCCCTCGCTCACCTGGGGCCCGCTGACCCCGAGCCCGAGCCGAAACCGCCCTCCGGACAGGGTGTCCAGAGTGGCGGCGGTCATGGCGCAGTTGGCCGGCGTACGCCCCGGGATCTGGAAGATGGCCGAGCCGATGTCGATGGACCGGGTCTGCGCGGCGACCCAGGCGAGCACCGTGGGGGCGTCCGAGCCGTAGGCCTCGGCGACCCAGGCGACGGCGTAACCGAGGTCGTCGGCGTGCTGGGCGAGCGCGAGGTTGTCGGCGTCGTTGCCGCTGCCCCAGTAGCCAAGGTTCAGGCCGAGCTTCATCGCGCGCTCCTCGGGTGGGGACGGTCCGGTGTGCCGGCAGGGTAGCGATCGGGGCGAACCACTAGCCTCGCCGCCAACCGAAGGAGTGAGGGTGAAGCAGCGCCATCTGGGCTCCAGCGGCCTCGTCGTGTCCCGGCTGGCCCTGGGCACGATGACGTGGGGGCGCGACACCGACGAGGACGACGCCGCCACGCAGCTGCTGGCCTTCCGCGAGGCGGGCGGCACGCTGGTCGACACCGCCGACGTCTACGCCGGTGGCGACAGCGAGCGGGTCCTCGGCCGGCTACTCGCCGACGTGGTGCCGCGGGAGGAGGTGCTGGTGGCGACCAAGGCCTGCGGCGCGACCGGTCCCGGCCCGATGGGTCGCGGCACCTCGCGCGGCCACCTGCTGTCCGCGCTGGACGCCTCGCTCGGCCGGCTGGGCCTGGACTACATCGACTTGTGGCAACTGCACGACTGGGACCCGGCCACCCCGTGGGAAGAGGCGATGGCGGCGCTGGACACGGCGGTCAGCTCCGGTCGGGTG
>JBBSUR010000284.1:0-2365 GCA_038234255.1 Mycobacteriales bacterium | reverse complement strand
TCCGAGCGCCTGCAGAGCGGGCCGGTCGAACACCGGCTCGTCGATGCGTACCTCGACCAGTGGCCAGCCGATGCCCTGGGTGTCGACCTCGTCGCCGTACTGATGGCCGCTGCTCTTGAGCGGCAGCACCGTTCCGGTGTAGCTGATCTCATGGCAGTCGGTGAACACGGTCACGTGCGCCCCCTCGGCGAACCGCGCGCTGTGCGTGCCGAGCGGGGTCACCTCGAGTCGGCCGTTGCCCTTGAGTTTGGTCACCATCGCGCCGAGCGTGTCGGCGTGCACGACGACGGCCCGGTCCGGCCCCGGCCGGCCGCCCTGCAGTGTGGCGTTGAGCAGGCCGCGGCGGGTCACCGACAGCTCGAGCCCGAGCTCGAGCAGTTGCTCGCCGACGTACTGCACCACCTGGTCGGTGCGTCCGGTCGGGCTCGGGGTGCGCAGCAGGTGGATCAGCACCTGCTCGACGTAGGTCATGTCGATCGCGAGCTTGCGCGGGGTTGTGTGTCCCGTGCGGCTCACGCGGTCGGACCGGTGGACGGCTGCGCTGTCGTTTCGGGGAACAGCAGGTCCACGAAGCGCTGCGCCGTCGGCTGCGGCTCGTGGTTGGCCAGCCCGGGGCGTTCGTTGGCCTCGATCAGGACGTACGCGGCGCCCGCCACATCCGGGACGAGGAAGTCCAGGCCGGTCACCGGGATGTCCAGGGCGCGGCTGGCGAGGACGGCGGCCCGCGCGAGGTCAGGGTGCAGACAGGAGGTCACGTCGTGGATCGTGCCACCGGTGTGCAGGTTCGCCGTACGCCGCACCTCCAGTTCCTGCCCGGCCGGCAGGACGTCCGTCAACTGATAGCCGTGCGCGCGCACCGTCGCCACAGTCCCCTCGTCGTTCGGAATGCGTGACTCGCCTCCCGTTGCGGCCGCGCGCCGGCGGCTCTGCGCGGCGATGAGCTGCTCGATCGGCGTACGCCCGTCGCCGATCACCGAGGCCGGGCGACGGACGGCGGCGGCGACCACCCGGTGGCCGATCACCAGCACCCGCAGGTCTTTCCCGGCGACCAGCTCCTCCAGCAGGACGTCGGGGCAGTGCCGGCGGGCCAGCGTGACGGCGTCCCGCAGGGCCCCCGGGTCGGTGACGCCGACGGTGATGCCGGCGCCCTGCTCGCCGCGCGCGGGCTTGACCACCAGTTCGCCCACCTCGGCGAGGAAGGCCTCGTCGGCCGCATCCCCCGTGGCGGGGCGCCCGTTCGGCACCCGCAGGCCGGCGCGCGCGAAGATCCGGTGAGTGACCCGCTTGTCGTCGCAGCGCGACATCGCCACCGCGGTCGTCAGCTCCGACAACGACTCCCGGGTGACGATGGCGCGGCCGGCATGGGACAGCCGCAGCTCGCCCCATGCGGCGTCGAGCACCTCGACCGCGATCCCGCGGCGGCGCGCCTCGTCGGCGACGATCCGCGCGTAGGGGCTGAGCCGCTGGTAGTCCGCGGACGGCGGACGGACGAACAGCGACTCGTTGATGGTGTTCTTGCGCTTGAGCGACAGCACCGGGGCCCGGACGAAGCCGACCCGTTCGTACAGGCTGATCGCCTTGCGGTTGTCGTGCAGCACCGACAGGTCGACATAGGCCCGGCCGCGCTCGGCGTAGTGCTCGGCCAGCGCGCGGGTGAGGTGCTCACCGACCCCGGCGAGCCGGCTCTGCGGGTCGACGGCCAGGCACCACAGGCTGGTGCCGCCCTCCGGGTCGCCGAAGGCAAGGGTGTGGTCCACGCCGGTGACGGTCCCGAGGATGCGTCCGGTGCCGGGCTCGACGGCGACCAGGTAGGTGAAGACGCGATTCCGGGCGTTCATCGCCAGCAGGTCCGGCGGCGCCTGGAGCATCGCGGCGCCGGCGTAGACGGCGTTGACCGCGACCGCCTCGGCCGGCCCCTGGAGCGGGCGGATCGTCGCCGCACTGGACCTGTCTCCGGGGACGTACCTCCGCAGGTCCAGTCGATAGGTGTGCGAGGGGTCCAGGAACAGCTCGGTCGGCGACTGCGCGACGAGCACGTGCGGCTCGCGCGGGTAGACGCAGATGTCGCGCCGGCCGCTCTCCTCGCCGCGCAGCGCCGCCCGCAGCCGGTCCGGCGAGGTGAACGTCTGCCCGAACACGATGCGGCCCCACCCGCAGTCGAGCACCACGTCGGGCTCGATGCCCGGTGGCAGGTCGGCGGACAGCCGGTGCCAGCGGGTGCTGAAGGCCGGCTGGTCGGGGCTACCTGGTCGGTCGGTCCCTGGTCGGTCCGTCACAGGCCCCGGCCCTGCAGCCACATCTCGAGCAGGCCGAGCTGCCAGAGCGGGTTGCCCCCGAGCGGGGTGAGCGCGGCATTGGGGTCGGC
>JBBSUR010000283.1:0-2372 GCA_038234255.1 Mycobacteriales bacterium | reverse complement strand
GTGCCCACCTCGACGGTGTCCCGGATCGAGGCCGCCCAGATGGAGCCGACTGTCAGGATGTTGCAGCGACTGACCGAGGCGGCCGGCCGCCGACTGCGCCTGGATGTCACCGTCCCGGAGCTGCCGACTCTGTCGGCCCTGGCAAGGCACCTGGAGCTCACCGGAACCGGCGACTCCCTGGACTGGACTGCTGTCCGCCGCCTGCTGGACGAGCTCGACCAGCGACCGGAGTTGGTCTCTGGCGCGATCGCGACAGCGCCGCGCAGCAGCGAACCGCGCCTGAATGCGCTGCTCGCCGGCCTGGCCGAGGAGCTCGCCGAGCGTGCGAACGTCGTCCGACCACGATGGACACAGGAGTGCGGTCCGCTCGCTCAGCCTTGGCATGCACCCGGCACCCGCCGCATGATCGACCGAGCCCGCCGCCGGGCTCCCTCGCCGCTCCGAAACCGCAACATCTGGATTGCCGCCGACGGCCTCTGGCACGAGCGGTGAGCGGACCCCTCCACCGGGCCGACATCGAGGCAGGTCTGCGAGACGTCGCCGACCAGCTCCACCAGGACGGCGGAGCACAGGCCTCGATCATTGTCGTGGGCGGCTCGTTCATGGCGCTGCACGGTCTGCGGGACAGCACCGCCGACGTCGACTCCGTCAGTCAACTCGATGACCGGCTGCTTGCGGCCGTTCGCCGAGTCGCCATGCAACGCGGCTGGCCGGAGCAATGGCTCAACGACCGGGCGCGGCCTTGGCGGACTGCGGGATTGCAGATACCGAACTGCCTGCTCGTGCTCGATCATCCCGCGTTGGCCGTGTACACCCCGGGCTATGACGTCATGTTCTTGATGAAGCTCAACGCCGCCCGCGGCCCGCAGGACTACGCCGACGCCCGGGCGCTCTGGCCGCACACCGAGTTCGCGGACGCCGAGGCCGTCGTCCGAGCCTTCTACGACGCCTGTCCCAACGAGCGGCCGGACCCTTACCTGGCCGACTTCGTCAGGAGCTTCCAGGCACCGGGCCCACCGTAGGCGGCGATGGCGCCCCAGCCGAGTCTCCCCGATCAAGCGGCGATGCGGGAGGCCGAATCCGCACGACAAAGCACCATTGGCCGGCTTGGCCGAGAGCATCTTCGGGCATCCGCCCTCAGGCCCCGAGGAGCCGGTCGACCCGCGCTTGATCGGGAACCACGTGCCGCAGTCCCTCGACGTCGGCGAAGGCGGTACCGGCGGAGACGAGCTCGGCGTCAAGGTCGAGGGCTACGGCCGCGAGCACCGCGTCGAAGGGCCCGAGTTGGTCCTGTCGGGCGAACAGGTCCAGGCCGGCGGCAAGGTGGTCGGCCGTCGTGACGGTCAGTGGCGCCAGCGCTACCTGGTAGGGACGGGCGCGGGCGACCGCGTCTGAGCGCGGCCGTATCCGGCTGCGGATGTACGCAAACTCCCGAATAATTCGGTGTAGTTGTCGCGACGATTTGGTCGGCTCCGAGGGCCTGAAGGAGCCCAACGCAGGGCGCTCGCAACGGGTGATCGGCGCCGACGGCATAGGACAACACCGTGGTGTCGAAGATGATCACGGCACCCGGGGCCGTGCATCTCGGCGATCTCGGCTTTGAGGTCCGCCGGGTCGTCCGGGACGTCCATCGGCTCGGCAGCAAGCAGGTCGTCGACGGCCCGGCGCCGGCGCTCGGCGTCGGGCGGCAGCTCGCGGTCGATGGCTTCCCGGATCACCGTCGCCGCCGAGACCTTGCGCGCCCGGGCGGCCGAGGCGATCCGCTCGTACCGCTCGTCGTCGAGCAGCAGGTGCACCCGGTGCGACAACATGCACCAACACTAGAATGTGCAAGGTCCGCCAGCGTCTGCCCGAGTGAGGCGCCGGCGGGGGGCAACCGAGACCGGGTCTGCGCTGGCGGGCCGGTTGGGCGCCCGCCGCTGTGGTTCTGGGCTGTCGGGTGCGGCGTGTCGGCACGGGGTCGGCATCGGTGACCGGGCCGTGTTGCCACAGAGGCCAATATTCGGCCGATGTTGCGCTCTGTGGCAACACCCACGCGTGTCGGTTGCCCACCGGACCGCGACACGCGCAGCGGTCGCGTCCATGAGCCGGTGCACCGCCGGACCAGAGCGCCCCGAGCAGCGTCCGTCCTCGGCCGCCAGTTCACGCAAAGCGGACCCCTCTCACCTGCGGGAGCAGCAGGGGAGCCCCACCGATCAGGACCGGCCCCTCCCTGATCATTCGGCGCCCGGGAGTGTGCTTCCCTGATCATGTGGCGAGTTGCCCGCCCCGCCCACGCCCCTCCCTGATCAAGTGGCGACTGGGGAGGCCGAATCCGCCGAAAAGACGCCAGTTGATCAGGGGCGGGCCCCGAGGGGGCGAGGTGATCAGGG
>JBBSUR010000282.1:0-2387 GCA_038234255.1 Mycobacteriales bacterium | reverse complement strand
GGCTGCGGCTCGACCGGCGCGATGATCCCACCCAGCGGGTTGTCGGCCGAGAACGCGCTCCAGGCCGGGGGCGGCGCCCAGCCGGGCGGGGGCTGCGCCGGCCGCACGTCGTCGGGCAGGACACCCGCGTCCAGCGCCCGGTCCGGAGCGGGCTCGTCCAGGGCGGGCTCGTCCAGGGCGGGCTCGTCCAGGGCGGGCTCGTCCAGGGCGGGCTCGTCCAGGACCGCGTCAGCCACTACATCGTCGGGGAGCGCGTCGTTCGTCATGACTTCCTCGGGGCTCGAAGGGTCGGCGGCGGCCACGGAGACTACCTCCGCGTCAGCGGTGGCCGAGAGCAGCTCGGCGAGCTCCTCACTGGCCGGCACGGTCGCTGCGCCCGTACTCCGGCCGCCGCGTCGACGCCGCTTGGGGGTCGGTGCAGCGTCGGCGTCCACCGCCGGCTCGGCAGGGTCCGCGACGGCAACGGCGGCAGCCGAGATCGCGGCACCGGGCTTGGGAGCGTCCGGCGGGAGCGGGCGGCTCTGGCGCACCTTCGGGCGATCACCACCACTTCCGCCGCCACCGCCGGCCCCGCCACCGGCGTGGCGTTCGTCGACCGGTTCGCTGTAGACGTGCACGCCGCGGCCGCTGCACGCCTCGCACGGCTCGCTGAACGACTCGAGCAGTCCCTGACCCACCCGCTTGCGGGTCATCTGCACCAGCCCCAGCGAGGTGACCTCGGCCACCTGGTGCTTGGTCCGGTCGCGGCCCAGGCACTCCACGAGCCGGCGCACGACCAAGTCGCGGTTGCTCTCCAGCACCATGTCGATGAAGTCGACCACAATGATCCCGCCGAGGTCGCGCAGCCGCAGCTGCCGGGCGATCTCCTCCGCCGCCTCGAGGTTGTTGCGGGTGACGGTCTCCTCAAGGTTGCCGCCCTTGCCGACGTACTTGCCGGTGTTGACGTCGACGACGACCATCGCCTCGGTCCGGTCGATGACCAGCGACCCGCCCGACGGCAGGTAGACCTTGCGGTCCAGCGCCTTGAGCAGCTGCTCGTCGACGCGGTGCTCGGCGAACACGTCCCGCTCCGAGGTGTGCCGACTCAATCGTGGCGCGAGGTCCGGAGCGACGAAGTCGACGTACTCCTTGATGGTGTGCCACTCGCTGTCACCCGAGACGACCAGCGAGGTGAAGTCCTCGTTGAACACGTCCCGCACGACCCGGATCACCAGGTCGGGCTCGGCGTGCAGCAGCACCGGTGCGCCGCCCTTGGCGGCCTTGCTCTGGATGACCTCCCACTGGGCCTGGAGGCGGCGTACGTCCGCGGCGATCTCCTGCTCCGAGGCGCCTTCGGCGGCGGTACGGATGATGACGCCGGCCTCGTCGGGCACGATCTGCTTCAGGATCGCCTTGAGCCGGGCGCGCTCGGCCTCGGGGAGCTTGCGGCTGATGCCGGTCATCGACCCCTCGGGCACGTAGACCAGGTAGCGGCCCGGCAGGCTGACCTGGCCGGTCAGCCGCGAACCCTTGGCGCCGATCGGGTCCTTGCTGACCTGGACCAGGACCTCCTGGCCGGACTTGAGCACCGACTCGATGCTGCGCGAGCGCCCCCCGACGGACGCGTCGTAGTTGACCTCACCGGCGTACAGCACCGCATTGCGGCTCTTGCCGATGTCGACGAAAGCGGCCTCCATCGACGGCAGGACGTTCTGCACCCGGCCGAGATAGACGTTCCCGGCGTACGACTGCGCGCTGGCCCTGGTCACGTAGTGCTCGACCAGCACGCCGTCCTCGAGCACGGCAATCTGGGTACGGTCGCCGCGCTGGCGCACGATCATCGTGCGGTCGACCGCCTCGCGGCGGGACAGGAACTCGGCCTCGGACAGGATCGGCGTGCGCTTGCGCCCGGAGTCGCGGCCCTCCTGCCGGCGGACCCGCTTGGCGGCCATGCGGGTCGAACCGGTGATGCCGCGGACGCCGTCGTCGTCGGCCGTGGTGGCCCCGCTGCCGCCGCGGTTGCGCGGAGCCCGTGGTTCTCGGGCTGCCGGGGGGGAGGGCGGGTCCTCGGCGGCGGCGCCGTCCTCGCCGGAACCGCCGCTACGACGGCGGCGGCGACGGCGGCGGGTGCCGGTCGGGCTGTCCTCGTCGTCGTCGGTCTCCGCGGGCGGCGCCCCCTCAGGCGGCGCCTGTGCGCGTCCGGTCTCCCCGGACGCCTCCTCGTCCGCCGCGGAAGCCTCGTCGCCCTCGTCCTCGGGGCGACGCGGACCACGACCCCGCCGCCCACGGCGACGGCGACGCGGCCGGTCGCCGTCCTCGTCGTCGTCGCTGTCGAAGCCGGTGTCCGGGCCGGAACCGGGGTCGGCCGATGCGCGGGTGTCGACGGCGCTGTCGTCGGCTGCACTGTC
>JBBSUR010000281.1:0-2401 GCA_038234255.1 Mycobacteriales bacterium | reverse complement strand
TCACCGAGCCGGGGACCTACACCTTCGTCTGCACGTTCCACAGCGGCATGGACGGCAAGGTGGTCGTCACCTGATCGGCCGAGGGACGTTACCTTGCGCAGATGTCCGGTGACCTGCTCGACCTCGTGCTCGTCGTTGCGGCCCTGCTCTTTGCGATCTCGGGCTATCGGCAGGGGTTCGTCGTAGGTCTGCTGTCCTTCGTCGGCTTCCTCGGCGGCGGGGTGATCGGCGCCAAGGTGGCCCCCCGACTGGCTCAGACCCAGTATCTGGAGAACCTGCCGCGCGCGCTGGTCGGACTCGGCGTCGTCGTGCTCGCCGCGAGCATCGGGCAACTGTTGGCCACCCTGGTCGGCGGTTCGCTGCGCCGGCGGCTCGTGTGTGACCGGGTGCGCATCCTCGACGCCGCTGGCGGGGCCGTCATCAGCGTGTTCGGGCTGCTGCTCGTCGCCTGGCTGATCGGGCGGGCCGTGGCCTCCTCGCCGTACCCGGCGCTCGCCGCTCAGGTGCGCGAGTCTGCCGTCATCGGCGCTGTCGACGAGGTCATCCCGCCCAGCGGCCGCCGCTTCTTCAACTCCTTCCGCGCCCTCATCGACGAGAACGGCTTCCCGGAGGTCTTCGAGGACCTGCGCCGGGCGCCGGGAGAGAACGTCGACCCGCCGGATCTGGCCCTGGCCGACAGTGCCGTCGTCCAGGAGGTCCGGCCCAGTGTCCTGAAGATCACCGGCGTGGCCGAGTCGTGTGACAAGCGCATCGAAGGGACCGGCTTCGTCTACGCGCCGGGCCGGATCATGACCAACGCCCACGTCGTCGCGGGGGTGAAGGAGCCGCTGGTCGAGGTGGGACAGCGCAAGATGCCCGCCCGGGTCGTGCTGTTCGACCCGGGTCGCGACGTCGCGGTGCTCGCGGTGGCCGGGTTGGAGCGGCCGGCCCTGTCCTTCGTCGAGGACAAGGCCAAGTCCGGTGACGACGCCATCGTCGTCGGCTATCCGCAGGACGGGCCCTTTCGCGCGGACTCGGCCCGCATCATGGAGAGCCAGCCCGCCCGCGGTCCCGACATCTACAAGCGCGACATCGTGCTCCGCAAGATCTACTCGCTCAAGGGACTCGTCCGGCCGGGCAACTCCGGCGGCCCGCTGATGGACCCGTCCGGAGCGGTGCTGGGAGTGATCTTCGCCGCCGCCGCGGACGACCCGTCTGTCGGGTATGCCCTGACGGCCGAGGAGGTCGCCTCGTCGGCCGCAACGGGCGCTCGGGCGACCGACCGGGTCAGCACGCAGACCTGCGACTGAGCCGCCAGGCTTCACCAGTCGATCGGCGCACCGGCGCGTCCGGCGTCCACGTCCTGCGCCCGGCGCTCGGCCTGGGCGGCGACCCGGCCGGGGTCCACCCCGTACGCCGGTCCGGTGTAGCCGGTAAGGCGTCCGGCTCCGCGGCGCAACAGGCGCGAGCCGCCCCGCGCATTGCCGCGCTGCAGGTGGGTCAGGCCGACGCAGACCTGGGCGAGCCCCTGCCACAGGTCGCGCTCGGACTCCGGAGCCATCTTCCACCGCGCCTCGAGCACGTCGTGGGCGAAGAAGGGCCGATCCCGGGCCAGCAGGTCGCGGGCCAGGGCCAAAGCCTCGGCCGGCGGCAGGGCGTGCTCCGGCACCGGCTCGACCGCTTCGGCGGAGCCGGCTGGGACGGGCCGGCCGGCCGCGTCCCGACCGCGCACCGGCCGCGTCACGGGGCTGCGGCCGACCGGGCGTGCTCGAGCAGGGCCGCGGTGACGACCTCCGGCGCCTCCTGGTGGGGATAGTGCCCGACCCCCGGAAGGACCTGCAGCGCGTAAGGGGCGTTCACCCATGCGCCAGAGCCGCGGGCGGTGCCGGGCAGCAGGCACGAGTCGAGGGCGCCGTGGAGCTGCAACGTGGGCACGGCGACCCCCTGCTCGAGCAGCGTCAGGAACCGCAGCCCACTGGGCCGCGTCCGGGACCGCACCGCCCAGCGGTACCACTCCAGCGCGCAGTGGGCAGCGCCCGGCACCTGCATCGCTTCCCGGCACCGAGCCTCGGTCTCGGCGTCGGGGAACCCCGGCCCGCCCCACCGGCGCATCAACTCCCCGACGTAGGCCCCGTCGTTCTTGCGCAGGCGGGCCTCGGGCGCCTTGGGGATCTGGAAGTAGCCGATGTAGGCGGAGGCGCGGCGCTGGTGGCGGTCAGCGACAAGTGCCTGGCGCAGCCGCAGCGGATGCGGCATCGACAGAACGGCGAGCTGGCGCACCACCCGGGCATGCAGCGTGGCGACCGTCCAGGCAAGCACCCCGCCCCAGTCCTGCCCGACCAGGAAGGCGTCGCGGGCGCCCAGTGCGCGCACCATGCCAGCCACATCGGAGGACAGCGTGTAGGCGTCGTAGCCGCGCGGC
>JBBSUR010000280.1:0-2410 GCA_038234255.1 Mycobacteriales bacterium | reverse complement strand
GCGGCGCCGAGCCAACGAACCGCGGCGGCCCAGGCCGGGCTGGTCGGGTCGAGCGGGTCCCGGTGCTCGCCCGGGGTCTCGACCAGGCTCGCCCCCGTCGCCGCGGCATAGACCCGGGACCGCTCCACCGGCACCGTCGCATCGGCGGCCGGATGGACTACCAGGACCGGCACCTTCGGCGCGCCGGCACGGATCGGATCCGCCTGGGCCCACCGGTCGGGAGCGTCCCGGGTCGTCGCGCCCACGAGTCGCTGCGCGGATCCGCCGGACCGGGCGAGGTCGGTCACGGGGGCCAAGCCGATCACCCGCGACGCCACGACCGCCGGCGGCGCCCCGATTGCACCCGCCGGCAACACCGGCCTGGACGCCGCCCACAGCGCCAGTTGCCCGCCCGCCGAGTGCCCGATCAGCACGACCCTGGTCAGGTCCAGGTCCGGCACCGCGGCGAGTGCGTCGATGCCGTCCGCGACGTCCTGGAACGTCGCCGGCCAGCCACCGCCACCGCCCCGGCCGGAGCCGAGCCGGCGGTACTCCAGGTTCCACGCCGCCCACCCCCGCTTCGCCAGGTCGCGGGCCAGCGGGCGACAGACGAGCTTGCCGAACCCGGTGCTCCAGTGGCCGCCGTGCAGCAGCACCGCGACCGGGTGCGGCCCCGTACCCCTCGGCAGGTGCAGGTCGGCGACCTGCGACGGATCCGCTCCGAACCGGTGCTGCGCCGGACGACTCAGCAGCGACAGCGCGATCCGCAGCGGCAAACTCACGGCTGCCGCAGCGGAGCCGCCAGGTTGAACCGGGTGAACGCGAGCGCCTCGGCCAGGTCCGCCTCCCGCTCGGCGCGGTCGGCCGCCTTGCGGGTGTTCACCTCCACGACGACCAGTCCGTCGAATCCGGTCGCCGCGAGACCTTCCAGCAACTCCGCGCACGGCTGGTTCCCCCGCCCCGGCACCAGGTGCTCGTCGCGCGCGGTGCCGAGCCCGTCGGCGATGTGCACGTGCGACAGCCGTTCGCCCATCGCGTCCGCCATGGCCAGCGCGTCGGATTTGGAGACGGAGGTGTGCGACAGGTCCAAGGTGAAGTGCGGAAAATCCTCGGTCGTCGGGTCCCAGTCGGGGGCATACGGAGTGACCTCCCGGCCGCGGGCGCGCAAGGGGAACATGTTCTCGACCGCGAACTTCACCTCGGTCTCGGAACCCATCTGTTGGATGCCTCCCACGAACTGTCGGGCGTACTCCCGCTGCCAGCGAAACGGCGGATGCACCACGACGGTCTGCGCGCCGCACTGCTCGGCGGCCTCTTTGGCGCGGACCAACTTGACCCACGGGTCGGTGCCCCACACCCGCTGGGTGATGACCAGGCAGGGCGCATGCAGCGCGAGGATGGGGACCGAGTGGTAGTCCGACAGGCGCCGCAGCGCGGTCACGTCCTGACTGACCGGGTCGGTCCACACCATCACCTCGACGCCGTCGTAGCCGAGCCGGGCCGCCGTCTCGAACGCCGTGGCCGTCGACTCGGGGTAGACGCTCGCCGTCGCAAGGGCCACCCGGGCAGCCGCCTCAGGCACCGCGGCAGACCGCGGCACGGGGGCAGGTGGCGAGGTCATGGTCGACTCAGATTAGGCGCCGCGCGTCAGCTGCCGGCGAGCCAGTCGAGGCGGCGCAGGATCACCCCCTCCCGCAGCGCCCAGGGACACACCGACACCTCGTCGAGGTCCAACACGTCCAGCGCCGCCTGGGCGACCAGTGCGCCGGCCAGCATCTGCTCGGCCCGGCTCGGCGACACACCGGGCAGCTCGGCGCGCTGCTCCACGGTCAGCGACGCCAGCTCGCGGGTGATCCGCTCGAGCCCGCTGCGACGCAGTCGTCGCGGCACCCGCGGCCCCTGCGCATACGCCGCGGCGCCGTCCAGCCGGGCCAGGGACCGGAACGTCTTGGACGTGGCCACCCCCCGGTCCACCGGACCGCCGGCCAGCAGCGTCGGCGCGACCGCCTCGATCTCCTTCCGGGCGTACGCCTGCGCCGCCTCCCGCTGCGCGGCTGACGGGGGGTCGCCCGAGAGCTGCTCCCGGGTCAGTCGCCCGGCACCCAAGGGGAGCGAGAGCGCCACCTCGGGCTCCTCGTGCAGGCCGGCCGCCAGCTCCAGCGAACCACCGCCGATATCGAGGCACAACAGCCGCCCCGCGCTCCAGCCGAACCACCGGCGTACGGCCAGGAAGGTCAGCCGGGCCTCGTCCTTGCCGGGCAGCACGAGCAGGTCCACCCCGGCCCGCTCTCGCACCGCCGACAGCACCTCGGCCGAGTCGGTGGCGTCCCGTACGGCGGACGTGGCGAAGGCCACCAGGTCCTCGACGCCCTCTTCCTGCGCGGCGAGCCGGGCAGCGGTGACGGCGGACACCAGCGCGTCGGTGCCCTTG
>JBBSUR010000279.1:0-2415 GCA_038234255.1 Mycobacteriales bacterium | reverse complement strand
TGCCGACGAGGACGAGATCGCACGGATGGAGGGCGACCTGCTCGACCTCGAGCCCGTGCTGCGTGACGCGGTGGTGCTCGCACTTCCGCTCACGCCGCTGTGCCGGCAGGACTGCGGCGGGCTGTGCGTCGAATGCGGCGAGCGGCTCGACGACCTGCCGGCGGACCACGCGCACGGCGCCCCGGACCCCCGGTGGGCAGCGCTGCAAGGCATGCTCGACAGCACGACGGCTCCACCCCAGACCGGCACCACCGAGATCCAGGAGTAGCAGCCATGGCCGTCCCGAAGCGCAAGATGTCGCGCAGCAACACCCGCTCGCGCCGTGCGCAGTGGAAGACCACCGCGCCGACCCTCACCACCTGCGACCGCGGCCACGTCTGCCTGCCGCACACGGTGTGCCCGGAGTGCGGCCGCTACGACAGGCGCGTCGTCCTCGCGGTCTAGCCCGTCGTACCCCGGTTCTGTGGTGACGCGCATCGCGCTCGACCTGCTCGGCGGCGACCACGCCCCCGAATCCGTCGTCGACGGTGCGCTGCTCGTCGCACAGTCCACCCCCGACATCGAGGTCGTCCTCGTCGGACCGGTCGAGGTCGCCGAGCGGCTGCTCGACGCCCGCGGAGCGGCCGGCCGGTTCCGGCTCGTCGCCGCCAGCCAGGTCGTCGGCATGGACGAGGACCCGGCCCGCGCCGTCCGGGCCAAGCGCGACGCCACGGTGCGGGTCGCAGCCCGCCTCGCCCGCGACTCTCAGCTTCCCGGCGGGGCCGACGCGATGGTGTCGGTCGGCTCCACCGGCGCCGCGCTCGCGGCCGCCGTGTTCACCCTCGGCCGGCTGCGGGGACTGACCCGCCCCGCCCTGGCCGCCGTCATTCCGTCCAAGGCCGGCCCGCTGGTCTTCCTGGACGCGGGGGCGGGCACCGAGGCCACGCCGCAGATGCTGGCGCAGTTCGCGCTGGCCGGCTCCGCCTTCGCCGGCGTGCGCCTCGGCCTGGCCAGCCCGCGGGTGGGGCTGCTCAGCATCGGCGAGGAGCCGGGCAAGGGCGATGAGCTACGCCGGTGCGCGTACGACGCCCTGGCCGCACTCCCGATCAACTTCGTCGGTAACGTCGAGGGCCGCGACGTGCCGTACGGCGGTAAGGCCGATGTCGTGGTCACCGACGGCTTCACCGGCAACGTGCTGGCCAAGGGTCTGGAGGGTGCAGCGTCGATGCTCACCGAGATGTTCACCGAGGCGTTGACCGCTACCCCTGAGCGGGCGGCGACGTCGCAGCCGATGCTGCCCGTGCTGGACGGCGTCACCGCGTCGATGCATCCCGACCAGCTCGGCGGGGCCATCCTGCTCGGCGTCCGCGGGGTGGTGGTCGTCGGCCACGGAGCGAGCTCGCCCAAGGCGGTCGCCGCCTGCGTGCAGATGGCGGCGCAGGCCGCGCGCGAGGGGGTCGTCCCGCAGATTGCCGCGGCGCTGTCGGACTTGCGGGACCGCACCCGGGCGGCGACGGCGTGACCCCGGAACAGGTGCTGGGCGTCGTGAAGCAGGCCGTCGCGACGGTGCTCGAACTCGACCCGTCCACGGTCGGACGCGAAACGCGCTTCCGCGCCGACCTGCAGGCCGACTCGCTCGCGCTGGTCGAGATCGTCGAGATCGTCGAGGAGACCCTCGCGCCCCTGGCCAAACCCGGCTTCCACATCGACGACGAGGACCTCGACCGCCTCACGACCGTCGGGGAGGCGGTCGACTACGCGGTGCTGCGGCTGTGAGTCGGCCCCCCCTGGCGGGCCCGCCCTACACCCGGCTCGAGGCAGAGCTGGGGACCGGCGTCAGCCCCGCCCTGCTCGAACGCGCGCTGACCCACCGGTCCTACGCCTACGAGCACGGCGGGCTGCCGACCAACGAACGGCTGGAGTTCCTGGGCGACGCGGTGCTCGGCCTGGTCGTCACCGACCTGCTGTACGCCCGGGAACCGGAGCTGCCGGAGGGCCAGCTCGCCAAGCTGCGCGCCAGTGTCGTCAACGCCCGCGCGCTCGCGAACGTCGCCCGCGGCCTGGAGCTGGGCCGCTGGCTCCGGCTGGGGCGGGGCGAGGAGATCACCGCGGGACGGGACAAGACGTCGATCCTCGCCGACACGATGGAGGCGGTGATCGGGGCGGTCTACCTCGACCGGGGGCTGGCCGGCGCCACCGTCCTGGTGCGGGCGCTGTTCGAGCCGCTGATCCGCGCGGCATCTCAGGACGGCGCCGAACTGGACTGGAAGACCGCCCTCCAGGAGCTCATCGCGAGCCGCGGGCTCGGCACGCCGGACTACCGGATCGACGAGAGCGGACCGGACCACGCCAAACGCTTCACGGCGGAGGTCTGCTTCGCCGGCGTGGTCCAGGGCGCCGGCGCCGGTCGCAGCAAGAAGGAGGCCGAGCAGCAGG
>JBBSUR010000278.1:0-2435 GCA_038234255.1 Mycobacteriales bacterium | reverse complement strand
GGCCCGGGCGTTGCTGCCGGCCGCCGACCTGGTCCGGGCCTGCGTCGACAGCGTCACCGGGGAGGTGCTCAGCGTCGATGCGCCCGTGCGTGCCAAGACTTGGGCTCGCGGGGCGGCCGCCGGCCAGACGACGACCAGCCGCGACGCCAGCCGCCCGGACGCCGCTGGCCGCCAGGACAGCGCACGCCAGGACGGCGCCGGCCCGGAGGCCGACCCTGGCGCCGGCCCGGAGGCTGGCAGCGCCGCCTCCTGCCCGGACATCGACCGGGCCCGGTTGCTGCGTCAGGTGCTGACCGCGATGGCGACCGCCGGCGGCACGCTCGTCGACCTGACCTGCGACGGCTACGTCCCGTCCGAAGCCCTCGGGCGCCTCGTCGACCTGCGCGACGGCACCAGCGTGTTCCCCGGCGACTCCAACCCCGCCCGGCGCTGCGACCGCGATCATCGCCTGCCCTACCCGCTGGGTGCGACCGCGGACTGGAACCTGCAGAACACCTCCCGGCGCTGGCACCGCGCCAAGCACACCAACTGGCGCACCCGGCTGCTGCCCGACGGCACGATCCGCTGGACCAGCCCGACCGGGCAGCACTACGACCGCAGGCCCAAACGCACCCCACCCCCGGCGATCGGCGACGACGCCCGACTACCACCACTCGGCGAAGATCCCGGCGGTTAGCAAGCCGGGCAAGCCGCCGGGCCCGCGTCGCTACTCTGCGCCTCTGCGCGAGGTCCGTCCGGTCCGGACCACGGGCTGTACTTCGGCTCGTGCACGGACATCCGGTCAAGCGTCGAGCCCTCCGGGCAATCGAGCGCCTTCTCCAGGTGCACGACCGTGCCGTCCTGCGGCACGCTCCGAAAGCTCACCCGGTCGACGAGCGCGCGGATGAGCTGGACACCACGCCCGGTCTCCGCGCCGGCGTCGGCATTGGCGAGCCCATGCCCCGTGCTGTCGAAGCCGCTCCCGTGGTCGATGACCTCGATGATGCAGACGTTGCCGGAGATGCCGGCCGAGACCTCGTACTCGTCGGTAGAGGTGGCGTGGTCCAGCACGTTGGTCGCCGCCTCGGTGAGCGCCAGCTCGATGTCGGTCACCGCGCTCTCCTCGACGCCGAGGGTGCGCAAGGCGCCGGCCAGCACGTGCCGGGCAACGGGCACGGAGAACTCGTCGTGCGGCAGGGCCAACGTCAACTTGATCTCCATGACGACGGCCTACCCGGGCTCGGCCATCCGCACGCGAAAGTCCTCGATCACCGGGTTGGCGAGCAGCACCTGCGCCATCGATCTCGCCTGGGTCAGCGCGTCCTGCTCGTCGGCGGCGTCCAGGGACAGCTCGACGTGCTTACCGATCCGCAGTCCCCGGGCGGGCGGCAGGCCGAGCGCCGGAAGTGCGTTGCTCACCGCCTGCCCGGCCGGGTCGAGGATCTCCGGCTTGAGCATCACGTCGACGACGACTTCGTACGCGGGCATGCGGGGCAGGCTACTGGCCGGCCTTGCGCGCAAGTACGGTGCCGGGCGCGCAGTCGCACACGTCCTGCAGCCGCAGTGGCTGTGGCGGACCGAGCGCCACCGGCTGCCGCTCGGGGGTCAGGGTGCGGGCCGGTGAGGGCACCGGGGCAGCGACCTGCGGCTCGACGATCCGGGGCGCCGGCGGGCTCACCCACTCGGCCGACACCGGTGGCGGCGGGACCGCGGCCCGGACCGGCGCCTCGGCCGGGACCGCAGCCGCGACCGCCGGGACCGGCGGCACAGTCGCCGCGCCACCCGGCTGGCGGACGGCGAGCACCCGGCGCGCCGAGGCGACGGCGGCCGACCGGGAGTAGGAACCCTCCGACAACGCACGAGAGATGGCGTCGACCAGCGGGCCGGGACTGGTGTCGACCAAGACCATGTCGGCGCCGGCGCGCAGCGCCCGGACAGCACCCTGCGCGGGCGTGAGACCGAGGCCGCGGGTGATCGCCCCCATCGACATCGAGTCGGTGAGCAGCAGCCGGTCGGGTCCGGCGCGCTCGCGCAGGTAGTCGTACGCCCGCGGCGACAGCGTCGCCGGCATGTTCGGCTCGGTGAGCCCAGGAACGGCGAGGTGGCCGAGCATCACCGCGGGCACACCCGCCTGGAGCAGCGCCGTGAAGGGCAGCAGGTCGCGCGATTCCAGCACCGACAGGGCAGGCGTCGAGGCAGCCCGGTCGTGGGTGTTCGCGGCCTGACCGTGGCCGGGCCAGTGCTTGGCCACCGGCACGACGCCCGCTTCGCGCAGCCCGGCCTGCCAGGCGCCGGCGAATGCGGCGACAGCGCTCGGGTCAGCCGAGTAGGCGCGGTTCGTCTGCGCGATGTACTTGCCGGGGATGGCCAGGTCGGCCACCGGGGCGAGGCTGACATCGACGCCGAGCGCCCGCATCTGCCGGCCGTAGGACACCGCCAGCTCGCGCGTCTGCGCG
>JBBSUR010000277.1:0-2446 GCA_038234255.1 Mycobacteriales bacterium | reverse complement strand
TGAACGTCTCGCGGTTGCCTCCACCCTGGCGGCGGATCACGACGCCCTGGAAGTGCTGGACGCGGGAGCGGTTGCCCTCCACCACCCGCACGCCGACGTCGAGCGTGTCGCCCGGCCGGAAGTCGGGGACGTCGGTGCGCAACTGTGCGGCGTCGAGATCGTCCAGGATGTGCATCGGATGCGTCTCTTCCTCGTGCGGCGGGCGCGCGCGGTCGGGCGCCTGCCGGATGGCCAGTGGTGCGGTTGGTGCGGTTGGTGCGCGCTGTGCGGGCTGGTGACTCGGGAGTCGGGCGTCCCGTCGGGACGGCGCAGCAGCCCTCTACTGTGCCACAACCGCGTCCCGGCCCGGGTCGTCGTGACCGGCGAGCAGGTCGGGGCGGCGCACCGCCGTACGCCGCTCGGCCTGCTCCCGGCGCCAGCGGACGATCCGCCCGTGGTCGCCGGACTGCAACACCTCCGGTACCGCCAGGCCGCGCCACACCGCCGGCCGGGTGTAGACGGGCCCCTCGAGCAGACCGGCCATCTCGCCCACCGCGAACGAGTCGTCCCTGTGCGACTCGGCATTGCCGAGCACCCCCGGCAGCAGCCGGGTGACCGCCTCGACGATGACCAGCACGGCGACCTCCCCGCCGGCCAGCACGTAGTCGCCGAGGCTGACCTCGAGGATCCGGAACCGCTGCGCCGCGTCGTCGAACACCCGGCTGTCAATCCCTTCGTAGCGCCCGCAGGCGAAGACCAGCCACGGCTCGGTCGCGAGCTCGGCGGCGAGTGGTTGGGTGAAGGGCCGGCCGCTCGGGGTGGGGACCAGCAGCAGCGGCTGAGCAGCGGGGCTGCCGGCGGCGGGATTGCCGGCGGCGAGCACCGCGTCCAGGGCGTCACCCCACGGCTCGGGCCTCATCACCATGCCGGGTCCCCCGCCGTACGGCGTGTCGTCGACGGTGCGGTGGACGTCGGAGGTCCAGGCCCGCAGGTCGTGCACGCGTACGTCCAGCAGCCCGCGCTCGCGCGCCTTGCCGAGCAGCGAGACGCTCAGCGGCGCCAGGTATTCGGGGAAGATCGTGACGACGTCGACGAGCACTAGTCGCCCGGGCCGTCGGTCAGGTCCAGCAGCCCGGCCGGCAGGTCGACCACCAACGCACGGGCCGCGACGTCGACCTCGGGAACCATCGCGCGTACGAAGGGCACCAACAGCTCGGAGCTGTTGTCGGCGCGGCGGATGACCAACACATCGCCGTGCGGCAGGTGCAGCACATCGACCACCTCGCCCAGCGCGCCGCCGTCGAACCGGGCCGCGGCCATTCCGCGCAGGACGTGGTCGTGGAACTCGTCGGCGTCCTCGGGGGGCGGCAGGCTGGCGGCGTCGACCTGCAGGAGCGTCTCGCGCAGCAACTCGGCGGCGTTGCGGTCATCCACGCCGTGGAAGCCGACCATGAGCCGGCCGTTCTGGCTGCGCGCCGACGCCACGGTGAGCGGCCCGCGTTCCGGCGGGTCGGTGAGCAGCACCGCGCCAACCGCGAACCGCGCCGCAGGGTCGTCGGTGCGCACCTGCACCGTGACCTCGCCCTTGATTCCCTGCGGCTTGCCGATGCGCCCGACGACGAGCAGGTCCGGCCCCTCGGCCACGCGGCTCGGCGACCTAGACGGCGTCGGTGTCGACGACGTCGACGCGCACACCGCGGCCACCGAGCGCCGTCATCACGGTGCGCAGCGCCTTGGCCGTCCGGCCGCTGCGCCCGATCACCTTGCCGAGGTCCTCCGGGTTGACCCGTACCTCCAGGGTGCGTCCGCGGCGGTTCGTGACGAGCTCGACCTCGACGTCGTCGGGGTTGTCCACGATGCCCTTGACCAGGTGTTCGAGGGCGTTTTCGAGCACCGGCTAGGCCTTGTCGGTGGAGGTGTCGACGGGTGCGTCGGCGGGCTCCGGACTGGCCGGAGCCGCAGCCTCGGTGGGCACCGGGGTGGCGGTCGTCGGCTGGTCCGCCGCCGGGGGCGCCTGCCCGGCCGGAGCGGTGTCATCGCTCGCGACCACCTTGGGAGCGGCCTTCTTCTTGGCCGTCGTGGCGCCGCCTCCGGACTCCAGGCTCTCGCGGGCCGCGGCCTCGAACACCGTGCGCTTGTCGACCTTCGGCTCGGCAACCAGCATCGGCGGCGGGGCGGGCAGGCCCTTGAACTTCTGCCAGTCGCCACTGACCTTGAGGATCGCCGCCACCGGGTCGGTCGGCTGCGCCCCGACGCCGAGCCAGTAGGCGGCGCGGTCGCCGTTGACCTCGATGAAGGAGGGGTCCTCCTTGGGGTGGTACTTGCCGATCGTCTCGATGACGCGGCCCTCACGCTTGGTGCGGGCGTCGGCGACGACGATGCGGTAGTACGGCGCGCGCATCTTGCCGAGCCGCATGAGCTTGATCTTGACTGCCACGGGTGTAGGAACTCCGGTCGTGTGAAGGGG
>JBBSUR010000276.1:0-2450 GCA_038234255.1 Mycobacteriales bacterium | reverse complement strand
GCCGATGAACTCTGAGCGGCCGATGAGCCGCCCCGCCCGCCCGCGCCGTTCGGTGCTCTACCTGCCCGCCTCGAACGCCCGCGCCGTCCAGAAGGCGGCGACGATCCCGGCCGACGCGGTCATCTTCGACCTGGAGGACGCGGTCGCTCCGACCGCGAAGGACGACGCCCGCGCGCAGGCCTGTGCCGCCGTGCAGTCCGGGCAGTACGGCGGACGCGAGCTGACCATCCGCTGCAACGGGCTGGACACCCCGTGGGGACACGAGGACCTGGTGGCGGCTGCCGCCGCGGGGCCGGCCGCTGTGGTCGTCCCGAAGGTGATCGGCGCCGGACACCTCGATGACGTCGCGGCGCTCGTCGGCGACACCCGGCTGTGGGCGATGGTCGAGACTCCGGCCGCACTGTTCGCGATCCGCGACATCGCCGCGCACCCGTCCGTCGACGTCCTGGTGCTGGGCACCAACGATCTGGCGAAGGAGCTGCATGCCGCGCTGGTGCCCGGCCGCGCACCGCTGCTGCCCCATCTGGCGACGGCACTGCTCGGCGCCCGCGACGCCGGCAAGGTGATCCTGGATGGCGTCTACAACGACGTGATGGACCCTGCCGGCTTCGAGGCCGAGTGCCTGCAGAGCCTGCAGTTGGGCTTCGACGGCAAGACGCTGGTGCACCCCACCCAGGTCGAGATCGCCAACCGGGTCTGGTCGCCGAGCCCGGCCGAGTTGGCGCAGGCCCGGCGGATGCTCGAGGCGTTCGAGCAGGCGCAGCGCGACGGCCGCGGGGTCGTGGTGGTCGACGGACGCATGGTGGAGAACCTGCACGTCGACACCGCCCGGCGGGTCCTTGCCACAGCACAGGCCGTCGCCGACCTGTCCGTCGACGACCTGGCCTGACCGGCGGCTGCCCGATCGCCGGTGCGGCTCAGCGTGACGCGCAGGGCAGGGCGCCGGCCACGGTCTGCACGATGCCGGTCGCCCACTTCTGGGCGAGCACGCACTCGGCCGGCTTGCCCCGGGGGCTGAAGGTCGTGTCGAGCGGACTCACCGTGAACGAGTCCCAGTCCCACCAGGCGATGCCGAGCAGGAACGACGACCGGTCCGCGGTCGCCTCGATCGCATCGAGCACCGCGGCGTACGCCTCCGCCTGCGCCAGCGGCGCCGGGATCCCCGTGGGCCGCGGGTTGGCCGGCGTCTTGCCGAAGTACTCCGCGCTGACGTAGCCGGTCTCGGCGATGAACACCTTCTTGCCGGTGTTCGCCGAGAGCTTGCGCAGCATCGACATGGCGTAGCCCTGCCACGTGCCGCGGATCTCGTCGTAGGTGGGGCGCGCCCGGTCCGACACCGGGAAATACAACGACGCGGAGACCACGTCGAGCGAGTCCCAGAAGTCGATGTCGTTGATCGAGTCATTGCCGGTCGCGAGGTAGGTCAGCGGGCCGGAGAACTTCTCGCGGGCCGTCTGCGCGGTCCGACGCCACTGCTCGGTCTGGTCCTGCAGGCTGTTCTGCTCACTGCCGATGCTGAACAGTTCGACATCGTTGCGCTCCGACAGGTCCGCGTAGTGCTCGATCTGGAAGCGCCAGGAGTCGAAGAACGCGTCGGGGTCCTCGGGTTCGAACTCTCCGCGCCACCTCGAGCCGGCCGCCCAGAAGGGCAGCGGTGCGACGGCGACAGTCATGCCGGCCGCGTGCGCCAGGTCGATCACGGCATCGAGTTCGGCGTCGGTGGCGGTGATTCCGACCTTGCGCTGCACGCTCGAGGAGGTCGGCTTGTCGACGACCAGGTAGACGTAGAGCGTGATGTGGTTCACCCCGATGCTCTGCAGGCGCGCGACCTCCGGGGCGAGCAGCGCGGTCGGCCGGTAGGCGTTGGCCGACACCACCCCCCGCATGTCCGAGATCTTCGCCAGCGACGGCGAATTTCGTGACGCGGTGGAGTCGGGGTCGGTGGAGGCAGCCTGGCTCGGCACGGTCGTGGCGAGCAGGACCAGCAGAGCCGACACGAGCAAAGTGGGGCGAAGACGCATGCCGCCATGGTCACACACTCTGCAGACCTACGATGGGGCAGACCTGCGATGGGGCAGACCTACCATGGGGTCGACGTAGGGTGGGCCGTGCCCGCGCACGACCCCGAGCCTGCTGCAAAGGACCGTGTTGACCTCCGCCCCACCGATCGGCCCACCGACCGCCGAGCAGTTGACCGCGGCGCTGTCCACCGTGATCGACCCGGAGATCCGCCGTCCCCTGACCGAGCTCGGCATGGTGAAGTCGGCCACCGTCGAGCCTGACGGCACCGCTCGGATCGCCATCTTCCTGACGGTGAGCGGCTGTCCCATGAAGGACACGCTCACCCGCGACATCACCGCTGCGGTGGCATCGCTGCCCGGCGTGGCGCGGGTCGAGGTCGAGTTGGACGTGATGAGTGCGGAGCAGCGCCAGGCCCTGCAGACGCTGCT
>JBBSUR010000275.1:0-2451 GCA_038234255.1 Mycobacteriales bacterium | reverse complement strand
GTAGAGCTCCTTGCGGACCGTGGCCAGGGCGGCGTCGTCGGGGCAGTCCACGACCCGGAGCGGGTCGATCTCGGCAGCCGGGGCGATCTCCCAGATCCAGGTGCGGTCGGTGCGTCGGCTCGGAAGCTGCCTGGCACGGGCCATGGGGTGGGCGGAGAGCGCGTCGACGAGCGCGGACCGCAGGCGCTGCTCGTCAAGATGTCCGCTCACCTGCAGCTCGACCTGGATGCTCCAGGGCTCTGCCGGAGAGTCAAGAAGGTGAAAGGCTTGGTCGAGCACGGTGAACGGGAACCGCTGCCGGCCACAGGAGGGCAGGAGCGACAGGACACGGTCGGCGCCGCCGTCAGCCACGGAGGACGCTGCGAACGGCGGCGATGATCGCACCCACCGCCCGGTTCGTAGGCTGGCTACCGATCATGGTCAGGTGGTCCCGCAAGGCGGCGTTGCCCATGATGAGCTGGTCGGCTTCGTCGCGCCGTCCTGCCTCGACGAATGCCGGGCACAGGACGATCTCCTCGGTGTCAACGTGCACGGCCACGACTGGCCACCATGTCGTCGACAAACTACTCGGCGGTCCGGCCAGTAGCCAGGCAAAGTGGCGTCAGCCACCCGCCGGTCCTTCAGCAGGCGTACGCGGCGGGAAACGTCGCACGCTCGCAGGGGGCGAGAGTGATCGCCAGCCGGAGACCAGCTCAGACGGTACTGGACAGGATCAGGTCGACCGTCTCGTCAGGCGAGTCCCAGTGCGGGAAGTGACCGGATTCCTCGAACCAGTGGAGCGTGGCGTCGGGGAAGGCCGCACACGCGCGCGCCGCCTGGCTCGGCAACGTGACGCGGTCGTGGCGTCCCCAACCGATCACCACCTTGCCGTGGAGCGAGCCGGTCGGCGCGCCCTCCTGGCGTGGGCCGTTGGCGAGCGCGTCCAGTGCCGAGTCCAGGCTCGGCGACACCGACCGGCGGAAGCCCCGCAGCTCGGTCAGCACCAGGTCCGCGGGCAGTGCCCACGGTCGGGCGGAGAACTGTGCCAGCAGCGCGGTGCGCCCGACCGGGCTGCGGGCCAACGCCGGCAGCACCGGCTGCAGAGTCCGGACCAGGGCGACGGAGGCCTTGATGGAGCCGCCGAAGACTTTGGCTTGGACGTCGGTCCAGAAGCCGCCGGGGTCGAGCGAGACGACGGTGCCGCGGTGCCCGCGGCGGGCCATCTCGAGCACCATGCGCGCGCCCATCGAGCTGCCGACCACGTCGACGCCGGCCAGGCCCTCGGCGACGATCCACTGCTGGAGGGCGTCGGTGAGCGCGGCGATGGTGGCCGGCCCGCTCACCGCCGGCTCTCCGGCGAAGCCGGGCAGGTCCACCGCGACGACCTCGCGGGCGGCGCTCAGCGCCGGGACGACCGGGTCCCAGTTGCGGGCGCTGGAGCCGAGTCCGTGGACCAGGAGCAGGGGCTTGCCGGAACCTCGTCGTACCGCGCGCATGGTGGGTCCTTCCGGATCAGGGGAGAGGGGTCGGTCAGGCGCCGGAGGCGCTGGAGCCTACCCGTCGGTAGCGCGCCTGGACGAAGGCGAACGCGCCGTAGGCCAGCCGTGGACCGGCGGCTCCGGACCGGCGTCGAGGGGGTCTGGGCGGCCGGGGACTGCGCGGAGAAGTTCCACCGGGTCTCCCGCCGGCCGGTCACGATCGCGCTGGCCACCTACGCGAACAAGGAGGGCCGCACCGCCGGGACAACATCGGTGGCGGCTACGCCTCGTTCCCCGGCGTGCTGGGCACCGCCGTCACCAAGATCTGCGACGTCCAGGTCGACCGGACCGGCCTCGGCCAGGCCGACCCCCGCGCGCGGCGTGACATCCCCCGATCGGAGCCTGCCCTCCCCAGACGTGGAAACCTAGGACGGCAGCCGCCGGGTCCCAGCCCGACCAGTGCCTCGTTCCCGCAGGCAACCCGGCCACCCGGACCCATGTCCCGGTAGCCGAACGTCCATCGGGAGCGCCGCAGGTCCCGCAGGGTGCGCTAACGATCGCGTCCCGCAAGACCCGTCCGGTTTGCATTCCCGCTCGGGGGCGGCGTCCGGCGAACGTCGCTGCCGCAGTTTGTGTCAGCGGCTCTCGCTTGGTCAGGGTCCGGAGCTGGTCGACGTGACGTCCGCACGTCGGCGTGACCGGGCGGGTCAGCGCTCTGCGGCGACATCACTGGCGGGCAACTACCCGGCCGCCGGCAAGTACCCCTTAGGTGGCACTAGGTGGCGACGCCCGACAACTCGGTAGAGCCGATCACGGGGCGGGTGCGAGCGCCTGCTATCCGGCGAACAATGGGTTGGGTGCGGCTCCTGTAGAGGGACTCATGCGGCGATCGGGATCGTGCCGCTGGCGTAGCGCGTCTGGTGGATTCGGTGTCGTTCGTTGTTGAGGTGAAACTTCCAGTAGTCCTCGAAGTCGTCGTTGGCGCGCACGGCCC
>JBBSUR010000274.1:0-2488 GCA_038234255.1 Mycobacteriales bacterium | reverse complement strand
GGGGCCGGTCGCATCCAGAGATAGCCCTGCGCCAGGTCACATCCCATGTGCTGAAGCAGATCTCGCTGGGCGCTCTGCTCGACGCCCTCGGCGACAGCGCGAAGGCCGAGCGAGTGCGCCAGCTGCACCACCCCGCCCACGATCGCGGCGTCCTCGGGGCAGGTCGTCATGTTGCGCACGAAGGAGCGGTCCACCTTCAGGTAGTCGACGGGGAACTGGCGCAGGTAGGACAGCGGCGAGTAGCCGGTGCCGAAGTCGTCGAGAGCCACCTGGACACCGAGCGCCTTGAGCTGCTGTAACCGGATGACCACCTCGCGGGTGTCGGTGTCGCTGCCCGTCTCGGTGATCTCGAGGACGAGTCGGTGCGGCGCCAGGCCGGACTCGGCCAGTGCGTCGGCGACACTCCCGGCGAAGCTCGGGTGCTGGAGCTGTCGGGCGGAGACGTTCACGCTCATGTGTGCGCTGGTCCCGAGATCCATCGCTGCCCGGGTGGCGGCGCCGAGCACCCACGTACCGATGTCGACGATCTGCGCGCTCTGCTCGGCGTAGTCGATGAAGTCGAGCGGAGGCAGCAGTCCAGCTTCTGGATGCTGCCAACGGATCAGCGCCTCGACGCCGGCCACCGACCCGGTCCGCAGGTCGATGATCGGCTGGTAGTGGAGGCGGAACTGCGAACCCGTCAGCGCCCTGTCCAGCTCCAGTCGCAGCCGGGACCGTGTCTCGATCGCCGCGCTCATGGCCGGCGCGAACACCTCGAAGCAGCCCTTTCCGCGGGCCTTCGCGGCGTACATCGCGGCATCGGCTCGGGCGAGCAGCTGATCCGGCGTGCTCTGCGCATCACCGAGAACCAGACCGACGCTGGTTCGGACCACAAGATCGGCGGCGCCGAGCCGGAACGGAGCACCGGTGACGCGGAGGATGCGTTCCACGACCTGCGTTGCGGCCGCAAGGTCGGTGTTGTCCAGCAGCAGCGCGAACTCGTCGCCGCCGAAGCGCGCCACGGTGTCGGCGGGGCGGACACATTCGCTCAGCCGGGTCGCCATGGCGCACAGCAGCGCGTCACCCATGCCGTGTCCGTAGGTGTCGTTCACCGTTTTGAAGTCGTCGAGGTCGAGGAAGGCCACGACCGAACACTCACCGGTACGTCCGCACCGCTCCAGGCTCTGGCTCGCCCGGTCGAGGAACAACGCGCGGTTGGGCAGCCCGGTCAGGGCGTCGTGCAGTGCTCGTTCACGCAACTCGTCCTCCAGCCGGTGCCGCTCGGTGGTGTCGCGGGTGTTGAGCACCAGCGAGGCCACGGTGGGGTCCTCGCGCAGGTCGGTGATCGTGGTCTCGGCGAAGCGGTACGAGCCGTCGGCGTGCCGGAACCGGCACTCGACCCGCGAGCCGGTGCTCGTGGTCGCCGCCGCGACCGCGTCGGTGAAGCGGGGCAGGTCGGTCGGGTGCACCCAGTCGGTCACCGGTTTGCCCACGAGGTCGGCCGTCCGCAACGCGAAGATGCGCGTCACCGCAGCGCTCTGGTAGCTCACGATGCCGTCGGAGTCGACGAGGGTGAGGACGTCGCTGGAGTTCTGGGCCAGCGAGCGGAAGCGGTCCTCGCTGCCGGCCAGGTGCTCGTACGCGGCGCCAGCGAGCGTGGCGATGAACGCCGCCAGCTGGATCTCTTCGTCACCGAACAGGTCACCGAGGTGGCGGTGGGTCACGTAGAAGCAGGCGACCGGCTCGCCGTGCACGGTGATGGGTGCGGCGAGCACGGAGCGAAGGCCGGACAGGAGCAGGCTCTCGCTGTCGTCCACCGCGGGGCCGCTCGCGACGACCGGTGCGCCGGTGCTCACCGCCCGGGCCAGCAGCGTGCGGCTCACCTCGTCGACCGACTCGCCGGACTGCGTGGTGAGGCTGGCGTCGGTGAGCCTCGCGACATCGACGAGGCAACAGCGCTCGCCGCGCAGCAGGGCGAGGGCGGCCTCGTGGATCGCCGCATCCACGGCCGCAGGCGACGTCGCGGCGGTGAGCGTCCGGCCCACCTTGAGCAGGGTGGTGAAGCGGTCGAACACCGACATCATCGGCGCGGCCGCCCCCTGGGCGGGCTCGGTCTCGACAGGAACCTCCAGGCTGCGCACCGCGAGCTGAGCGGCGTCGAGCCGGGCTTGCGGACCGCCGGCAGCGAAGGAAAGCTCGGCCAGAGCCAGCTCGGACACGGCCCGCTCGTAACAGGCGCCATGCTGCTCGGCGACCGCGATGCTGCGGGCCAGCAGCCGCCTCGCCCGGCGGGGGCGGTCGCGCAGCGAGGCGACCAGGCCGGCCTCGCGCAGCGCGTGCGGCTGGTTGTTGCGGTAGCTAAAGGCCCACCGCCGCGCGCGGCGTACGGCGGCGTCGGCGTCGCGCAACCGGGCGGATCGCAGCGCCGGGTTGTGGTCGGGCGTGGCCTCGGCGAGCCGGCGCAGGGCGGTGGCGTACCAGGAGAAGACGGGGGCGATGTACTCCTGGC
>JBBSUR010000273.1:0-2522 GCA_038234255.1 Mycobacteriales bacterium | reverse complement strand
GGGCGCGGGTGTCGCAGAACCCGCCCTCCCACACCTCGTCCCGGCGATCCTGGCCGAGCCGCCGCCGGTGCTCGAGCCACGCCTCGAGCTCGGGGTCGTCGCAATGAACAGCGCAGCGGGCCTCGGCTCAGCCCACCTGGCCTGGTCAAGCGATCCGGTTGGCGCGCCCGGGGCTCCTTCCCTGATCACCTGGCGAGCTCGGAGGGCCTTGCCTGATCATCTGGCGATATGTCAGCCGGATCCGGTCCCGATTGCGCCACTTGATCAGGGTCGGCCGGTCGTCCACCCGGTGACAACTGCCGAGAACGGGGAACGGTCCGCATGGCTGAGCGCGACGTGGTGCTTGCTGCGGTTCGCGGTGCTGTCGAGCGCGCGGATCCGCTCGGTCAACGCAACAGGCTGGCCGGCACGACGTGGGAGCAGCGCGTTGCGTACTCAACGAGAACGGCTATGTCCACTACGACGAGCGGACGGCGAGCATGCTCGACGACCTGACCGAGCAGGTGCAGGACACGTGGGGCGGCGACCTGCGCCGGGTGCGTAAGGAGGACAGGGACGTGAAGGCCCTGAAGGCACTGCTGACCGAGCACAAGGGGCTCGGGCCGGTGGGCGCCGACATCTTCCTGCGGCCGTACGTCGACGGTGAACCCACATCAGCCCGCGGTCGCGGGAGTCCTCCGGGGGACCCGCAGCCCGAGCAGCGCGCAGGCCGCAACGACCGCCGCGCTGGCGCCGAGGGCGATCGCGAACGAGCCCCGGTCGATGAGGATTCCGGCCGCGAGAGGCCCGATCACCGCGCCGAGGTCGCTGGCCATCTGCCAGACCGCGACGGCCGTACCGCTCCTGCCTTCCACTACGTCCCCGACGATGGCGGCCGGCGCCACCCCGAGCAGTGAAGCCCCGAGGGCGAGCACGGTCATCGCGAGCAGCAGGCTGATCGGGCCGGTGGCGAGCGCCAGACCCGCGAGCGACGCCGCGGTGACCAGCCCGCCGGCGACGAGCGTCGGCCGCCGCCCGATCGAGTCGACCGCCTTGCCCGCGGGCAGCAGCAGTGCGGCCTGCACGAGCGCGCCGACAGCAAACGCCCCGCCGATCCAGCCTGGCGCCAGGTCCAGCTGCTGGACGACGAGCAGCGGGACGACGGTGGCGCGTACACCGAACAGGCTGAAGCCTGCCGCGAAGTTGCCGGCCAGCGCGGCTTGGTAGGCCGGGTTGCGCACGGTGGTGGACAGCGGCGTACGGGGCGGCTCGGCGGCCTCGACGCGGGGCACTACGCCGTCCTCGGCCGGGCCGAGCGTGAGTGGTGGGGCGACCGTCCGGGGCGGCGGCTGGGGCAGCATCGTGGCCGCGACGATCGCCGCGAGCACCAGCGTGCCGGCGTAGAGGAAGAACGGCGCGCGCAAGGAGACGCCGAGCACCGCTCCGCCGAAAGCGGGGCCGACGATGCCCCCGAGCAGGAATCCCCCGCGGTAGACGCTCTGCGTCTGCCCGCGCTGCGCGGCGGTCGCGACCCGCAGCAGCAGGCTGATCGCCGCGATGGTGAAGACGGCGGAGCCGATGCCGCCGACCCCGCGCAGGACGAGCAGCTGCGGATAGCTGACGGCCAGTCCGGCGAACAGCGAGGACAGCGCCACGACGGCGAGCCCGGCCAGCAGCGCCGACCGCTCGCCCACCCGGTCGACGAGCCGCCCGCCGGCCAGACCCGAGACCAGGCGCATCAAAGCGAAGGCGGAGACCACGGCGCCGGCCGCCGTCGAACCCACACCGAACTCCAGCGCGAACAGCGGCACGGCGGGAACCACGATGCCGAACCCCAACGCCACGCAGAACGCGACCAGGGCCAGGGCGAACGTCTCGCGCGGAAGTCCGCGCAGGCTGGCCGGCAGTTTCACCGGCGCTCATCGTGGGCCTGCCGAGGAGTGAGGGGCGGGGAGCCGAGCAACCCCAGCCAGAGACCGTCGCGCGCGCGGGTCGCGGCGACGTACAGTTCCCGGCGAGCTCGCACCAGTCGCTCGCGCTCCACCTCGTCCTCCGGTGCCGGCTCTCCTGGCAGCAACGCCGGATCGACCTCCGGCAGGAACACGAACAGGAACTCCAGGCCTTTGGCGCGCTTGATCGTGCCGACCTTCACCGCGTCGATTCCGTCGCCGCTCCACTGCTCGAGCGCCACGGTCGGCACGCCGGAGCGGACCAGCAGCGCCCGATAGCGTTCGACGTCGCGGACCCGCGCGCACAGGACCGCCATCCCGGCCCAGGTCGTACGGCCGGCTGCATGCGTCTGCTGCAGGCACGTGACCATGGCCGCCTCGACGTCGCGCCGGCGCGCGCCCCGGGCAACCAGGGGCGGGAGCCCGCGGCGCTCGACCTTGCAGTGCTTGTCGACGGTCTCCCCGTCACCGAGGGCATCTTCGTCGTCGGCCACCAGCGGAGCAGCGAACTCGAGGATCTCTACGGTGTTGCGGTAGTTGATGTCGAGCACGCTCGACCGGCCGGTGACGGTGATCCCGGCCTGCCGTGGGCTG
>JBBSUR010000272.1:0-2527 GCA_038234255.1 Mycobacteriales bacterium | reverse complement strand
GCGCCGGTGTCGGCCTGGATCTGATTGATCATCTTGCCCTTCGGGCCGATCACCTCACCGATCTTGTCCACCGGGATCTTGACCGTCAGCACGCGCGGGGCGAACGGCGACATCTCGTCCGGACCGTCGATCGCCTCGCCCATCACCTCCAGGATCGCCAGCCGGGCCGTACGCGCCTGCTGCAGCGCATCGGCCAGCACCGAGCTGGGGATGCCGTCGAGTTTGGTGTCGAGTTGCAGCGCGGTGACGAACTCCTTCGTGCCGGCGACCTTGAAGTCCATGTCGCCGAAGGCGTCCTCGGCGCCGAGGATGTCGGTGAGGGTGGCGTACTCCCCGCCCTCGAACACCAGGCCCATGGCGATGCCCGCCACCGGCGCCTTGAGCGGTACGCCGGCGTTGAGCAGCGACATCGTGGACGCGCAGACCGAGCCCATCGAGGTGGAGCCGTTGGAGCTCAGCGCCTCCGAGACCTGCCGGATGGCGTACGGGAAGTCCGCCCGGCTCGGCAGTACCGGCAGCAGCGCCCGCTCGGCCAGTGCGCCGTGGCCGATCTCCCGGCGCTTGGGCGAGCCGACCCGGCCGGTCTCGCCGGTGGAGTAGGGCGGGAAGTTGTAGTGGTGCATGTAGCGCTTGCGGGCCTCGGGGTTGAGCGTGTCGACCATCTGCTCCATGCGCAGCATGTTCAGCGTGGTGACGCCCAGGATCTGGGTCTCGCCGCGCTCGAACAGCGCGCTGCCGTGGACCCGGGGCAGGATCTCGACCTCGGCGGCGAGCTGGCGGATGTCGGCCAGCCCGCGGCCGTCGATGCGGGCCTTGTCCTGGACGATCCGGCGGCGCACGACCGTCTTGGTCAGGCTGCGGAACGCGGCGCTGAGCTCCTTCTCGCGGCCCTCGAACTGCGCGCCGAGCTCGGTCAGCACCTTGTTCTTGGCGGCGTCGCTGGCGGCGTCGCGCTCCTGTTTGCCGGCGATCTTCATCGCCGCGGTCAGCTCGTCCTCGCCGGCCTTGGTCACCGCCTGCAGGACGTCGTCGCCGTAGTCGAGGAAGACGGGGAAGTCCAGCGGCTCCTTGGGCGACTTGGCCTTGAGCTCCAGCTGGGCCTTGCAGACCGCGGCGATGGCCGGCTTGGCAGCCTCCAGGCCCTCGGCCACGACGGCCTCGGTCGGGGCCTTGCCGCCGCCGGCGACGATGTCGACGACCTCGCGGGTGGCCTCCGCCTCGACCATCATGATCGCGACGTCACCATCGTCGAGCATGCGTCCGGCGACGACCATGTCGAAGGTCGCCCCCTCCAGCTCGGTGGTCGTCGGGAAAGCGATCCACTGCCCGGCCACGCAGGCCACGCGGGTGGCGCCGACCGGGCCGGTGAAGGGTAGGCCGGACAGCAGCACCGAGCAGGCCGCGGAGTTGATCGCGAGCACGTCGTAGAGGTGGGTCGGGTCGAGAGACAAGATCGTCGACACGATCTGGATCTCGTTGCGCAGGCCCTTGGCGAAGCTCGGGCGCAGCGGGCGGTCGGTGAGGCGGCAGGTGAGGATCGCGTCCTCGGACGGGCGGCCCTCGCGGCGGAAGAACGAGCCGGGAATGCGGCCCGCGGCGTACATCCGCTCCTCGACGTCCACCGTCAGCGGGAAGAAGTCCAGGTTGTCCTTGGGTCGCTTTGACGCCGTGCAGGCGGTGAGGATCATGGTGTCGCCGAGGTAGACGGCGACTGATCCCGCGGCCTGCTGCGCGAGGCGGCCGGTCTCGAAGCGGATGGTGCGCTTCGGGCCGGCGCTGCCGTTGTCGATGACGGCGTCGACGAACTCGCTGCCGTAGATGTTGCTCTCGCCCTGCTGTCCCTCATTCACTGGGGCTCTCCTCTTTGATGCGGGCCGGACCGCGCTGCGGGCGGAGCGGACGCGGTCATCAGTGGAGGCGACCGGGGGCCTTGCGCCGTGACCACGTGAGGTCACACAGCGAGGTTCCGGCAGCCACTCCCGAGGACCGGGTCCGGAGCTCGGCGGGCGTCCGGCTCGTGGCTGTGTCGCGCGACGGACGTCGTACGACAGTGGTGAACGTGAACCGGGCAGCGCCGACGTGGCACTGCCCGGGAAAGCGGTCTAGCGGCGCAGACCGAGGCGCTCGATCAGCGACCGGTAGCGGTTGATGTCGGTCTTCTCCAGATATTTCAGGAGCCGGCGGCGACGTCCGACGAGGCCCAGCAGGCCGCGGCGGGTGTGATGGTCGTGCTTGTGCGTCTTGAGGTGCTCGGTGAGGTCGGCGATCCGCTTGGTGAGCATCGCCACCTGCACCTCCGGCGAACCGGTGTCGGCCTCCACCGTGGCGTAGTCCGCCATGATGGACTTCTTCTGCTCCTGGGTCAGCGCCACAGGTCCTCCGGCTTCACAGGTGTGCGCTCAGGGTTTTCCTCACCCGGGCAGAAAGACACACCGCCGGTCGAGCCGGCGTGAGGTCGAGCCTAGCAGCGTGCGCTGCGTGCGCTGCGTGCGCTGGCTCACCGCGGTGCGCGCGCTGCCTGCGCACT
>JBBSUR010000271.1:0-2545 GCA_038234255.1 Mycobacteriales bacterium | reverse complement strand
CGATGGCCGCATCCAGACGCTCCTCCGCGGCACTGTTGATTCCGGCGAACTGGCGGGTCAGGACGTCGACGAGCTGCAGCAACCGTGCCGGGGTGGAGTCGGGCGGACCGTCCGGGCCGGTCGAAATGAGCGTGAACTCCCTAGAGAGCTCACGAAAGTGCTCCTGGGCCCGGGCCGCGAGCGGTACCGGCAACTGCACCAGGTGGACCGCCGTGCGCTCACCCGAAGCGTCGGCAGAGGCACTCATGCCGCTGTGCGATCGAGTAGCGCCCGTCCGGAGAACCCGTCGTCGTCGAACGAGGCGAGCAGGGTCTCGACGTCTGCATCGAAGCTGAGCCGGTCCTGTCCGGGGGCGGCCGCTGCGTCCGGCGTCTGTGCGGAAACCTCGAACCAGATCGTTTTGCCGTTGCGGTCCCCCTCGGCGCCCCAGGCCGTGGCCAGGCTGGCGACCAGCCGCAGCCCGCGTCCGGTCGTCGAGTCCAGGCTGTGCCGGCGTACGCGCGCCTGCACGGGCGAGGTGTCGGTCACGCAGACGCGCACCGCATCGTGGCGCTCCACGACCTCGACGGTGAACGGGGTCCGGGCGTGGATCACGCAGTTGGTGGCGAGCTCGCTGACCAGGCTCGCCGCCGCGAAGGCCGCACCGTCCAGACCGCGACCGGTCAGCAAGTCGGCCACGAAATGGCGGGCCGCCGGCACGCTGGACACCTCCGGGGGGAAGGTCTGCGCCAGCGTCCTCACGGGTGCACCGTAGCGGCCGGCCGGAGCGGACCGAACACCAGCCGCTGTGACGGACCTGCGGCGCAGGCTCGTAGGCTGAAATGATGATGACCGTGTTGGATCTGCGCGGCAGCCCGGTGGATCTCGATCTCCCGCTGCCCCGTGCCGCGCTGGATGTCGAGGCCGCCCTGGCCACCGTGCGACCACTGGTCGCCGAGGTGCGCGACGGCGGCGCCGCGGCGCTGCTGTCGATCAGTGAGCGGCTCGACGGCGTACGCCCCCCGTCGCTGCGGGTGCCCGCTGTGGCGCTGGAGCGGGCGCTCGACGAACTCGACCCGGCTGTCCGCGCCGCCCTCGACGAGGCGATCCGGCGGGCCCGGCTGGTGCACCGCGACCAGCGGCGCAGCGAGCACACGACGCGGCTCTCGGCCGGGGGCACCGTCACGGCTCGCTGGCTCCCGGTCGACCGGGTGGGGCTCTACGTGCCGGGTGGCCGCGCCGTCTACCCCAGCTCGGTGGTCATGAATGTCGTGCCCGCTCAGGAGGCCGGGGTTGGGTCGCTCGCGATCGCCTCGCCGCCCCAGCGGGACTTCGGTGGGTTGCCCCATCCCGCGGTCCTGGCGGCTGCCGCCCTGCTAGGCGTCGAGGAGGTCTACGCCGTCGGTGGTGCGCAGGCCATCGCGATGTTCGCCTACGGGGCCAGCGACGACCAGGGAGCGCTCCTGTGCCGCAAGGCCGACCTGGTGACCGGACCGGGAAACATCTACGTGACGGCCGCCAAGCGGCTGCTCAAAGGGCTGATCGGCATCGACAGCGAAGCCGGTCCGACCGAGATCGCATTGCTCGCCGACGACACCGGTGACCCGGCGTTCATCGCCGCCGACCTGATCAGTCAGGCCGAACACGACGTCATCGCGGCCTCGGTCCTGGTCACGCCGAGCGCCGAACTGGCCGAGCAGGTCGCCCAAGAGCTGACCCGGCAGGTGCCCGCCACCAAGCACGCCGAACGCATCCGGGAGGCGCTGGGCGGATCGCAGTCCGCGGTGGTCCTGGTCGATGACCTGGAGGCCGGGCTGGCCGTGGTCAACGCCTACGCCGCCGAGCACCTGGAGATCCACACCAGGGACGCCGCCGCCGTCGCCCGCCGGGTGCGCAACGCCGGCGCCATCTTCGTCGGGCCCTACGCGCCGGTCTCGCTCGGTGACTACTGCGCCGGCTCCAACCACGTGCTGCCGACCGGCGGCTGCGCGTGCCACTCCAGCGGGCTGTCGGTGCAGACGTTCCTGCGCGGTGTCCACCTGGTGGAGTACGACGCGCCGGCGCTGCGCGAGGTCGCGCACCACGTCGTCGCGCTCGCCCAGGCCGAGGACCTCCCGGCGCACGGCCAGGCCGTGTCGATCCGTTTCCCGACCGCGGACTCCCCACCCTGACCTGGCCCCGGGGCGTACGTTTCGCAGCGGAAGTCGCCAGGAGGGGTTACCGAACGCTGACCGAGGGAGCGCCGTGGAGGAGGTACGGCTCGGTTCCCGGGTCGACATCACCAGCGCGGAGTTCCGGCGCAACGCGGCTGCCTCGCAGGCGCTGGCCGCCGAGCTGCACCGGCGCCTGGAGGCGGTCCGGCCGGGTGGGCCGGAGCACGCCCGCGCGCGCCATGTCGCGCGCGGCAAGCTCCTGGCCCGGGAGCGGATCGACACGCTGCTCGACCCGGGCAGCCCATTCCTGGAGCTCTCGCCGCTGGCCGCCTACGGGATGTACGACGACGACGCCCCCGGCGCCGGAATCATCACCGGGATCGGCCGCATCTCCGGGCACGAGTGCGTGGTCG
>JBBSUR010000270.1:0-2583 GCA_038234255.1 Mycobacteriales bacterium | reverse complement strand
GTCGGGATGCGCACCGGCGAGCAGCGGCTCGCCGCGGCCGACGAGAAGGTGCTGCGGCTGCTCGCCGGCCCGTTGTCGGCGGCGCTGCACGCGATGCGGCTGTCCGAGCAGCTCCAGCTCGCGCGCGAACGCCTGGTCGTCGCCCGCGAGGAGGAGCGGCGGCGGCTGCGGCGCGACCTGCACGACGGACTAGGCCCGCTGCTGACCGGGGTCGCGCTGTCGGCGGACGCGGTCGCCAACCTGACGACGCGCTCGCCCGTCGAGGCGGGCGTGCTGCTCGACGCCGTCCGGGCCGACAGCCGCACCGCGATCCGGGAGGTGCGCCGGATCGTCGACGACCTGCGCCCTCCGGCGCTCGACGAGCTCGGGCTGGTGGCTGCCCTGCGGGCTCGGACCGACCGAGCTTCGCAGCGGGCTGACGGCACTGCGCTCTCGGCGGTCGTCGATGCCCCGGCCGCGCTTCCCGCGCTGCCGGCCGCGATCGAGGTGGCGGCCTATCGGATCGCCACCGAGGCGCTGAACAACGCGGTGCGGCACTCGGCGGCGCAGCACGTCGTGGTGCGCCTGACCTGCGGAACGGACCTGTCGGTCGAGGTCGACGACGACGGCCCGGCCGGTGACGCGTGGACCCCGGGGGTCGGCATCACCGGGATGCAGGAGCGGGCGGCCGAGCTGGGCGGACACTGCGAGGTCGGCCCGGGTCCGGACGGTGGCCGGGTCCGGGTGTCGTTGCCGTTGGTGGGCGCATGATCCGGGTGTTGATCGCCGACGACCACCCGGTCGTACGCTCCGGCCTCGCCGCCGTACTCGGCTCGCTCGACGGGTTCGAGGTGGTGGCGGTCGCCGCCAACGGGGCCGACGCGGTCCGGGAGTGCGTGATCCACCGGCCCGACGTCGCGCTGATGGACCTGAAGATGCCGGGGGTGGACGGCTTCCACGCGATCCGCGACCTCGCGAGGGTGGCGCCGACGGTCGCGGTGTGCGTGCTGACGATGCTCGACGACGACGACTCGCTGTTCACCGCCATGCGGTACGGGGCGCGCGGCTACCTGCTCAAAGGGGCCGAGCAGGAGGACATCGCCCGAGCCGTGCGCAGCATCGCGGCCGGCGAGGCGGTCTTCGGGCCGGGGGTGGCGGCCCGGGTCCTGGGTCAGCTCAGCGGTCCTGCGCCCGCCACCGACACGCCGTTCCCGTCGCTGACCGCCCGCGAGCGCGAGGTGCTCGACCTGCTCGCCGCGGGCGTCCCCACCACCAGCATTGCCGCCCGGCTGGAGCTCGCGCCCAAGACGGTGAGCAACCACGTCTCCAACATCCTGACCAAGCTCCAGCTCACCGACCGCATCCAGGCCGCCGTGCTGGCCCGCGACGCCGGGCTCGGCCGCCACCCGTCCGCCCCCTGAAATATCACGCAGTGCCCGACTAGGCCAGGCGTCGCACGTCGGGCCACAGCTCGGCCCAGGAGGCCCGGCGGTCCCGGCAGACCCAGATGGCCACGCCCTGCTCGTCGTTGTCCAGGCCCACGCCGTTGTCGATCCGGGTGGCCAGTTCGACCGAGCCGAACCAGTCGAGCAGGCGCTCACGCCCGTAGCCGACGACGACCACCGGCGCGGATCGCTCCGAGGGTGGTCCCCAGTCGTGGTAGCTGTTGTGCCCGCTGTAGACCGGTGGCAGGTCCAGCTCGGCGCGGTAGCGGTCGATCGCTCCAGCCTCGCCGTAGTTGCGGGTGAGCACGACCACGCCGGACCGCTCGTCGGCGGGCAGCGCGGCGACGACCCCGGCCACCGTCTGCGCGAGCCGCGGCCAGCCGACCGACTCGCCGGCGTCGTAGTTCACCGCGAGGATCGGCGTGTCAGCCAGCTGCGAGACCGGCACCAGCGGCAGGAACAGAAACGCCGACGCGGCAGCGCTCAGCGTCAGCGCGCCGGCGAGCACCCCGGCCCGGACCCGACCGGCGCCGGCCGCGACCCAGTGCAGGGTCGGCTCAGCACCCGCGGCCAAGAGCACCGGGAAGAACCCTGCGAGGTAGTACGGCTTGCCGCCGGTGAGCAGGAAGATGACGGCGAGAACGACGTATGCCACGGCAAAGGCGCGGAACCGTCGCAGCGCCGGATCGCGGGCGAGCCGCCACAGCCCGGCCGCCCACACCGGCACCAGCAGTGGGCTGACCAGAACGAGCTGATAGGGCAGGAACAGCGCGCGCGGCTCGCTGGTGCCGGAACTTCCGGACGCGATCGCCGCTGACAGCTCCAACTGGGGCCAGCCGTTCACGGCCTGCCAGGCCAGGTAGGGCGCCCAGGCGGCCAGCGCAATCACGGCCGCGATCCACGGCCACCGGGTGCGCAGCGCGGTGCGCGGGCCGACGAGGAGCAGGCCGACCAGCAGGGCGACGAGCAGGAACGCGACCAGCGACTTGTTCTGCAACCCGACGCCGGCGACCGCCCCCACCCACAACCAGCTTCGGCCACCGTCGCGCAGGGCGCGGACCACGAGCCACGACAGCAGCGTCCAGACGAGCAGGTCCGCGGTGCTGGTGGACAGCACGTGACCTACGGCCAGCAGGTACGCCGACACCGCCATCGACCC
>JBBSUR010000269.1:0-2600 GCA_038234255.1 Mycobacteriales bacterium | reverse complement strand
TGGGTTCGGGGCGGGGAGTCGGTGCCGTACTCCGCCGTGCCCGTCTTGGCGTGCACCGGTCCGCCGGGGACGTCGGCGAGGGCACTGGCCGTACCGGTCAGCACCACCTGGCGCATCAGCTCCCGGACGGTCGCGAGCTGTCCCGGATCGGCCGCCGGCGAGGTTGCGGGTGTCCCGGCAGGAGCGGGCTCGACGACCAGTCGCGGCGCCATCGCCGCGCCCCGGGCGATCGCGGCGGCGACCTGCGCCATGGCTGCCGGGCTGGCCAGCACCCGTCCCTGCCCGATGGTCGCGGCGGCCAGGTCGACCGGCGTGGTGGGGGCCGGGACGTCGCCGGCGAACACCTCGACACCCACCTGCCAGGGGACGCCGAGACCCAGTGACGCACCCGCCGCAGGCAACGCCGCGGGCTGGAGCCGCGTGGACAGCCCGACGAAGGCGGTGTTGCAGGACTGCGCGAAGGCGGTACGGAACGGCACCGCACCGAGCGCCCCGCCCTCGAAGTTGCGGAACGACCGGCCGTCGACCGTCACCGTCGGCGGACAGCTCACCGACTCCTGCGGTGTCAGCCCGGTGCCGAGCAGGGCCAGCGTGCTGACCGTCTTGAAGGTCGAGCCGGGCGGGTAGCGGCCGGTGGCCGCACGGTTCGCACCGCTGACCGGGGTGTTGGCCATGGCGAGCACATCCCCGGACGCGATGTCGACGGCGACCAGGGAGGCGTTGCCGTTTCCGCCGGTGGCCGTGGCGAGAGCGGCGTCCGCCGCTTGCTGCACCCGCGCGTCGAGGGTGAGCCGGACCGGCTCGCCCGGGACCGGCGCCACGGCGAACAACTCCCGGCGCTGCGGGCCGAGGACGTGCTCGACCCGCACGCCTGCGGTGCCCGCGAGCCGCTCGTCGTAGGTCCGCTGCAGCCCGGACACGCCAGCGACGTCCCCGGCCACCAGCCGCCCGCCCGACTCGGCCACGATCTCGGCGGTGACCGGTCCCGCGGTGCCGAGCAGGGCTCGGGCGAAGGCCCGGGTCGGTGCCAGCGGCAGCGTCGACTCGCGGAAGACGGTGCCCGGCAAAGGTTGCAGGCGCGCTCGCAACGGGTCGTAGTCGCTGCGCCGCAAGGTGATCACCGGGACGAACGCGTCCTTGCCGGCAGCCCGGATCCGGGCCTCGAGGGCCGCCGGGTCGATGTCGAGCAGGCCGGCGAGGGCCCGGGACAGCGACGCCGAATCGGGCGCCTTGGACGGCTGGACACCGACCTCGACCACGGGGGTGCTGGTGACCAGCACGGACCCGGCCCGGCCGAGCACGTCCCCGCGCTCGGCTGCGGTGCGGGTGGCGGTGAGCACGCCTCCGGGCTCTAGAGTGGGGTGGACGACGAGCGGTGACCAGCGCGCGGCCCACGGCATTTCGCCGTTGCCGGTCAGTTCGACGCGGGTGACGTAGGTCCAGCCGTCGGGGCCGAACGGCCAGGTCCAGCGCAGGTCGGCGGTGCCGGTCGAGCCGGTACGGCGTACGGCGGCGACCTGCACCGTCGGAGTCACCGTCCCCAGGCCGCTGGTGACGGCGGCGTACTGCTGCTGCGCCTGCGCGGGGGCCAGGTCGACCAGCCGTGCGCCGGTGAGGTCGCGGGCCGACAGGGCAGTGGCGAGGGAGTCGGCTGCCGACGCCGCGGCGGCATCGGCTCGGCGCTCCTGCGCCCGCTGCTGCTGGACGAGCAGGCCACCGGAGACCAGGGCGAGGACGAGCACGGCGAGCAGGGCGCCGGCAATCCGACTGGATCGTGACATCTAGTTTTCGGCGCTGAGGAAGAGGGTGCACTCCGAGCACTGGTCGACCGCCGGCAGCTTCTCCCAGCGCATCCCGATCAGTCCCGCGCCCGCCTTGCCGCACACGGTGCGGTCGGGCAGCGAGCTCAGGGCGTGCTTGGGCAGCACCATCACCGTGCCGTCCTGGTTCAGCGCCACCGCCGCGTCGGTCATGCGCCGGAGTTTCGCATGGAGTGGCTTGCCTGGACGGCGGATGCTCCCAAGCTGGCATCGGCTCATGACAATGACAGCGGTAGTAGACGACGTCTCGGCGGCGGCGCGCCTGTTCCGCAGCCTCGCCGACCCGGCTCGGCTAGGCATCTTGCCTGACTCGCCGTAGAAGCGCTGTGGCGACGCTACGTCCTGGACCGCCGCGTCGTTCCAGGTGAGGGCACCCGGCTCGTTGTAGACCGTGATGCCGGTGGTGTCGTCGGACTGCCAGAGGCCGAAGAAGTGACCCTGGGGATCGAGCGCCATCGCCATGCGGCCCATCGACCCGACGTCCATCGCGTCCCGCCGGCGTCGGTGTGCGGGCGACCGCGGCGTCGGCGTTCTCGGTCGAGAAGCTTCAGGTATCGGAGCTACACCGTCCCACCGGACGGTGACAGTTCTCGCGCCCGCCCGCCCGCCCGGCGTCGCAGCACCCAGGCCACGCCGTACACGGCCACCGCTGCATACACCCAGCCGATCAAGGCGTCGACGACGTAGTGCTCGCCGCCGTACGTCAGGGTGAAGGTCATCGCCGCGATGTAGGTGACGAGCAGCAGGCGCACCCGCCAGCCGACCAGCGACCAGGAGAAC
>JBBSUR010000268.1:0-2601 GCA_038234255.1 Mycobacteriales bacterium | reverse complement strand
ACGATCCGGCGGTCGCACACTCGAGCGCGCGAAGGGAGCTGCGCTGCCGTACTGCGACTGGACTGCGGTGACTGCGGGGGTGAAGGCGATGTCACCGTAGTGCCGGCTCACGAGCAGTCCTCCCGACTGTCTACGGAGTGGCCAGATCCGGGAAGCGGTCGGGATGGACGGTGCCCAGGTGCCGGTCCAGCTCGGGCTGGGCATCGCGCTTGCCCGAGCAGATCTTGCCCTCCCAGCCGCAGGGACAGCGGGCGAAGGCGACGCCCGGGATGGAGACGATGGTCGGCTCGGCCAGCTCGAACGGGTCCTGGGTCATGGCTTGGACCGTAGCCGGGGATCGCCCTTCCCGCCGCTGCTGACCCCCCTTGCGGAACCGGGCCGAGTTCGGCAGCCTGCCGGTCGTGACCCTTCCCGCGCAGCTCCGCCAACTTGACGACCGCCTCATGGGCGACCCGCCCGCAGGAAGGGCTCCACGCGGAACGGCTGCGCCGTACGTCCTGGCTGGTCTGGTGTGTGCCGGTGTGCCGGCCGGAGCCGTCCTCCTGGCCGGGGGTTCGCTGCTGGTGGCGCTGCTGCTGCCGCTGCTCGGGCTGATCCCGCTCGGGATCGTCGTGCTCCTGCCGTCCTGAAAGACTGCGCTCCTACGACCGGGAGACCGCGTCGGTCGGCACGTCGTTCCGGGCGGCCAGCGAGCGGAGGTCGGCCAGGTCGGATTCGGCGATCTGGGCGAGCAGCGGATCGTCCAGCAGCTCCGCCGACTCGAGCGACGCCTGGGCTTCGGCCAAGCGGAACCGCAGTTCGGAAGCAAAGGCGCTCTCGGCCATCGTCGGTGCGTGCTCCGTGCCGCCCATGCGCTTCCTCTCGCTGCCTGCTCGCCCCCTCGGAACTCGCGCCCCATCGTGCCGGACGAGCACGGGCTTTGTCACTGGGGGTGTCACTGGGGATGTTGCTCCGGGACACTGTCGGGAGCCGCGCGCCGCTGCACCACCTCGAGCGACGTGCTGCCCGGTCCGAACCACAGCGTCCGCTGCGGGAACGGGATCGTCATGCCGGCCTCATCGAGGGCGGCCTTGACCGCGACGGCCACCGCGCTGCGCACGCGCCACCGGCTCGCGATGTCGGCGGGGTGCCAGTAGCGCAGCGCGATGTCGATCGAGGACGCGCCGAACTGGAAGACCCACGCCTCCGGCGGCGGCCGGTCGCGCACCTCGGGGACGACCCGGCACGCCTGCAGCAGCACCTCCCGTGCCCGGTCGAGGTCCGTGTCGTAGGCGACGCCGATCGTCAGCTCCGTGCGGCTCCATGGCGTACGCGTGTAGTTGACGATCGGGGAGTCGAGCACCTCCGCGTTCGGGAGGTAGACGGTCAGCCCGTCGTACGTCGTGAGCTCGACGGTCCGCAGGTTCACATCGTCGACCGCGCCCTCGTAGTCGCCGCTCTTGATCTGGTCACCGATCCGGAACGGGTGCCGCACCTGCAGGAGCACGCCCGCGATGAGGTTCTGCAGGATGCTCTGGCTGCCGATCGCCAGCGCGATGCCGCCGATACCCACCGCGCCGACGAGCGGGCCGATCCGGACGCCGACGACGTCGAGCGCGTAGATGGTGCCGACGCTCACGACGACCACGGACAGCAACCGCCCGAGCAGCCGGCCGAGGCGGCGGTCGGCCTCCCGGTCGACGAACCGGACCAGCAGGCGTCGGAGCACGAGGGCGACGCCTACCGAGGCCAGGAACACGGTCAGCGCCTGCACGGCCTCGGCGACGGTGAGCGAATCCGGGATGAGCGGGCCGTCGCCGGACGACGCCGCGAGCAGGAGCGAGGACAGCACAACAGGGTTGTGCGCCGCTGCGCGCCCGGCTAAGCCAGGTCACGCCCGTGCGCCTGCGCCGTCCTGTCGGAGGGCCGACCTACCGTACGGTCATGCGCCTGCTGCACACCTCCGACTGGCACCTCGGCCGCACCCTGCACCGGGCCGATCTCGGCGGCGCGCAGGCGGCGTTCCTCGACTCCCTCGTCGACGTAGTGCGCTCGGCACGGGTCGACGCGGTCCTGGTCGCGGGTGACGTCTACGACCGCGCCGTGCCCTCCGTCGACGCCGTCGCGCTGTACGACGACGCGCTGTTCCGGCTGCGCGACGCAGGGGCGCGCGTGGTCGTGACGAGCGGCAACCACGATTCGGCCTCCCGGCTCGGCGTCGGCGCACGGCTCGTCGACGCCGCCGGGGTCCACGTGCGGACCCGCCCGCAGGACGTCGGCACCCCAGTCGTGCTCGAGGACGCGCACGGGGACGTCGCGGTCTACGGCCTGCCCTACCTCGAGCCCGAGGCCGCGCGGGCGGTCCTGCCTCCCGACCCGGCCGGCGGCGACGAGGTCCCGCGCGGCCACGCCGGCGTGCTCGGCCGGGCGATGGCCTGCGTGCGGGCCGACGCCGCCCGTCGCGGTGCCCGCTCGGTGGTGCTGGCCCACGCCTGGGTCACCGGGGGCGAGGTCAGCGAGAGCGAGCGCGACATCCGGGTCGGCGGCGTCGGCGACGTCGGCGCCGCGCTGTTCGACGGCGTCGACTACACCGCCCTCGGCCACCTGCACGGCGCGCAGGTT
>JBBSUR010000267.1:0-2604 GCA_038234255.1 Mycobacteriales bacterium | reverse complement strand
GATGAGCGGGGTCGTAGATGAGCGGGGTCAGGCGCTGGCGCGGTGCGCGGGCCCCAGCGGGAGTACGGACAGGCACAGCGTCGGCTGCTCGCGGTAGCGCGCGATCAACTCACCCGTCGCGTTAGCGATCCTGCGGTGCAGGTCGCTGCGATAGGTCGAGAGCTGCTGCTCGGCGGCGATCAGGTCGCCGACAAAGGCGTCGCGGGCCGCGTTGTCGGCATCGTCCACGCTGCGCTCCCACAGTTCGGCCAGGCTCGGCAGTGGGGGGATGCCCTCGTCCGGCAGCACCGAGACCAGGGCGCGCCGGCCGACGCCGACCCGCTCGTTGCTGAGCAGGGGACGCAACCGGTCGGTGTCGAGCTGACCGCCGGACCGGCCCGCGCGGACCACGTCGAGGCGGGCCTGGATGATTCGCCGCCAGTACGACACGTTGCCCTCCTCCGTGTCGAGCGCGCAACGGTAGGTGCGCAGCGCGTCGAGAGACAGGTGGAGGTAGGCGTCGTTGCGGGCCGGCAGTGGCCGCGCCTCACCCTTGCGCCGGGGCCCCGTAGAGCTCTGCATGCTGCTGCCCTCTCGCTGCGCCAGATGAGGGAGCTGTCTGCTTCCCGCCCCTGCTGGCTCGTCACCTACCTCGTACTCCTTGAGAACTGTCACCCGCTCGGGTCAGCGGCAGGCCCTGTCGCGGGGTCCGGCCTAAAGTTGGGTCATGCGCAGCGCAGGCGTCCCGAGCGGTCTGGCGCTGACCCGACGAGCGCGCCGGATCGCGCGTGAACTGGCGGTGTTGCATCCGGACGCGCACTGCGAGCTCGACTTCACCACCCCGCTGGAGCTGACCGTTGCCACCATCTTGTCGGCGCAGTGCACCGACAAGCGGGTCAACGACGTCACCCCGGCGCTGTTCCGCCGCTACCGCACCGCGGCGGACTACGCCGCGGCCGACCGGGCGGAGCTGGAGGCGCTGATCCGCCCGACCGGGTTCTTCCGTAACAAGGCCGCCAGCCTGATCGGGCTCGGCGCCGCCCTGGTCGACCGCCACGCCGGCCAGGTCCCGGCCCGGCTCCCGGAGCTGGTGGCCCTGCCGGGCGTCGGGCGCAAGACCGCGAACGTCGTACTCGGAAACGCCTTCGCCGTCCCGGGGCTCACTGTCGACACGCACTTCGGGCGGCTCGTCCGACGCTTCGGCTGGACGGACTCGGTCGACCCGGTGCAGGTGGAGACCGTCGTCGCCGGACTTCTGCCGCGAGCCGACTGGACGATGTTCAGCCACCGGGTGATCTTCCACGGCCGACGGGTCTGCCATGCCCGCACGCCCGCGTGCGGTGCCTGCGGCCTGGCGGCGCTGTGCCCGTCCTATGGCCTGGGTCCGGTCGATCCGGCGCTGGCTGCTGCCCGGGTCACGCGGTGACCGCCGGGGAGCCGGTGCCCGGCTGGCTGACTCGGCTGAGCGCCGCGCTGCCGGGTGTACGCGCGGAGCAGCTGAGCCGCTTCGTGCCGCCGGAGACGGGGGGCCGCCACTCGGCGGTCCTGGTGCTGTTCGGCGAGGGAGCGCTCGGTCCGGAGGTGCTGCTCATCGAGCGGGCGCACACGATGCGCTCGCATGCCGGGCAGCCGGCCTTCCCCGGTGGGGCGCTGGACCCGGCGGACGGCGACCCGTCCGGCGCCGGGCCGGTCGCCGCCGCCGTGCGGGAGGCCGGTGAGGAGGTGGGGCTGGACGCGTCGACGGTCCAGGTGCTGGCTGTCCTGCCGGCGCTGTGGCTGCCGCCGTCGGGCTTCGTCGTACACCCGGTGGTCGCCTGGTGGCGCGAGCCGCACCCGGTGGGGGTGATCGACCCGGCCGAGGTCGCCGCCGTCGCCCGGGTGCCGCTGTCGGAGTTGGTCGACCCGGCCAACCGGCTCCGGGTCCGGCACCCGATCGGCTGGGTGGGACCGGCCTTCCAGGTGGGGGGCCTGCTGGTGTGGGGCTTCACCGCCGGGCTGCTGGACCGGTTGATCGCGCTCGGCGGATGGGAGCGGCCGTGGGACGGCGACTGCCTGCGTACGCTCGACGACGCCACCGTGGCGCTGGCGTCGCGCGGGGCGACGTTGCCCGAACAGCACTCCCAGGAGACCTCGTGACCGCTCTGCCCGGCCGCCGCTGCTCTTTGCTGAGGTTCCTGATGGCGTCCGTCGTGGCTGTCGGCCTGCTCACCGCCTGCGGCTCCTCGGCGACGGGCTCGACCGGTGACGCCGCGGACGGGGGGGACGCGGTCGCCGCCGTCGGGCCGCCGCAGGCCCAGACCGTCACGATCGACAGCACCGACGTGCTCACCTTCGAACCCGACACCATCTCGGCGAAGGTGGGGACCCTGACGCTCACCCTGACCAACAGCGGTCAGGTGTCGCACGACCTGGTCTTCGACGACCCCGCCTTGCCGAAGATGGGGACGGTGACCGGCGGCAAGGAGCGGTCGGCCACCTACACCTTCACCGAGCCGGGGACCTACACCTTCGTCTGCACGTTCCACAGCGGCATGGACGGCAAGGTGGTCGTCACCTGATCGGCCGAGGGACGTTACCTTGCGCAGATGTCCGGTGACCTGCTCGACCTCGTGCTCGTCGTTGCGG
>JBBSUR010000266.1:0-2610 GCA_038234255.1 Mycobacteriales bacterium | reverse complement strand
GCCCGTAGCGTCTGACCGCGTGGATCTGCGCGATCGTGTGACCGTCACCCGGTGGTACGCCGCCGGGCTGCACCTTCGGGCCCAGACTGCGTGGTCGCTGCGCCACGTGAGCAGCGTCGGCAGCAGTCCCCGCGTGCTCGGCAATCCGAAGGTCGACGCCACCGACCTTCACATCGGGGACCACTTCACGATCTGGTCGGCTCACCGAAAGACTGTCCTCAGCGGCTGGGGCCAGATCAGGATCGGCCACCGGGTCTTCATCAACTCCGGGACGGTGCTCATCGCGGTCTGCGAGGTGGTCCTCGGCGACGACGTCGCGCTGGCCAACGAGGTCTACATCGTGGACAGCAACAGCCACGGCATCGAGGGGCAGGCACATGTCGAGGCACCGGTCCGGATCGGCGACGGCAGCTGGGTCGGCAACCGCGCGATGATCCTGCCCGGCGTGACCCTGGGCCGCCGCGTCGTGGTCGCGGCCGGCGCCGTGGTGGAACGGCCTGGGAACGGGGGCTGCTCAGCGGGTGCAGTCCAGTACGAGCTTGCCGTGGGAGGTGCGGTTGCGAAGGTCCGCGTGGGCCCGGCGCGCCTCACCGAGCGGATATGTACCGCCGACCACCGGCCGGAGCGTGCCCGCCTGGACCATCGCCAGCAGCTCGGCCATCGGTGGCCCCAGCAGGTCCGGCCGGGCGAGCACGTGCACCAGCCAGAAGCCGATCACCGCCCGGCTGCGTGACATCAGCTCACCAGCGGTGATCGGAGCGGACGGTTCGCGCGAGGCCATGCCGAAGGTGGCGAGCCGGCCGAACGGGGCCAGCGCGGCCAGCGAGGAGTCGAGCGTGCGTCCCCCGACCATCTCCAACACGATGTCGACCTTGCGACCTCTGTTCGCCCTCTCCAGAGCGCCTTTCAGATCCGGCTCATGTGCGTCGACGGCGATATCGGCCCCCAGGGACAATGCCAGCTCGCGCTTGTCTGCCGAGGAGGCGACGGCGATGATCCGTCCGGCCCCCCAGACCTTGGCCAGCTGGACGGCAAGGGTTCCGACACCGCCGGCGGCTGCGTGGACCACGACGGACTCGCCGGCGGCGAGGTGGGTGGAGGTCCGCAGCAGGTGCCAGGCGGTCAGCCCCTGGACCAGCAGGGCGAGTGCGGCACCGTCGTCTACGCCGTCCGGGACCGGGAAGGACGTGGTGGGGGCGATCAGCGCCTTCTCGGCGTAACCGCCGCTCAACGCGAAGGCAGCGACCCGGACGCCGTCCGGCAGCCGGCCGACGACCTCGCTACCGGGGATGAGCGGCAGGGTCGTCGCGGAGAGGTAGGAGTCCTCGACCTGATGGGTGTCGGCGAAGTTGACCCCGGCGGAGTCGACGGTGAGCAACTGCGTACCTTTACCGGCGACCGGATCAGCGAGCTCACACAGGTGTAGGACCTCAGGGCCGCCGAACTCGGTGATCTGGACGGCGCGCATCGCGACTCCTCGGACAGCGGGAGTCCGGACTTTACCGAGATGGTGGAGGGGGTCGGTCAGCCGGCGATGACCGGAGCCCTGCGCCGCCGTACCTCGGCGGCGTGGCCGCCGGCGCTGACCGCGACAGCGATCGCCGCTACGGCCACGAGCAGCGCCGGCAGATTGGCCGGTGAGCCAGAGCCGGCCGGCAGGAAACTCTCCACCGGAGCGAGCGCGGGGAACAGCTCGGACGGCGAGAGTGAGGGGGCTGCTGTGTCGAACGGGGCGGCAAACGGGCTGAGTCGCTGCCGGTCGTCGCCCGAGGTCATTTCGCGGGCCAGCCGGCCGAGGCTGCCGAAGATGGCGGCATTCGGCCCGCCGTCGTCCGCCGTCGCTTGACGGGGGAGGGCGAAGGCCAGCCGACTGGGGGTGAGCGGCTGGGGCGCCGAGGTCGCGGCCGGGTCGATCGCCGCGTCCGGAGCGATGGCCGGGTCGATGGCCGGGTCGATGGCCGGGTCGGCAGCGGGGATCGGCTGTGCCGGCGGGGCGCTGAAGACGGGGGGCAGCGACCTGCTGCCCTCGATGAGCTCGATGACGGTGTTGACGAGGGTGGTCACCGCGTCCAACGGCGCCGCCTCGGTGACGGAGGAGAGCAGGTCCGGCGCACGCGGCTGGGTCGTTGCCGGCTGCGAGCGCTCGGTCGGCGCGGGGGGGGCCGGCGGTGCCAGGGTCTGGATCAGCAGGTCGGCCACTGGGTCCACGACCGGGTCGACGACCGGGTCGACGACCGGGTCGACCGCGTCGCGCACCGACGGCGGCACCACGGTCTCGACAGCGACGGGAGCGCCTCCGCCCCGGACCGGGTCCGGAACGAGCTCGGACGCTGAGGCCGGACCGGCGGACAGCCCGAGCGCCAGCGCACCCGTCGCCAGCACAGCGGCGACACGGCTACGGCGGGACAGGGACACAATCGCCTCCAGCGGAACCGTGGGGCCGCGTCGAGGGCCGGGCGGCGGTCGGGTTCCGCATGCTTCAACGAGCGTCAAGATAACAGGTGACGTGCGCATTGGGACGGGTTTGTCCGCTGTTCCTGCGCGGTCCGCGGCAGTGCCGGGAAGGATCGGGCAATGAACGTCGAAGGAATCGATGACCGCCCGTCGCAG
>JBBSUR010000265.1:0-2639 GCA_038234255.1 Mycobacteriales bacterium | reverse complement strand
TGGTGACGCCGAGATCCGGTAGGGACGGCCTGAGATGCCCGCAGGTCGTCGGCATCGGGAGCGACGGACACGTCTGCATTGGGAGTGAGGTTCAACACCACGTTCAGGTCAGGAACTCGCTGATGACATGGAGGTTGGGGAAGCGGGCCGCGAACCCTGCCGAGCGCGACGCTCAGGGTGGCGTGGCGTACTGACGACGCTGGCCCCGCAGCTCAAAAGGCGAAGTGCCAGGTCAGCAGGGGTGCGCCGCCAGGGACTTGAACCCCGAACCCGCGGATTAAGAGTCCGCTGCTCTGCCAATTGAGCTAGCGGCGCGCATGCAGTCGATGACGATAGCAGCCGTCGACGGTCAGTCGTCGCCGTCGGCCGGCGGCGCGGTCGCCGTGCCGGTGCTCAACGGACGCAGCCGCTCCGCCTGCCGAGTCTCGCGCAGGAGCACGGCGAAGTCCTCCGGATGCATCTCGGCCAGCGCCTGCAGCGCGGCCCGGCGCGCCCGGCGCTCGCGGACCTCCAGGTCGCCGCTACCCACGGCGCCGAGCAGCGGCCTGCGGGGTTCGGCAGAGGGGACTGCGGCCACCGGCGGCCGGACGGCCGCGATCCGGGTGACCGGCGCAGCGCGTTTGCGGGCACCCGGCTCCGGCTTGGTCAGGCAGAGCACGCAGGTCGTCGCCCGTCCTTCGAACTCCGCTCCGGTACGCACCTTTCGGCACGTGTCGCATTTGCGCCAGCCGCTCACAGGCCCCCTTCGCCGCTTCTCCGGTCAGCGTCCACCGTACTTCGCGTCGTCCCGCGGTGGTCGCAGTGGGCGCACGCACGACTACCTCCAGCCGTGAACCGCCGTTAGCCTTTCGGCATGCAGCAGACCCTGTACGACGCCGAGCACGATGCATTCCGCTCCGCGGTGCGCGCTTTCCTGGCCAGGCACGTCGCCCCGTTCCACGCCGGTTGGGAGTCCGACGGGATCGTCGACCGGGCGGTGTGGGTTGAGGCCGGCAAGCAGGGTCTGCTGGGCACCGACGTCCCCGAGCAGTACGGCGGCGGGGGCGTACGCGACTTCCGCTACAACTGCGTCGTCAACGAGGAGGTCACCCGGATCGGGGCGAGCGGTCTCGGGTTCGCCCTGCACAACGACGTCGTGGCCCCGTACCTGCTCGATCTCACCACCGAGGGGCAGAAGGCCCGCTGGCTGCCGTCGTTCGTCAGCGGCGAGCTGATCACCGCGATCGCCATGACCGAGCCGGGCGCCGGATCGGACCTGCAAGGGCTACGGACCGCCGCCCGGCGCGACGGCGACGACTGGATCCTGTCCGGCTCGAAGACGTTCGTCACCAACGGGATCAGCGCGGACCTGGTGCTGGTCGTCGCGCGGACGGATCCGTCGGCCGGCGCGCGCGGCTTCTCGCTGCTCGCCGTCGAGCGGGGGATGGCCGGGTTCGAGCGCGGCCGCAACATGGCCAAGGTCGGCATGAGGGCGCAGGACACCGCGGAGTTGTTCTTCGACGAGGTGCGGGTGCCCGGCGCCAACCTGGTCGGCGTCGAGGGCGGCGGCTTCGGCCATCTCATGGACAAGCTGCCGCAGGAGCGGCTCTCCATCGCGGTGGTCGCCGTCGCCGCGGCCCGGCGGACTTTCGCGCTGACGCTGGACTACTGCAAGGGGCGGACCGCGTTCGGCAGGCCGATCGGCAGCTTCCAGCACAACCGCTTCGTGCTGGCCGAGATGGCGACCGAGATCGAGATCGCCGAGCACTACCTGGCGAAGTCGGTGCTCGAGCACAACGCCGGCCGCTACACCGTGCAGGACGCGGCGATGGCCAAGTGGTGGACCACCGAGCTGACGAAGCGGGTGATCGACCAGTGCGTGCAGCTGCACGGCGGCTACGGCTACCTGCTGGAGTACCCGGTGGCCAGGGCCTACCTGGACTGCCGCGTCCAGACGATCTACGGCGGGACGACGGAGGTCATGAAGGAGATCATCGGCCGCTCGCTCGGCGTCTGACCGCCGCCGGTCAGGGCAGCAGTGCCGACCGGGTCATCTGCCGCAGCAGACGAGCGCGTACGGCCGGCGCGAGCCGCAACGAGCTGACCGCACTGCCGTTGAGCAGGGTCAGGGCGAGCACCGCGGCGGCGCGTACCTCGGCGGGCTGCAGATCCGGGCGCAGCGGCGTGAGCACCGCCGCCCACGCCTCCTCGTAGACCTTCATCCGGCGGCGCAGCGAACGCCGCACCTCCGCCGACAGGGCGGGCGTCTCGCGGGTCCACACCACGATCAGCGCCCGCTCCTCGACCGCGAACCGGACGTGCAGGTCGAGCAGGGCCTCGAACGCGGCGAGTGGCTCGACCTGGCCGGTGACGGCCGCGTGGGCACCGTCCAGCATCTGCGTCATGCCGCGGTCGCAGAGCACTTCGAGCAGCGCCTGCTTGCCGGCGAAGTGCCGGTAGATGCCTGGCCCGCTGATCCCCGCGGCTGCCCCGATGTCGTCGATGCCGACGTCGTGGTAGCCGCGTTCAGCGAACAGCGTCGCAGCGACCGTGAGCAGTCGCTCGCGCCGAGGCGGTGCGGAGGTCGTGGTGGTCACCGCCGGAGGCTATCGACCCCGCGCAGGGGAGCGATCTTGGAAGCAGCAGGGGCGGCGTCCTAC
>JBBSUR010000264.1:0-2691 GCA_038234255.1 Mycobacteriales bacterium | reverse complement strand
CCTCGTCGACGCAGAGCCCCTCGACCTGGGCAAAGACCGGCGAGTGCGTCGCGTCGAGCGCATCGGCCCGGTAGACGCGGCCGGGACAGACCACGTAGACGGGCAGCTCCCGGTCCAGCATCGAGCGCACCTGCACCGGGGAGGTGTGGGTACGAAGGACCAGGCCGCTGTCGGCGGGTGCCACGAACAAGGTGTCCTGCAACTCGCGGGCCGGGTGGTCGCCGCCGAAGTTCAGCGCGTCGAAGTTGAACCACTCGTGCTCGACCTCGGGGCCTTCGGCGACCTCCCAGCCCATCGCCACGAACACGTCGGCGACCCGTTCGGAGATCGTGGTCAGGGGATGCCGCGCACCCTGCGGGCGGGCCGGCAACAGCGTGACGTCGACGGTCTCCTCGACGAGCACCCGCTCGTCCCGCTCGGTCTCCAGCGCGGCCCTGCGAGCGTCGAAGGCGCGCTGGACGGCCTGCGCCGCGGCGTTGACCCGCTTGCCCGCGACGGCCTTCTCGCTCGGCGGCAAGGCGCCGATCGCCCGGCGGGCCAGCGACACCGGTGCGCGGTCGCCGACATGGGCGGTACGGGCGAGGGCCAGGGCGTCGAGTGCGTCGGCAGCGGCGAAGGCGTCGAGCGCGGCAGCGACAGCGGCGTCGAGGCTGGCCGGGTCGAGCGGGTCGGGGCCGGACATGGTGCTGCAACTCCAAGGTCGGGGGGCTGACGCGCAACTATCCCAGAGGCGTGCGGCGGAGCCTCGGCCTACAGGAAGTCGGGGGTGCCGGCGGGCAGCAGGAGCCGGAACTCCGCACCGCCACTGCTCGCCCGGCCGACCGACACGCTGCCGCCATGGGCTTCGATCAGCCCCTTGACGATGTAGAGCCCGAGCCCCGTGCCGGTGCGCTGGTCGCCGCGCCAGAACCTGGTGAACACCCGGGCAGCGGTCGCCTCGGCGATGCCCTGACCCTCATCGGACACGGTGACGACCGCTCCCGGCGCAGACGAGTCGCCGTCGTCGGCCGCCACAAGGCGCGGTCCGACCGTGACGGTGATGAGTCCGTCTCCGTGGCGCAGCGCGTTCTCCAGAAGATTGCCGATGACCTGCTGGAACTTGTCCGGGTCGACCCACATCTCCGGCAGCTCACCAAGGACGCTCAGGAGGAACCGGCTCTCGGGCTCCCCGCCGGCGACACAACCCGCGATGGTCTTGCCGAGAGCCGCCGGCAGGTCGACGACCTGCTTGCGCATCTCGAGCCGGCCGGCATCGATCCGACTGACGTCCAGCAGCTCGGTGATCAGCCGCGTGACCCGGTCCGCGTCGGCGTTGATCGTCTGGAGCATGACCTTCTTCTGGTCGTCGTTGAAGCGATCCCACTTGGCCAGCAGGGTGGCTGTAAAGCCCTTGACGCTGGTCAGCGGCGAGCGCAGCTCGTGCGCGACCGTGGAGACCAGGTTCGCGCGGGAGCGCTCCAGCCGCTCGCGCGCGTGCGTGTCGCGCATCGCGACGACGAGCCGGGACAGGGTTCGGTCGGCGTCGCGCTTATAGGCGGCGGTGACCAGCAGTTGGGCGCCGCTGGGAAGCGTCAGCTGGCGCTCGGGCTGGCGGGTGCGGCAGGGCAGTCCGCCGTACGGGTCGGTGCATGTCCACCAGTCACGACCCTGGTCGTCGGTGAACGGAACGACCTCGCGGAAGTCCCGGCCCAGGGCGGCGTCGGCGGTCGTGCCGAGCAGGCGGGCCGCGGCGGGGTTGAGGACGATGACCCGGCGGTCGTCGCCGGCGACGAGCACCCCGTCGGGAAGGTCGTCGTACGCCGTCTTGTCGAGCACGACGTCGCTCCTCCCGATCGGTCCGGACGGGCAACTGTAACGGCGGGATAGGGCGTCCGGGGCTGTAACGGCGAACATAACGGGCGATATGTCGGATTGGCCGGATGCTGCTGGCCGGTACCCCCATATCAACGTCGATCTGTCGAGCGATCCTGGCACCATGGGGCCAGCCAGAGTTCCTACGTAGCAGTCGCTTTGGCTCCTCGGGCGCTGGACATTCCAGGCTCGGTCGGGTAAGATTCGCCTATGAGTTCGAATGGATGTGAGCAGCTGGCGGCGCAGGTCGCCGCCCTGGCTGCGCTGCGCCCGCAGTCGCTGACGATCACCGAACTGCAGGACCGGATCCCGCAGGTGAGCGGCCTGGCCGACCGGATGCGCGGCTGGGTCGACATCGCGGTCGGTGAGCTCGCCGGCCGCGGCGGCGGGCAGGTCCCGGCCGCATCCGGGGACGGCCGGGCCGTGCCGGCCCCGACCTGGCTGCGGGACGCGACCTCCTGCGGTGGAACGGCCGCCGGAGCGCAGGTCCGGCTCTCCGAACGGCTCCGGTCGCTGCCCGCGCTGGCCGATGCGGTGTTGGACGGCAGGGTCGGTCGGGAGCAGGCCGCGGTCCTGACCCGACTGGTCGGGCCGTTCGGACCCGACGAGCTCACCGAAGCCCAGGACAACCTGGTGCAGGTCGCGGCCCGCCGCGACCCGCAGTTCCTGGCCGGTTGGGTCCGGGAACTCATCGCCACGCACTGCGAACCGGTCCTGGACGACGAGCAACGCACCGCGCAGAACAAGCGTTACCTACAGACCCGTAACCAGCACGACGGGACGATCCGGGGCAGCTTCCTGATCGCCTCCGAAGACTACGAGAGCGTCGCGACCGTCCTG
>JBBSUR010000263.1:0-2693 GCA_038234255.1 Mycobacteriales bacterium | reverse complement strand
GGCGTAGACGACGTCGGTCTTGTGCCGGTCCAGCAGGGCGGGCAGGACGTCGCTCACCCGCCCCTTCGTGCCGATCGAGCCGTCGTCGGTGGTGACGGCGAGGGAAGTCGCCAAGCGCTTGGCCTCCAGCCGGCCGAACAACCGGTCGGCCGTCCCGGCGCCGAGCACGACGTCGACCCGGCAACCGCGCTCGCGCAACGCTGTCCCCAGCGCCAGCAGCGGCGCGCTGCCGTAGCCCCCGCCGACCAGGGTGGCCGATACTGCCGACGTGGGCAGCCGGAAGGGGCGCCCCAGCGGTCCGACGACGTCGAGCCGGTCCCCGGGCCGACGGCCCGACAGCCAGGCGGTTCCCCTGCCGTGCACGGCGAAGACGAACTCCACGGTGCCGCCGTAGACGCCGCGGTCCTTGACGTCGTAGATGGCGAAGGCCCGGCGCAGCAGCAGACTCGACTCCGGACCGCCCACCGCCACGGCCAGGAAGTGACCCGGTCGGGTCAGTTCGGCGATGCCGGAGGCGATCACGGTCATCGACTGGTAGGCCCCGACCCGCTTGACCGACAGCACCTCGCCGAGGACCTGGAGCGGCATCAGCCGGCCTGCCGCGGTCCGGACCCACCGGCGGCCTCGGCCGATCTGCGCAGCGCCCCATGGTGCTCCTGCAGCGAGCGCACACCGATGTCGCCGCGCACCAGCGCCTCGATCCCCTGCACACAGGCCGCCGCCGCCTGGATGGTGGTGATGCACGGGATGCCCTGCGCCACCGCGGCCGTGCGGATCTCGTAGCCGTCCTTGCGCGAGCCGACCCCGAACGGCGTGTTGATGACGAGGTCGACCTCGCCGGCCAGAATCCGCGGGACGACATCGTCGCCGTGACCGTGCGAGTGCTTGCCGACCACGGTGGCGGCGACGCCGTTGCGACGCAGTACGTCGGCGGTCCCCTCCGTGGCGAGCACGACGAAGCCGAGGTCGGCCAGCCGTTTCACCGGGAACAGCATCGCGCGCTTGTCGCGGTTGGCCACACTGACGAACACCACCCCCTTGGTCGGCAATTCGCCGTACGCCGCGGCCTGGCTTTTGGCGTACGCGGTCCCGAAGACGCTGTCGATGCCCATCACCTCGCCGGTCGACTTCATCTCCGGACCGAGCACGGTGTCGACCCCCTCACCGGCAGCGGTCCGGAAGCGCCCGAACGGCAGCACCGCCTCCTTCACCGAGATGGGCGCGTCGAACGGAAGGGTGCCGCCGTCGCCCGCCGCCGGCAGCAGGCCCTCGACCCGCAGCTCCGCGACCGTGGCGCCGAGCATGATCCGGGCCGCGGCCTTCGCGACCGGGACCGCAGTGGCCTTGCTGACGAAGGGCACGGTGCGGCTCGCCCGCGGATTGGCCTCCAGGACGTAGAGCACGTCGTCCTTCAGCGCGTACTGCACGTTGAGCAGGCCGCGCACGCCCACGCCACGGGCGATGCCCAGCGTCGAGGTCCGGATGCGGTCCAGATCGCTTCTCCCCAAGGTGATCGGGGGCAGTGCGCAGGCCGAGTCGCCGGAGTGGATGCCGGCCTCCTCGATGTGCTCCATGACCCCGGCGAGGTAGAGGTCGACCCCGTCGTACAGCGCGTCGACGTCGATCTCGATCGCGTCCTCGAGGAACCGGTCGACGAGCACCGGATGGTCGGGGCCGATCAGCGTGGAGCGCTGGACGTAGTCGACCAGCATCTCGTCGGTGTAGACGATCTCCATGCCGCGCCCGCCGAGGACGTACGACGGGCGGACCAGCACTGGATAGCCCACCGACTCCGCGATCGCCCGGGCCTGGTCGTAGGACCGCGCGGTGCCGTGCTTCGGGGCGGGCAGACCGGCTTCGGCCAGCACCTTGCCGAACGCCTCCCGCTCCTCGGCCAGGTGGATCGCCTCCGGGCTCGTGCCGACGATCGGCACTCCGCAGTCCTTCAGCTCCTGGGCGAGGCGGAGCGGGGTCTGACCGCCGAGTTGGACCAGCACACCGACCAGCTCCCCACCGCCGGCCTCCGCGCTGGCCTGCTCGGCGGCGACGACCTCCAGCACGTCCTCGACGGTGAGCGGCTCGAAGTAGAGCCGGTCGCTGGTGTCGTAGTCGGTGCTCACCGTCTCCGGGTTGCAGTTCACCATCACCGTCTCGAAGCCGGCCGCCGACAGCGCGAACGAGGCGTGTACGCAGGCGTAGTCGAACTCGATGCCCTGGCCGATCCGGTTGGGGCCGCTGCCCAGGATGAGCACCTTTCGCTTGGCCGACGGCGCGACCTCGCTCTCGCAGTCGTAGCAGGAGTAGTGGTAGGGCGTCTCGGCGGCAAACTCCGCGGCGCAGGTGTCGACCGTCTTGTAGACCGGACGTACGCCGAGCTGATAGCGCAGCGCCCGGACCTGCTGCTCGCTGACCCCCCGCACGGCCGCGATCTGCCGGTCGCTGCACCCCATCCGCTTGGCCTTGCGTAGCAGCGGCTCGGACAGCGGCGCCTGCGGAGCATCGGACAGCTCGGCGTGCAGCTCCACCAACGAAAGGATCTGGTCCACGAACCACGGGTCGATGCCGGTGGCGAGACAGACCTGGTCGGTCGTCGCGCCCAGTCGCAGGGCCCGCTCAACCGCGAACAGCCGGCCGTCGTGCGGCACCGCCGCGGCGGCGAGCGCGTCGCCGGCGGTGCCGTCCGGGTCCGGCTC
>JBBSUR010000262.1:0-2725 GCA_038234255.1 Mycobacteriales bacterium | reverse complement strand
GACCGAGGCGTTGCGCGGCACGACGACCAGGTCGTATCCGAGCACGCTGAGCGCCTCGACGGCGCGCGTCACCGCCTGGTTGCGCCCGGCCTCCATGTCGATCACCGTCGTGCGGTTGACGTGCAGCCGGTGCGCGAGCTGACTTCCGGCAGGCCGACAGCGCCTGCGCCAGTGCATCCCGGCCGCGGAGTCGAAGCCACATGCCACACCTCCTGGTGTCGGCATTCACCGACATCCAGTAAGAGTAGGCTGATGTTGGCCGATGCCAACAGCCGGTCAGCGGCTGCTGGTGAGCGCGTCGAGCATTGCAGCAGCGGCCGCCTTGCTCAGCAGTCCGGCGTTGGGCAGTCGCTCCGCGAGGGCGGTGACACCGACGCCGAGTTGCCGGGCGAGCCGGACGAGAGCATCGGGATCCTCCGGCCAGCCGCCGTCGGCCGCAGTCAGCTCACGCAGGAGCTTCTCGGGCATGAGCAAGCCCGCGGCGAAGCCGTTGGCCCGCTGCTCGATCCGGCGCGGTGCCCACGGGCCGCTGGCGATGGCCAGCGTGGTGGCCTGCAGCCGGTCGTAGACCAGGTGCGCCAGTTCGTGCGCGAGCGTGAATCGCACGACGTGGTCGGCCGTGCCCCATTCGTAGTTGCTGTTGATCGCGATGACTGCTCGCGCATCGTCGTGCAGGAGCGTTACCGCCCGCAACGAGCTGTCCTGGAGCGCGACACGGGTGAGGGTGATGCCCATGTCGGTCACGTAGTCCACGATCTGTACGCGACCACCTCGTACGGGCAGCAGTTGGGCCGCGGCGTCCCCGAGTTCACCGCCGGCGGCGCCGTACGGGAGGCCGCGTACGTCCTCAAGCGGGACCGCCAGGGCGAGCCGGTCGAGTTCAGCCAGCAGGTACGGTACGGGCGCCGCCCCCTTGAGTGCGCCGAACAGCGCGTGCAGGTCCTCCTGCGCGACGTGCGGGTTCAGGCTGCCGAACAGCGTCGCCACGGGGGCGGCGACAAGCGCCGGCGTGTGTTCCTCCGGCGCCAGGGCGGTGAAGGCCGCGTCGATCTCGGCACGGATCGCACCCAGGGCGGCGGTGTCCCCGCGCAGCCCCAGGAGCCAGGCCAGGCGCTCGTCCCCCGCGTCCGCTCCGACCACCGCGTCGAGCCGGGTCAGTGCGGCGGCTGCACGGCCTCCCGGCCTGCGGGTGGTGAGCTCCGTCAGCAGCGACCTGACGGCTCGCTCGGTGACTGCTGCAGCGGTCGTGACCGGGATGCGCAGCGTCTGGCGCTCGACCCGCCACCGGACGTGATCGTCGAACAGCGGACGCAGCTCGTTGCCGACGCTGACCTCGAGGTGCGTGCCGTCCCGGCGAAGCCACACGTCGGGCAGCGGTGCTTCCGGAGCAGCCGCCGACAGCCGGTGGCGGTGGTCCCACTGCTGGGTCTGCTCGAACAGCTCTTCCGGGTCGGTGGTAGGGAAGCTCCAGCGCCCACCCGCAGCCGGCCGGCTGGTCTCCAAGAGCGCATCGGCATGTGCGAGCGACTCGGCGGCGCTCTCCTGGCCGGTCAGCGGCAGGTGTGGCTCGTGGAACAGCGCCAGCCAGTTCTCGACGAGCCACTCCGCGACCGGGAGCAGGTACCAGTGGGCCGACCGTAGCTGCTCGCCTTCTTGCACCGTCTCGCACAGCCCCAGCCCATCGACGATCAGCTCGAACGACCCCCAGGAAGCGCCGCCGTCGGCGCTCACGACCTCCTCGCCGACCTGGCCGTCGATGAGTGAGAACACCCACGACAGGGCACGGCCCTCGCCCAGCGTCACCGACCACGTCACGCCGCTCACGGACGAACGACTCTCTTGCGGCTCGGCCGTGCGATGACGCCGCGCTCGACGAACAGCTTCTGGACGGCGAAACAGACGTCACGCGGTTCGACGGGGTGACCGTGCCAGACCATGCCGCCGTCGGGGCCAGGACTGTCGTCGGGCAGGGCTCTGAACCACCTCACGCCGTCCGTCGCAAACCGCTGCCGCGGGTTGCTCGGATGCGGAACCGCGTCGACGAACAGCCTCGGACCGTCGGCGTCTCCGCACGGCGTACCGGATCTGCCGACCTTCCAGGGGCGCTTGTGCCGGTCACTGCCTCGGTAGGTGTCGGGCACCGTCCGCTCCCCTCTGGCCATGGCACGACGAAGCCCCACCGCGAACGCGGCAGGGCTATGCCGCTATGAAACCACACACCGGGACCACCACCACCGGAACCGGCCAGAACAACAACACCGTCACCTGCACCGCCTACGGCGGCGGCGCGCTGGAGACGGGGACGGCAGGCTGGAGACGGGCGAGCCCGCCTCGACGTCGGCACTGCGCGGCGCTGCGGTGCTCGGACCGTGGACAACGCCGCAGTGATCGCCCTCGACAGTGGCGGGAACCCGGAGGGCGCCCAGCCCACCACGGGTGGCACCGGAACCCGCACCGCCTAGCACGCCAGTGGTCACGCCCGCAGCGCTGCTTCGCGCGCGCAGTTTCTGGTCCCGGCGACGACTTGGTCGAGTCGGGAACCGTCCCGCTCGTCCCGGTGTCAGCTGAGGTAGCGGGTGTAGTCGAAGGCGGGGCGTTGGCGGGTGTGTCCTTCGGGGCTGGTCCAGAGCACGGAGCCGTCGGCGAGCCGGTCGACCATCCAGCCGGCGTGGGTTTTGAGTCGGTGGTGCCATCTGCACATGGCTCCGCAGTTGGATTCGCTGGT
>JBBSUR010000261.1:0-2749 GCA_038234255.1 Mycobacteriales bacterium | reverse complement strand
GGACCCACCAACAGCGAGCGAGCAGTCAGTGGGCGGAGCGGAGCTTGTATGCCGCCTTGCGGGCCGCCTTGGCCACCGCCTTGTCCGCGCTCGTGCTCGCCAGCGCGTCCAGGACCGGGCCTGTCTGCGATAGCCGCACCCGCCAGGCCGCGTCGAGGATCGGGAGAAGCCCGGCCTCGCCCGCCGCGTTCCCGGCCCAGACCACCACCGCGTGTGGCCCGCGCAGCTCGAGGACCGTGCCGAGCAGCCGGACCCATTGCTCGGGGTCGGCGGCGACCATCTCCCCCTCCGTGGCGGCCAGTGCGTCGACGCGCAGAACCGTACGGAACGGCGCCAGCTCCGGATGCGCTCGCAGCGGCTCGACCGCCTCGACCGCCGCGGGGCCGAGGCCGAGCAGCACCGAGCAGGCGACGCCGCGGGCAGTCTCCGAGGCCGAGGGCAGAGCAGTCACGAGGGCTTCCGCCCCGCGTTTGCCGCGCCGCTCGACCCAGTGCCGCACCTCGAGCCGGGCGACATCCTCCGCGAGGTCGACGACGCGACGCAGCAGCTCGTCGGCGTCGAGGTCGGCGAGCGTGCCGACGACCGGTGCCGGCATGGCTCGAGCGGCGATGCGCTGGACGACCCAGGTGCCGAGCGGCGTCAGAGAAACCGTTCCCGCCACGTCGGCACGCTGGTCGTGCGGGACGTCGTCCAGGCGTACGACGCCGAGCTGTTCGAGCCGACCGAAGGCGTCGACGATGCCGCGAGCGACCAGGCCGCGGTGAAGTTCCAGCTTGGCGGGCTCTTCGTCGTCGAGGTCGAAGTCGTCGAGCAGGTAGTTCCAGGTCTCGGCCGCAGCGTCGGCGAGGTCCAGCCCGGTCGGCTCGCCGTACATCTGCAGGTGCCACTCCGGCAGGCGGGCGTCGACGAACTCGGCGTACCAGCCGCAGCCGTAGGAGTCCTTGGCCCAGCGGTGCTGCATCGGGCCGACGTCCTCCACGAGGGCGTGCCACAGCTCGAAGACAGCATCCAGCGAATCCTCTGCCGGCATCAACGCGGCGTCGGTCGGCATCAGCCGACGGCCCTCGACTGCCAGGAAGCCGGCCGCGAGGGCGAGCCGGAACGTCAGGTCGACGCGGGCAGCTCCTCGGCGCTGCGTGTGGTGGAGGTCTGCCCGCCGATGACCTCGTCGACCGGGTCGTCCGTGCCCAGCGCCCTCCCGAGCGCTCTGCCGTCGGCCACTTTCAGGTTGCCCTTGTCGGTCAGGGCGAGGCCCTCGCCGACGTGATCGACCAGGCCGCGTACCCAGCGCAGCAACGGGGCCGACTCGGCTGCGGCCAACAGTTCCAGGTGGGGGGCGAGAACGACCGGTGGCAACACCCGCCGAGGCATCCCCGGGCTCGGGCCGAGCAGTGCTTCCCGCGCGGCGCGCGGCAGCGCGTTGACTCCACGGACGTAGGCATTGAGCTGCTTCTGGTCGGTGAGGTCGACACCGGCGGCTGCGGCCCCGCCGAACAGGTGCTTGCCCGGTCGCCACTTGCGCTCGTCGCGCATCGCGGCGGCGAACTTCTCGCCCGCCTGCTCGACCAGCCCGGCGAGTTCGTCGCCGTCCTCGCCGGTCAGCAGCCCCTCGGCATCCAGGAAGCGCAGAAAAGCGGCGGTGCCGCCGAGCACCTCGGCGTCGTCCCCCGGCTCCAGCACGACCTTGCGCGGGTAGAGCTGGAACAGCACCTCGGACAGGTCCGCCGCCGTCCAGCGGCCCAGGTCGCCGTCGAGGTAGCCATGCTTGAACTGCAGCAGCTGATCGGCCACCCAGCCGCGTTCCTTGCCGCCAGCAGTGCGCTCGAAGCGGGCGACGAGCTCAGCGCTGATCGCCGCGAACGCGTCGTCGTCCTCAAGATCGTGAGTCAGGTCCACGGCTTGACCGTAGCGGGGTCACGGGTCGTCTCCCCGGGTGCCGGTCAGCTCAGTTCAGCGCAGATCGACAGCTCTCCGCGACCAGCCTTGTGCTGCATCGGTACTGGCGCAGCAGGGCGGCTTCGACGAACTCGGCCCAGGTCACCGAGCGCGCCCCGTCGCCTCGATCCGCATAATCGGCTGGTAGGTCTTGCCGCGACGCTCGCCGCCTTCGAGCCGGTAGTGCATCGTGCCTCGGGGCTCGCGGATCAGCCGGGCCGCCTCGGCCTCGGCGAACATCTCGCGGTTCAGTACGTCCAGAGCCACAGTTGTCAGTCTTGCATCCCAGCGGAGCGCCGTGCACGCCCGAACCGCGTGGTCGGGTAACACCGCAAGCTCACCGCTCACGTGAGTGCCAGGCACTACCGTTCCGATGGTGGACGAGACTGGAGGAATCCCGGCGCACACCCAGGTCGCGCTCGGCGTCCACAAGATCGGCGCCCGGCTGGAGTCGAAGCGGGAGGGCGACTTCGATGCGGACACCCGCTTCTGCGTGAAGTGGTTCTCGCAGTTCGGCTGGGACGAGTCCGAGTCCGGCACCGCCGACACGCTGTCGCGGGCAACTGCTTCCTGTGATGGCGGCGCACTCACTCCGCCGCCCGCACAGGGCTCGCTCGACTTCGACGACGAAGGCTGAGGCTGACATGGCTGCCGCGCTACGCGTGACCCGGCTGGGCCTCGGCAACTGGCGGAACTTCCTGTCGGTCGATGTGGAGCTGCAGCGCCGAACCTTCCTGGTGGGGCCGAACGCCGTGGGCAAGAGCAACCTGCTCGACACGCTGCGCTTCCTGCATGACATCGCGGCTGTCGGTGG
>JBBSUR010000260.1:0-2771 GCA_038234255.1 Mycobacteriales bacterium | reverse complement strand
GTGGCCGGCGAGGACGAGGTGCTCGACATCGTGGACCGCCTCGACGAGCGGCTGGCCGAGCCGTTCGTGCTGGACGGTCGCGACGTGGTCGTGACCGCGAGCATGGGCGTGGTGCTCGCCCAGGCCGGGACCGGCGCCGACGCCGACGACTTGCTGCGCGACGCCGACACCGCGATGTACCGGGCGAAGGAGCTCGGCCGGGCCCGGGTCGAGATGTTCGACGAGCCGATGCGGTTGCGGGCCAGCGCCCGGTTGGCGGTGCAGCACGATCTGCGGCTCGCCCTGCAGGACGAGCAGATCCGCACCTACTACCAGCCGGTGGTCGACCTCACGACCCAGCGGGTCACCGGCTGCGAGGCACTGGCCCGCTGGGAGCACCCGACCCGCGGGCTGCTCGGCCCCGACGCGTTCATCGCCCACGCCGAGGAGACCGGCCTGATCGAGCCGATCGGGGCCGTGGTCCTGCGCCAGGCCTGCAACCAGGTCGCGCGCTGGAATGCCGGCCGGACGAGCGAGGACGCCCTCACCGTCTCGGTCAACCTCTCCGCCCGCCAGCTCGGCTCCCCGGCCCTGGTCGGCACCGTCGCCGCCGCGCTGGCGCACTCGGGGCTGCCGCCCCGCCTGCTGTGCCTGGAGATCACCGAGTCGGTCATCATGGAGGACGTCGGCGCGAGCGGCGCCATCCTCGGCCGGCTGCGCGCTCTGGGCGTCCGCACGGCAGTCGACGACTTCGGTACGGGGTACTCCTCCCTCGCCTACCTGCTGAGCCTGCCGGTCGACCTGCTCAAGGTGGACCGCTCCTTCGTCAGCGCGCTGGACGTGGAGGGCCCCGGCACGGCGATCGTCCGGGCCGTCGCCGGACTGGCCGACGCGCTCGGCCTGGGCGTGATCGCCGAAGGGGTCGAGACCGAGCAGCAGCTGGTGGTGCTGGCCGGGCTGGGCATCGGCTCGGGCCAGGGCTTCCTCTGGGGGCGCCCCGTGCCCGCCGAGCAGGCGAGCTGGTCGGTCCGGGAGTCCAGGCACGACCAGCCCCGTACACCGCGCATCCCGACGACCGCCCGTCCCCCCGCCCCGCGGTCGGAGGCTCCCCGACCCCTGCTCGAGAGCCGACGCCCGTGAGACAAACCTTACTCAGTGCTGCCGAACGGGCAGCGGAACTGGCCCCCGAACCGGCGCTGGTGACCGCCGTCCGCCTGGTGGAACTGGTCGCCGTCGCCACGGTGGCGCTGGTCCTCGCCCGGCGCTGGCACACCCGGCGCACCGCGCCGACCGGCTGGGCGCTCGCCCTGTTCACCGTGTTCGCCGCCGTCCTCGCGGCCGGCTTCCGGCCGGTGGTGGCCGACGGGTCGCTGCTCGTCCAGCTCTACATCAAGGCCCTCATCACGGCGATCGTGGTGATTCCCTACCTGCTGGTGCTGTTCAGCTTCTCGCTAGGAGCCATGGGCCGCACCGCCTTCGGGCTCGCCGGGACCGTGACCGCCGCGGTCGTGCTCGCCACCCTGCTGCTTCCCCAGCTGTCCGAGCCCGGCGGCACCCGGCCCGGCTGGGAGGTCGCCTACATCACGCTGGTCGTGGCGGCCTGGTGCGCCCTGTCGGTCCTGAGCGCCGTCACGCTCTGGCGAGCCGGACGGGCCCAACCGGCCGCGATCCGCTCCCGGATGCGCTCGCTCAGCCTGGGAGCCGTGGTGGTCGCCTCGGCCCTGGTGGTGTCGGCGAGCGACGACCAGGCGGGAACGGCGACCATCGTCGTGTCCTCCGTCCTGGCTCTGCTGGGCATCACCCTGCTCGCCACCGCGTTCCTGATGCCGGCCCCGCTGCGGGTGCTCTGGCGACAGGCCGACCTGGCCAAGATGGCGCTGGCCGAACGCGGCCTGATGACCGCGCTCAACAGTGCCGACGTCGCCCGGACGATCCTGCCCGCCCTCGCGGGCGCCTTCGGCGGTGGGGGCGCCGCACTGCTGGACCGCGACGCCCGGACGGTCGCCGACCTCGGCATCGGCGAGGCGGCGCTGGCAGCCCTGGCGCCCCGGCTGGCCGGGCCGGACGAGCTGGTCGACGACGACACCCTGGTGGCACCGATGACCTCGGGATGGCTGGTGGTGCGGGCCGGTCGGTTCGCCCCGCTGTTCGGCCGCGACGAGCTGCTGCTGCTCGACCGCGCCGCCACCCTGGTCGACCTGGCGATGCAGCGGGTGCAGCTGTTCGAGGCCGAGCAACGCAGTCGGCACGAGGCGGAGGCGCTCAACAACGAGCTGCAGACGCTGCTCTACAGCGTGTCCCACGACCTGCGCAGCCCGATCATCTCCGTACTCGGCTACCTGGACTACCTCAGCTCCGACCACCGCGCCGAGCTGAGTGCGGAAGGTCAGCACTTCCTGGACCGGATCACCGTCAACGCGCTCTACATGCAGCGGCTCATCACCGACCTGCTCGAGCTGTCCCGGATCGGCCGGATCAGCGAGCCGATCACGCCAGTGGACCTCGGGGCCCTGGCGGAGTCCGTCGCGGAGGGGGTCCGCTTCGCGCACCCGCAGGTCACGGTGGACGTCGCGGACAACCTTCCGACCGTACACATGAGCGACGTACGCGCCCGTCAGCTCCTGACCAACCTGGTCGAGAACGCGGTCAAGCACGCCGGTCGGCTGGACGTGCACGTGCGGGTGTCCGCGCAGGGCGAACCGGTCGGGTCGGTCCGCCTGAACGTCGGCGACAACGGACCGGGGATCCCGGAGTCCTACCGGGCCAAGGCGTTCGACGTCTTCGAACGCCTC
>JBBSUR010000259.1:0-2792 GCA_038234255.1 Mycobacteriales bacterium | reverse complement strand
GCAGGGTGACCGCTCCACCGGAGGGACCAAACCGGCCACCCTGGAGACCGGGGCCGAAATCCAGGTGCCGCTGTTCCTCACCTCCGGCGAGAAGGTCAAGGTCGACACCCGCGACGGGCGCTACCTCGGCCGGGTCAACGAAAAATAGTGGCAGCGACAGCACTGCACGGCGGCCGGTGATGGGCGCAAGGAGCAAGGCCCGCAAGCGCGCTCTGGACATCCTCTACGAAGCGGGTCAGCGCCGCGTGGATCCGCTGCACACGCTGCGCGAGGGAATGCTCCGCAACGACCCTCCGATGCCGGAGTACGCGGTGGTGCTCGTCGAGGGCGTCGTCGCCCACCGGGAGCGCATCGACGAGCTGTTGGCCACCTACGCCGAGCAGTGGACCCTGGAGCGGATGCCGCCGGTGGACCTCGCTGCGTTGCGGATCGGAACGTACGAGCTGCTCTGGTGTCCCGGCGTCCCCGACGGCGTCGCGGTCGCGGAAGCGGTCGCGCTGGTCAGCAGCTTGTCCACCGACGACAGCGCAGGCTTCGTCAACGGGCTGCTGGCCCGGCTGCTGAGCCTCAAGCCGAGCCTCGCGGTCTGAGATCGCTCAGGCGTCCAGTGCCCGGCGGGCGTCGGCGGTCAGCACGCCCCAGCCGATGAGTTGCTCGGTCAGCGCACCGGGCGAGGCGTCGTAGATGACCGCGAGGGACCGAAGGTCCTCCTGTCGGATCGACAGGACGCGGCCGTTGTAGTCGCCCCGCTGGCTCTGGATGGTGGCGGCGTACCGGGCGAGGGGGGCGGCCTGTTCGGCCGGCACCGAGGACAGCTGCTCCAGGTCGATCACGATCCTGGACGCCGCTTCCGGTGCGAGCGCGCCGGTTCCCTCGGGCAGCAGCTCGTTGACCGGGACACCGTAGAAGTCGGCCAGCTCACTGAGCCGCTGGACCGTGACGGCGCGGTCTCCCCGCTCGTAGGAGCCGACCACCACTGCCTTCCAACGCCCTTGCGACTTCGCCTCCACTCCGTGCAGGGAGAGCCCCTGCTGGGTCCGGATGGCCCGCAGTCGGGCGCCGAGAGCCTTCGCATAATCCGTCACTGCTGAGGCTCCCGGAGTAAGGTCAATCTGGCGATTACGCAACGTGACGCTACGGTGTCGCAGGGGCGCGGGTCAAGGGCCTTGACCGGTTATCTCCGCAGTGTCGCAGGGGTGTCGCCGCGGTGTAGCGTGGCACGACTCAGCAAGCCCTCCACCGAGCCCGTCCCGTGAGGCGGGGAAGGAGGTCGCGATGGTGGCTGTCCCGCAGCGATCAGGCGACGCCGACCGGCCTCGCCCCGTGTCGGGCGACCCGCAGGCGGCCCGACCGGTGCTGAAGGCCGCGGATGTTGCCCGGGTGATCGACCGGATGGCCCACGAGCTGCTCGAGAAGACCTCCGGCGCCGACGACGTGGTCCTGCTCGGCATCCCCACCCGCGGGATCACCCTCGCGCGCCGCCTCGCCACCCGGCTGAGCGCCTTCGCCGGCCTGAGCGTGCCGACCGGCTCGCTCGACATCACGCTCTACCGCGACGACCTGCGGCTCAAGCGACTGCGCGCCCTCGAGGAGACCGACCTTCCCTGCGGCGGGGTGGACGGCAAGCGGGTGGTTCTCGTCGACGACGTGCTGTTCTCCGGACGTACGGTGCGGGCGGCCCTGGATGCGCTCGCCGACCTCGGTCGTCCCCGGGTCGTCCAGCTCGCCGTCCTCGTCGACCGCGGCCACCGCGAGCTCCCCATCCGCGCCGACTATGTGGGCAAGAACATCCCGACCTCGTTGCGGGAGACCGTCCACGTCCTGCTGACCGAAGACGACGGCCGCGACGCCGTCCTGCTCGGTCCGGCCGATCTCGGCCGCGACCTGCCGGTCCCGACATGACCCGTCACCTGCTGTCCGCCGCCGACCTGTCCCTCGAAGACGCGACGCTGGTGCTCGACACGGCCGAGGAGCTCGCGCAGGTCTCGGAGCGCACGGTCAAGAAACTGCCGACGCTGCGCGGTCGCACGGTGGTCAACCTGTTCTTCGAGGACTCGACCCGTACCCGCACGTCCTTCGAGCTGGCCGCCAAGCGGCTGTCCGCCGACGTCATCAACTTTTCCGCCAAGGGGTCCAGCGTGTCCAAGGGCGAGACCCTCAAGGACACCGCGCTGACCCTGGAGGCGATGGGCTCGGACGCCGTCGTCATCCGCCACTGGTGGTCCGGCGCCGCCGCCAACCTCTCGCGCTGGATCCGCGGTTCGGTGGTTAACGCCGGTGACGGCACCCACGAACATCCCACGCAGGCCCTGCTCGATGCCTTTACGATGCGCCGGCGGCTGGGTCGGGTCGAGGGGCTGCGGGTCACGATCGTCGGCGACATCCTGCACAGCCGGGTCGCCCGGTCCAACGTCCTGCTGCTGGCGACCCTGGGCGCCGACGTCACCCTCGTCGCGCCACCCACCCTGCTCCCGGTCGGCGTCGGTGCCTGGCCCGCGGCCGTGTCGTACGACCTGGACGCGGTGCTGCCGAAGAGTGACGTGGTGATGATGCTGCGGGTGCAGCGCGAGCGGATGGGCGCCGACGGCCAGGCCGGCTCCGCCTATTTCCCGAGCCAGCGCGAGTACGCCCGCCGTTACGGGCTGGACGTCCGGCGGGCGAAGACTTTGGCCGACACCGCGATCGTCATGCACCCCGGCCCGATGGTCCGCGGCATGGAGATCGCCCCCGAGGTCGCCGACGGTTCGCGTTCCACGATCATGGAGCAGGTGGCGAACGGCGTGAGCGTACGG
>JBBSUR010000258.1:0-2798 GCA_038234255.1 Mycobacteriales bacterium | reverse complement strand
CTCCCGGGCGGACGGGCACCACGCGGTAAACGCGCAGGTCAGGAGCGGAGGGCGTGGGATTCGAACCCACGAGGAGCTTGCACCCCTAGCGGTTTTCAAGGACGCTGACCGCAAGATCAGTACGCGGACGAAAATGCAAAAGGCCAGGTCAGTGACGGTGCGGCCGTCCGGAGCCGTGCGCTGAAGTGCACCTCCGTGCCACTGTGACTGGCACGCGAATGGCACGCCGAGGCCGTGGGAACAGCCGCTAGCCGGGCATTCCGCACATGGAGGTCGGTGGGCTGTCTGGGTGCGACGCCAGCGCGGCTCGGTGGGTTCAGGAGCGCGGGGGTGGGTCCTCGGCTTCGTTGAAGGCCTTCAGGGAAAGGGCTTGGAGTTCGGTGACGAGTTCGTGGAGCCGGCGGGCGTTGTCGAACCATTCCTGGTAGCGCTGTTGCTGCTCGGCGGTGATCTTGCGGGTGACGGTCTTGCCGGCCACAGCTCTGGTCCAGCTCAGGTAGGGGCCGTGGAGCTCTGGCGGGTCGCCTTGGCAGCGACAGCCGGCCTTGCCGCATGCGGTGCTGCGCCACACCAGGCTGCCGGGTAGCGCGAAACCGATCTCGCCGAGCTCGCGGGCCAGCCGCGTCTGAGTGCGTCGTTGCCGACCGCCGGGCTCAGCCATCGCCGTCACCTTCCTGCTCCGCGTGTCGCCGCGGTCATCCTAGCCTTGAAGCGTGATACTTCAAGTGTCCGGATCGCCGCCGGACCGGAGGAGGCCCCGATTGTACGGCCGGGTCGTCTTCCGGCGGGGCCTGGAAGCTGACTAGCTCGGCGAGGGCTTGGGGGCTGCGCGGGTCGGCGCTGGGTTCCGGGGTGGGCAGCGTCGCGGTGGTCTCGGGCGGCGCGGTGCTGGGGGCAGGGGCCGTCGGGGGAGCTGACCCGTCGGGCGGCGACTGGCTGCCGCAGGCGGTCAACGCGAGGGCGGCGATCAGGCCCGCAGCGGCGGTCCGTCGGCGTTGAACGAGCGGTGAGCGCACGCCCCGAGGGTACGGCAGAGCCAAGATCGCCGAGGCATCGCCCGGATGCCGTCCGGGGCCGGGCCCGGACCTCGGGACGAGGCACCGGCGGTCCGCGACGCGTGGCCGGCTCGATCGTCAGCCGCGGGTTGGGCGAGCGCGACGATCGCCTCGTGGCGACGCTAGGGTTTCGCGTATGGCCGACGACGTGCAGCTCACCGACCTCGAGGTCATTCAGCGCTACAGCCTGGCTGTCCGCGGCGCGACCGCGTCGCGGGTGGATCTGGTGCAGGCGCTCGAGTCCGACCTGCTCTGGCTCACCGGCGACCGCCGGTTCGAGCCGGCGACCGAGGTCGAGCCCGAGGCGCCCCCGGTGCCCGCTGTCCGGGCGCCGGCGAGGAAGGCCCCGGCTCGCAAGGCGGCAGCGGCGAAGGCCCCTGCGCAGGCGACCACGAAGCGCACCGCCCAGGCTTGAGCGCGCGCCCGTGAGTCCGTGGCACGGCGCCACCGGTGTCGGCAGCATGCCGGGTACCGACCCGGACGAGGCCGTACGCGTCGTGCTCGGCGAGCTGCCGGACCTGCCCTTCCTGCCCGAGCTCCCGGCCCGTGGCCCGCACGGTGATCTCGCCGGACGCGCGACCGCCCTGCTCGTCGACCTGGCGGTAGACCTGCAGCCGACCGGCTGGCGCCTGGTGCCGAGGGCCTCCCGGGACGGTCGCCGAGCCCGCGACCTGCTTTCCCGGGACCTCGATGCCCTGGAGGGCGCGACGCAGGGTGGCCCGCCCGCCGCGCTGAAGGTCCAGGTCGCCGGCCCGTGGACGTTGGCGGCGATGCTGGAGCTGCCGCGCGGCGAGCGGGCGCTCGCCGACCACGGCGCCGTCGACGACCTCGGCCAGTCGCTCGCGGAAGGGCTGCGTCGCCACCTGGCTGACCTGGGTGCCCGCCTACCTGGGACCCGGCTCGTACTGCAGCTGGACGAACCGTCGCTGCCGGCTGTGCTCGGCGCCGGGATTCCCACCGCGAGCGGCTTCGGCCGGCTGCGGGCGCCGAGCCGGCAGCGGGTGCGCGAGGTCCTCGCGGCCGTCCTGTCCGTCGGCGACGACACGGTGGTGCACTGCTGCGCTGCCGATCCGCCGGTCGAGCTGCTGCACGAGGCGGGAGCCGGGGCGGTCAGCCTGGACGCCACCGTGCTGACGGCGCGCGGCGACGACGCGATCGGCCTGGCCGTCGAGGGCGGCTGCGGGCTGCTGCTCGGCGTCGTCCCGGCCGTCGACACGCGACTGGCGGACCTCGGGGCCATCATGGAGCCGGTGCGACGACTGTGGCGGCGGCTTGGCTTCGAGCCCGACCTGCTCCCGGCGACGGTGGTCGTGACCCCGACCTGCGGGCTCGCGCGGGCCAGCCCCGGGCATGCTCGGCAGGCGCTGGGCGCGGCGGTGGAGATCGCGAGACGGCTGGGGGAGCAGCCCGAGGATGACTGAGATCGTCGACGGCGTCCCGGTCGACGTCCGGGAGCGGCACGGCGCGCTGTCCCGAACGCTCGACGAGAATGCCTTCCGCTACTACGTGCTGGACGCTCCGACCGTCTCCGACGCCGACTACGACGCGCAGATGCGCGAGCTGCAGGCGATCGAGGACGCACACCCGAGCCTGCGTACGGCCGACTCGCCCACCCAGCGGGTGATGGGGACCATCTCGACCGACTTCACGCCGGTCGACCATCTCGAGCGGCTGATGAGCCTGGGCAACGTGTTCAGCGAAGCCGAGCTGCGTGAGTGGGCGGCGCGGGTGGCGAAAGAGGCT
>JBBSUR010000257.1:0-2803 GCA_038234255.1 Mycobacteriales bacterium | reverse complement strand
GACTTCCCGCCGCGGCCCGGCGGGATCCAGGCGTACGTGCACGCGCTCGCCTCCCGGCTGCCAGCCGACGAGGTCGTCGTCTATGCATCGGCCTGGCCGGGCGCGCCGGCCTTCGATGCCGCGCAGGACTTTGCGGTCGTACGCCACTCCACCTCCCTGCTGGTGCCCACCCCCAAGGTCCTGCGCCGGGCCCGGTCGATCGCCGCCGCCGAGGGTTGCGACCGGGTGTGGTTCGGGGCGGCGGCGCCCCTGGGGTTGCTGGCGTCCCGGCTCGGGATGCACCGGGCGGTCGCCTCGACGCACGGCCACGAGGTCGGCTGGGCGCTGCTGCCCGGCGCACGGCAGGTGTTGCGGCGGATCGGGCAGCAGGTCGATGTCGTGACCTACCTCGGCGACTACACCCGGACCCGGTTGGCCCCGGCGCTGGGTCCGGGCGCCCGGCTCGAGCGGTTGCCCAGCGGGGTGGACACCGCGGTGTTCCGGCCCGGGGCGGGCGGGGACGAGGTGCGCCGGCGGTACGGCCTGTCGGACCGGCCGGTCGTGGTCTGCGTCTCGCGGCTGGTGCCCCGCAAGGGCCAGGACGTGCTCATCCGGGCGCTACCGGCGATCCGCCGACGGGTGCCGGGGACGGCCCTGCTGTGCGTCGGCGGGGGACCGGACGCCCCCCGCCTGCAGCGGCTCGCCGCCGAGCAGGGCGTCGCCGGCGACGTGGTGCTGACCGGGACGGTGCCGTGGGAGTCGTTGCCGGCGCACTACGACGCGGGCGACGTGTTCGCGATGCCGTGCCGCACCCGCCGGGCCGGGCTCGAGATCGAAGGGCTCGGGATCGTCTTCCTGGAGGCGTCCGCGACCGGACTGCCGGTCGTCGCCGGGCGCTCCGGTGGCTCGCCGGACGCGGTGCTCGACGGCCGGACCGGCCACCTGGTCGACGGGCGGTCGGTGGCCGCGGTGGCCGACGCGGTGGCCGGGCTGCTCGCCGATCCGGACCGGGCCCGAGCGATCGGGCGGGCCGGACGGGCGTGGGTGGAGCGGGACTGGAAGTGGGACACGATCGCCGCCCGGCTTCGGGAGGTGCTGGTGGGGTGACGTCGGCGATGCCTGCCTAGGCAACTTCGGCCTACGGCAGCAGCAGGCGTGCTCACGGCCCTTCCCGCACCCGAGGCTCCGCGCCGCGCCGCACGCGGTGACACCTCGACGGACCAGCGGGCTGCCGTGGACGCTCGCCGCTGTCCCGTCCCTCTCCGGGCCCGCGGGTTGCCCGCGACTGTCCGTCGAGAAGGTTCATCCCTCGACGAGCATGCTGACCCACAACGCGCCTAGCCACGCAGCGAAGCGCTCGTCGCTCCAGCCGCGTTCCACCACGAGCCGGTGCCACAGGAGGCCGTCGGTCGTGGCCCACATCAGGTCCCGGCACTCCTGCTCGGAAACGGCGAGCTGTCCGGTGGCGGCGGCTCCCTGAGCCATGACCCCCATCCCTTGATAGCGCTGGGCGCCCATCTCGGCCAGCATCGCTGCGGCGGCCGGCTCACTGCCGGCCGCAGCCTGCACCATCAGCAGGAACGGCACGATGCGACGGGCCGTGCCGGTGAAGAGCTCCGCGTTCATTCTCAGGCGTTTCGCGAGGTCCGGCTCGGCCCGAAGCGCCCGTACCTCGGGGCGCTCGTGGAACGCGACGTCCTGGTCGTCGCCGCCGATCGTGATGTCCCACACGCGGTTCAGCAGCGCCGACTTGCTGCCGAACGCGCCGTACACCGTCTCGGCCGAGACGCCGGCAGCTCTGGCGATCTCGACGATCGTCGTCCCGCCGTACCCCTGGACGAGAAACAGGTCATGCGCGTGACGGAGCACGACCAGCCGGGTCTCGCGCGCCTGGGCCTGTCGGCGCGTGGAGTCGTAGTCGCGCTTCTTGACGGATTCGCTCATCAGAGGCAGGCTACCCCTATCGAGTACAGACTCTCTGTACCCAAATCTAGGGGGCGACATGGTGGACCCGGTCGACTGGACAGACGTGGCAGCGGCGTGGGATGCGCGGCGAATTCACATCGAGCAGAGCAAGCAGCCGACGACGCGAGCCCTGCTCGATGCGCTGCGTCCACAGCTTGGTGAGCGGGTACTGGAGGTCGGCGCCGGCACGGGTGAGCTGGCGCGGCTGCTGGCCGATGCGGTCGGTCCCGAGGGCAGCGTGCTCGCCACCGATCCGGCGACCGGCATGGTGGAGGTGGCCCGCCGGACCCTGGCCGGGATGGCCCAGGCGAGCGTCGCTCGGTGCGACGGCTCCGACACGGGGCTGGCGGATGCCAGCGTCGACCTCGTGGCCTCGCGCATGGCGCTCATGTTCGATCCCGAGCCGGCCAAGGCAGTCCAGGAGGCCCGGCGAGTCCTCGCCCCGGGTGGTCGCTTCGCCGCTGCCGTATGGGCGGGGCCGCAGCACAACCCGTGGATGGCGACGGTCGGCATGTCGGCGATGTTCGCGGGGGCGCTGCAGGGCGGTCCGCCGGTCGGACCGGGGGAGGTCTTCTCCCTCGCCGACCCGGCGCAGCTGCTTGCGCTGCTCGACGAGGCAGGATTTGCCGAGACGTCGGTGCAGGAGGTTGCCGTCTCCTTCGCCGTCGCGACCACTGATGAGCACTTCGACAGCGTGTCGCAGCTGGCCCCGCCACTGGCCCGTGCGCTCTCGACCGCCTCCGAGGACATTCGGGCCGCCGTGCGACGGATGGCCGCTGAGGCCGACCAGCCCTACCGCACCGACGACGGCTTCGCCTTCCCCGGACTGGCTCTGGTGGTGTCCGGCGTACGTCCTGAT
>JBBSUR010000256.1:0-2814 GCA_038234255.1 Mycobacteriales bacterium | reverse complement strand
GTAGCCGGATGCCATGACGGTGGTGATGGCGGTCGATCGGGCATGTGCCTTGTCCGGATCGACGCCACGTCAGGCGAGGAAGAACGCCGACCCGACCTCGTTGCTGCGGGCGTCCAGGACCTTGCTGTCCAGCCGTACCGCAGCCACCGGATCGAGGAAGACCGTCGCCCCGGAACCGCGCAGCACCAGATCGTCCGGCCCGGGCTCGTCGGCAAGGTCCATGGTGAGACCGGGCGCGTCGCCCTGGTGGCAGATGCGCAGTGCCAGATCGCCCGGTGGGTCGGCCTGTCTGCCGAGCCGCGCGATCATCGCTGCGGCCTGGTCGGTCAGCGTGAGCATCTCGCCTCCCGTCGGCGGTCCGTCCGGGACCGTCCGTCAGCAGCCACCCTCGTCCTGACCGGCTCAGCCGTCAAGGACAAATCGGGCGGTGCCCTCTGCAGCGCGCGCGACACCCCCGTACCCCCCGCAGGGGAAGTCGCGGTCAGGATGGTTGGCCTATGGCTCGAGGTCGGCCTCGATCCAGGCCAGGTACACCGAGCGGGCGCTGCTGTGCGGCGCGCGCTCGACAAGAAACCGGCAGGGCAGCTCGCGGCCGTCGGCGTGCAGCACGGGCAGGACGAGCGGCACGCCGAGAATGTGGGCCTCGCCGGTGGTCAGGACCCGGCTGAACCCGGCGACGTGCGCCTCGCGCATCCGGTGCGGGATCAGCGTCACGACGCGGCGCCCGACCAGGTCGTCCACGTCCCAGCCCAGCAGCCTGGCAAGCGGACGGCTGACCGCCACGATGCGGTTGGCGTCGTCGGCGGCGATCACCCCGAGCTCGGAGTCGCGTACGGAGGTGTCGTCCCACGGATGCTGGTGGGCAATGTCGTTGACGGCCGTCTCGAAGTGCCGCTGGGCGGTGCCCGGCCACGGCGTGGCGGGCAGCTCCGCCAACTGGGAAAGCACCTGCTCGCACACCCAGGTGCGTACCGCAACGATCTCCGGCAGCCCCGGCCGGGCCAGCAATTTGCCGGCGGTCGCGAGCCGCTCGCCGACGTCAAGCGCGTCCTGCAGTGCGGCGTAGGCGGGGCCGATGTCGGCCGGGACGGTCACCGTGAGCAGCAGGCTCTCGGGGACCGGTGGGAGCGGCGCCGGGTGGCCCGCCGGCACCGCGGACCGGGCGGTGCCGGCCGCCTGCGCCTGCTCGACCGCGTGCTGGACGGCGCGGCTCACCAGCCCGCGGGCGGTGTCGGCCAGTTCCAGGGACGCCTGCGCGTCGTCATGCTCGGCGGCGTACAGCACCAGTTCGCGCAGGATCGCGTCGTGGTGCTGGCGGGCGGCGAGCCAGAGCGTCGCCGGCATGGCGCAGAGCGTGACCTCCCGGGTCGAGGGGGTGTGCTCGAGGACGTCCCAGGCGCCGTCCACGTCCCAGGCGCCGAGCAGCTCGTCAGCGGACTGCTCCGGCTCCTCGTCGCCGACCCAAAACCAGACCACCTTGCCTTCGCTACCGAGACTGCGTACACCGCAGTCCCGAGTCACCGCGGCCACCAGTGCCAGACCGCGCCCGGTCGTGGCCCGCATGTCGTACCTGCGGTCCCGAGGCAGCGCCGGATTGCCGTCGCGCACCTCGACGGACAGGTGCGCAGCGTGCACGCGGATGAGCACGTCGAACCGGGTGTGCGCGTGCAGCGCCACATTGGTGACCAGCTCGCTCAAGGCCAGCGCGCCGGCGTCGGCCCACTGCGGGCGGTCCGCCGTCTCCAACGCGTCGGTCAGCAGACGCCGGGCCGCGCCTGCACAACTCAGCTTCGGCTCGTAGGAGGCCGCCCGTTGCACGAGCAGCACGTCGCCGGGCTCATCCGGGTCGCCATGTCCGTCGTTCATGGCGCCAGCCTCATGGTCCCCACTGTGCACAACTTCTTCTCGACAGGTCAACCCGGTCCCGTACTACCGTGAGCCCGGTGCCGCCACGCTCCCGGACCAGGTCCGCCCCTGCCGCTGCCAGCCCTTCCTACGCGGTCGAGCGGACCACACTCGACAACGGGCTGCGGGTCGTGCTCAGCCCCGACCCGAGCAGCCCGGTCGTGGCCGTCGCGGTCTACTACGACGTCGGGATGCGCAGCGAGCCGCAGGGCCGCACCGGCTTTGCCCACCTGTTCGAGCATCTGATGTTCCAGGGGTCGGCGAGCCTGGGCAAGACCGAGCACTTCACCTACGTACAGGGCAACGGCGGCACCCTCAACGGCTCGACGCACGTCGACTACACCAACTACTACGAGGTGATGCCGAGCAGCGCGACCGAGCTCGCGCTGTTCCTCGAGGCCGACCGGATGCGCAGCGTCGCGGTCACCCAGGACAACCTCGACAACCAGATCGCCGTGGTGCAGAACGAGATCCGGGTCAACGTGCTGAACCGGCCGTACGGCGGCTTCCCCTGGCTGATGATCCCGCCGGTGCTGTTCGACGACTTCGCCAACAGCCACAACGGCTACGGCGACTTCGTGGACCTGGAGAGCTCGACGCTCGAGGACGCCCGGCAGTTCTTCGACCGCTACTACGCCCCGGGCAACGCGGTGCTGACCGTCGTCGGTGACATCGACACCGCCCAGGTGCTCGGCTGGGTGCACCAGCATTTCGGGGACATCGCCGCCCGCGCCGTCCCGGAGCGACCGTCGTTCAGCGAGCCGCTGCCGACCGCCGAACGGCGCACCACCTCGTACGACGCACTCGTCCCCACGCCGGCGGTGGCCATGGCCTGGCGGGTTCCGGACCCGGCCGACCTCGCCGCCTACCTGCCCTACGCGGTGCTGGCCGAGGTCCTCACCGACGGCG
>JBBSUR010000255.1:0-2820 GCA_038234255.1 Mycobacteriales bacterium | reverse complement strand
GACAGCGCGATCGAGGGCCGGGGGCTGTGCTCGTGCCTGCACACCGGCTCGACGGTGGCCTTCGTGCCGGAGCGGGGGGAGATGTGGGTCAGCGGTCAGGAGTCAGGCTTCCACGTCGTCCGCTTCACCAATGGGGTGTGGCCGTTCACTGCCGCATCGGGACGCTCTCCCGTGACGGCGGCGACACCTGCGCCGAGTGGAGCCGGCGCAGGCGGGGTCGGCGCGGGTGAAGTCGGCGCAGGCGGGGTCGAACGGGGCGTAGCGCAACCGGGCGCGTCAGGACCGGTGGCGCAGGCTCCGGCGGCGCCGGGCTCGCGGCTCGCCGCCACCGGCACGCCTGCGGCGCTCGGGCTGGCGGCAGGGCTGATGCTGCTGACCGCGACGGCCTGCAGGCGGGTGGCCCTCCGGCAGCGACGCCTCTGGTAAGCGCGCGCTCAGCAGGCCGCCCCACCCCCCGTCAGTCCACGACCGGCAGGTACACCCGCCCGCCGGACTCGGCGAACTCCGCCGACTTCTCCTGCATCCCCAACTGCAGCGCCGCCGCCTCGTCGACCTGGTGCTCGGCGGCGTACTTGCGTACGTCCTGGCTGATCTTCATGGAGCAGAAATGCGGGCCGCACATCGAACAGAAGTGCGCGGTCTTCGCCGCGCCGGCCGGCAGCGTCTCGTCGTGGAAGTCGCGCGCCGTCGTCGGGTCGAGCGAGAGGTTGAACTGGTCCTCCCAGCGGAACTCGAAGCGCGCGTCGGACAGCGCGTCGTCCCAGGCCTGCGCGCCCGGATGCCCCTTGGCGAGGTCCGCCGCATGCGCCGCGATCTTGTAGGTGATGACACCGTCCTTGACGTCGTCGCGGTCCGGCAGGCCCAGGTGCTCCTTGGGGGTGACGTAGCAGAGCATCGCTGTGCCGTACCAGCCGATCATCGCCGCGCCGATCGCGCTGGTGATGTGGTCGTAGCCCGGCGCGATGTCGGTCGTGAGCGGACCGAGCGTGTAGAACGGCGCCTCGCCGCAGACCTCCAGCTGCAGGTCCATGTTCTCCTTGATCTTGTTCATCGGCACGTGGCCGGGCCCCTCGACCATGACCTGCACGTCGTACTCCCAGGCGATCTTCGTCAGCTCGCCGAGGGTGCGCAGCTCGCTGAACTGCGCCTCGTCATTGGCGTCGGCGATGCAGCCGGGCCGCAGGCCGTCGCCGAGCGAGAAGGTCACGTCGTAGGCGGCCATCAACTCGCAGATGTCGCGGAAGTGGGTGTAGAGGAAGTTCTCCTGGTGATGGGCGAGGCACCACGCCGCCATGATCGAGCCGCCGCGCGACACGATGCCGGTCTTGCGGGTCGCGGCCATCGGCACGTAGCGCAGCAGCACCCCGGCGTGCACGGTGATGTAGTCGACGCCCTGCTCGAACTGCTCGACCAGGGTGTCCCGGTAGATCTCCCAGGTGAGGTCCTCGGCCTTGCCGTTCACCTTCTCCAGCGCCTGGTAGATCGGGACGGTGCCGATCGGCACCGCGCTGTTGCGCAGGATCCACTCCCGGGTGGTGTGGATGTTGCGCCCGGTCGACAGGTCCATCACCGTGTCGGCGCCCCAGCGGGTCGCCCACACCATCTTGTCCACCTCCTGCTCGATCGAGGAGGCCACGGCGCTGTTGCCGATGTTGGCGTTGATCTTGACCAGGAAGCCGCGGCCGATGGCCATCGGCTCGACCTCGGGGTGGTTGATGTTGACCGGCACGACCGCGCGCCCCCGGGCGATCTCGGCCCGGACGAACTCCGGCGCGAGCCCCTCGCGCAGCGCGACGAACTCGACCTCCGGCGTGATGACACCCGCTCGGGCGTACGCGAGCTGGGTCACGGTCTGACCCGGCAGCGCGCGTCGCGGCGCGCGTCCGGCCGCGTCGAAGACGCTGTCCAGATTGCGGGTATCGCGCGCCTTCAGCCCGTTGTCGACCGGCTGCACCGCCCGACCGAGGTAGCTCTCGGTGTCGCCCCGCTCGGCGATCCAGCTCCTGCGCAGCGCCGGGAGCCCGAGCCGAACGTCGGTGCGCAGCGCCGGATCGGTGTACGGGCCGCTGGTGTCGTAGAGCACCACGCTGTCGCCGGTCGACAGGACCACCTCGCGCATCGGCACGCGCAGGTCGGCGCGGCTGCCGGTCAGGTAGGTCTTGCGCGAGCCGGGGAAGGCGGTGCCTTCGGTGGCCAGGCTGGTGTCGGCGGTCGCCTCGTCGAGCAGGGTCATAAGGGGTTCCTCCCTACGCCGGTGCTCCACCGCTGAGATGGGCCGGGTCAGGTGCGAACGGTCAGCGGCCGGTCCTGCCGCCCTCTCAGCCTCGGCGCGAGGCTCCCGCGGGTCGCCCCGGACACTACGGGACGAGGACTGGGACGACTTACCGGACCACCACAGGGTCCAACCCCGGCAGCCCGTCCACGCTCACCGCGTTGCGCTCCGCCCGGTAGGCAGCCAGCCCCTCCGGGCCGCGCTTCTCGGCGTGCAGCCGCATGATGTCCCGCTCCCCCTGCAGTTCCATGAGCGGGACGCCGTAGCCGCACGAGTCGCTGACCCGCTCCACGTCGACCACCACCACCGCCCGGGTGCTCGGGTGCGGCGGGTGCAGGGCAACCACCTCCTCGTACGCCGGCTCGCCCGGCAGGGCGACCGTCCCCCGGCCGTGCGCCCGCACGATGCGCGGCCGCCCGGCGAACGCGCACCACATCAGGCAGATCCGGCCGTTCTCCCGCAGGTGGGCGACGGTCTCGACGCCGCTGCCGGTGAAGTCGACCCAGCCGAGGCGGTAGCGACCGAGCACCGACAGGCTGTCGTGCCCG
>JBBSUR010000254.1:0-2822 GCA_038234255.1 Mycobacteriales bacterium | reverse complement strand
CCTGCAGGAGCGGTACGGCGAGCTCTACTGGGCCAACGAGTGGATCCCGGAGAACGAATTCGGCAACTGGGACGGGCTGCGCCTGCGCGGTGACCAGCGCCGCGTACCGCACCAACCCGACGCTGCGTGAGCGGCACCGGGAGGCGGTGATCAGCTCCCGAGCGGTTGCAGCCGGGTCGCCATCCGGCGTCAGATGCGCTGGGCCAGCGTCGTGGTGAAGGCCTTCCACACCGCTGCCTCGCCCGGCCGCAGGTAGCGGCCCAACCCGCTCAACCGGTCCCTGGTCTCCTGGACGAGGTAGATCGGCAGCGCCTCGTCCTCCACCGGCGGCGGCAGTCGGGCGGTCGCGAAGGACAGCACTCCCGGCAGGTCCCCGGCGAGGCTGGCTGCGGCGAGCACACTGCGCAGCCGGGTGGGCTGCTCCAGCCGGAGGTACTGGTCGTCGATCAGCAGGGCCGACATGAGCACGCCCGCCTTGCGGGCGGCGGGTGCGGCCATCAGGTTCGCCCGGGACAGCGCCTCGTCGGCGCCGCCGCAGCCGGCCCGTGAGGCGTGCTGTACATACCGCCCGACCTCGTAGTCGAGGTGGTCCGGCAGCTGCCCCGGCAACCGGCCGGCGTCTCGGTAGAGGAAGCGGGCAGCCCGGTCGCGGCACCGACGCTGCGCGCTGTTGAGGTCGTCCAACAGCTTGCCCACAACCAGAACGAACGGAATCCCCGCCGCGGCGAGCACGTCGTAACTGCTGCGCCGCACGGTCCGATCGAGCTGCCGGCTTTCGAGGTCGTTGAACTCGCCTCCCTCGGCGAGGTCGAGCAGGCAACGCCAGCCGATCTCGGTGGGTGGTCGCGTGCAGTCGTCGCCGGCGGACAGCCCGGTGAGCACCCGGCTCCTATACGTATCGTCGAGACAGCGCCACGCCTCGGGGACCGACAGCATGACCGCGGCGCCGGCCGGATGGCGTTGCAGCATCGCCTCGACGGGAAACCGGACCGCGATGTCGGACGGGGAACCGGGCGCCACCGGCGCGATGTCACACAGGCTGGCCATCGCCTCGGCGCAGGATCGGCCGTAGGCCCGCATCCGCTGGGCCGCCCAGGTGCAGGCGACGTCGTCGACCCGCGCCGCGGCCGCCAGGACCAACTCGAAGGCGGCCAGGGAGTCGGCGGCGAAGAAGTCATGGGCAGCCAGCTGGGCCGCGGCGTCGTCGTCGGCGAGCAGCGCTTCGTCCGCGCAGACCTGGTCGATCCACTGCTCCACCTCTTCGGCCAGGGCGACGTGCAGGTCGGTGACTGGGGGTCGTGCTGTGGTGGGCGCCAGGGGATCAGTCCCGGGAATGTCTTCTCGTTCCAACTGGCCGAGCCGGATGTGCTCGCCCAGCACGGCGAAACCGAAAGCTGCCGCGGCCCGGGCTCCGGTCTCGCGGTCCTCGGCCGTGCTGGCCCGACCCGCCTGACCACCGGCGCCGCGCACCATCAGCCGCCGCATCCGGCCGGCCGCATCCCAGGCCTCCGCGGGGGCACCGCCGGCCCGCTCGACCCCGATGACGACGGTTGCCCAGTTCGGTGCTGCCCCGCAGCCAGCTTCCACCTGACGGGCGATCTGCACCAGGTCGCGCGAGCTGTGTGCGGCCCGCGTGCCGCCCACGATGTCCTCACCGACGACGACGTCGCCGACCGACGAGGCCGCACTCCGATCCGGATCGCCGACACCGATCGACAGCAGCACGGCATCCGGATGCGCCACGGACAGCCGCCGCAGCTCGGTGCCGACAGCCGCGGCCTCCCCCGACAGCTCGACGCTGGCGACGCGCACCGGTGGACCGTCCGGCACCCGGAAGTCGAACACCGAGTACCCGGTCTGGAACAGCCGGCACTGCATCACCGGACCCGAGGCGAAGCGGAGTACGGCCGCCGTCTCGACCGGATCGGCGGTGACGACCACGACGTCGATCGGCTCGGGCAGCCGACTCGATGGACCGGTGGGCGACGAGATGGCTCAGCTCCGCTGGGGGATCCGATCGCGCAGCCCTGCGAGGCCGGGCGCGACGAGGAGCGCCATCTTCGAACGGTGTCTGCGGCGACGTCAAGACGAACCGCCCTCGCACCCCACGGCGCTGGATAGCGTGCTGGCATGACCACACCGGAGAGCCGGGCCGCCACCGCGTCCGCGGTCGGGGCGCTGACCGACTTCCTGCTGGAGATGGAGGCAGGTTCACTTCGTCCGGTCGGCTCCTACCTCCAGCAGCTCGTCGACGAGGACGGGGTGGGGGTGCTGGCGCAGGGCTACTATGGACTGCTGAACCTGTCCGCCCTGCTCCTGCCGATGGCTGCCGCCCACGAAGGCCTCGCGCCGCGCGAGCTGCTGACCCAGATCGGGCTGCTCGTCGCCCGGGAGCCACCGTGACTCAGCTGTCCCGCCTCGGTTCGGGACCCGCGGACCGATATAGAGCAACAGCTCCACCAGGTCGGTGACCACACCGCCGAAGCCGATACCGGCGCGCACGGCGGCGGAGCCGGTGGAGGACGAACAGGTTGGCCAGGTGCAGGACACCCAGACTGGGCGTCCGCCACCACGCTCGACGTCGTTGTCGACAATGAGCGGGCCCAGCTGACCGACAAGGGGATGACATGACCAGCCAGGGACCGCTCGCCGGCGTCCGGGTGGTGGAGCTGGCCGCCCTGGGACCAGCTCCGCATGCCTGCATGGTCCTGGCCGACCTCGGTGCCGAGATCCTGCGGGTGGACCGGCCGGGCGGGGGCTTCGGCGTCGGCACCGGTGACCTGCTGACCCGCTCCCGGCGCTCCGCCGCCGTCGACCTGCGT
>JBBSUR010000253.1:0-2834 GCA_038234255.1 Mycobacteriales bacterium | reverse complement strand
TGTTTGCCCCTTGGACTCAACCGGTCGGCTTCGCTGCCCAGCAGCCGCAGCGCGGCGGCCGGGCGCGCGGCTGGGCTCAGCCGGTGGCGGCGATGACGACTCGGCGGTTCTGCTGCCGGCCGGCGGCGGTGTCGTTGGTCGCGACCGGGTCGCCCTCGCCCTTTGCCGCAGACGTGACCGTGACGCCGGGCAGCAAGGGGCGAAGGGCGGCGGCGACGTTGCTGGCGCGCTGCGCGCTCAGCGGGTCGTTCACAGCTGCTCCGGCGACTTTGTCGGTGTAGCCGCGGACCTCGACCATCGTGACGCCGCTGGTCTTGAGCTGCCGGGCGGCGGCCGCGATGACCTGCTGGCCGTAGGCGTCCGGAGTCGGCTCGTCGGTCGCGAACAGCACCGTCCCGGCGGTGCCGGGCGCAGCGTTACCCGCGGCGGTCTTGGCTTCGCTGTCCGCTCCGGTCGGGGGCGAAACCGCGCCGGCGGCCGTACCGACGTTCGTGGCCTTGACCGGGGCCAGAGCGGCGCCGCCGACCAGCGCACCCGGCAGGGCACCGCGGGTGACCGTGAAGCCCGCGCCTGCACCGGCCCTTCCGATCGATGGGGGGACGCCCCGGGCAGCCGCCACTGCTGCGTCGGCTCGCGGCGCCGGTCCGGTCGTGGGACCCAGCAGCAGAAGGACGCTTGTGACGGCGGCGGCTCCGGTGAGCGCCGAAGCGGTCACGGTGCTGCGCGGCGCGCGGCGGAAGGCCCGACGCCATGGCTGCAGCAGCAGCAGCGGGACCGGGAGGACCCCGAACAGCGCCCGGCGGCGTCCGGTGAGCGCGTCCGCGCAGTCCCGGCAGACCGGGCAGGTAGCCGCGTGCTCGCTGGCCCCGGTACGCGCCTGCAGCCGCCGGTCCCCGCTGGACAGCGACTCCAGCACTGCGCGGCACTGCGGGTCGGACACCTCCAGCCGGCGCAGGGCCAGCAGGTAGTCGACGCGGGCCCGGGCGCGCGCGCGGGCGAGCCGGGAGCTCACCCCCGGTCCCCGCGAGGGCGCCCGCGCGACCCGCCGCGAGCCGCCCGCGCCGGTCGGCCCCAACGATCCGTTACCCGGCTGCTCCCCGTAGTGGGCTGCGAGCAGCGCGTGGTCGGTCACGTCCAGTGCACCGAGCGCGGTCCGGACGGCTTCGCGCTCCTCGGCCCGCACGAGCACCGTCTGAGGATCGGGCGGGGACGCGGGGTCCAGCAGCCGATGCTGATGACGACGTTCGACCTGTAAGCGGCGTTGCTCGCTGCGCAGCAGGTTGCGGGCGGTCGTGAGCGCGTACGGCAGCGCGGCATCGGCGTCCAGGCGGGCCCGGGACGCCCACACCCGGGCAAGGGTCTCCTGGGTCAGGTCCTCGGCCTCATGAGGGTCCCGGGTCTGCCGCAGCAGGAACCGTCGCAGGGGTTCGTGGAGCTCGGCCAGGTCCTGCGCGGACAGGGCCGCATCCTCGGGGGTGCCCGGCGGGCCGCCCGGCCGCGAACCGCCGATCCACCGACCGTCACGCTCTGGCTCTGCTGCTGACACGCCTGCTCCCGGTCGCTTGGTGCGGCAGCCAGCCCCGGGGCGTCGCGCAGCACCGTAGGTATGTCCACCACCCGCGCCGGGCGAAACGCTTCGCAGGGGTCTGCCGGCGAGCTTTGTCCGGCCGCCGACACCGGGCCGCGCAGGGGCGGCGCGGGCGGTGCGACACAACCATGCCATGAACGCGTCTTCTTCTCAGCGGACCTGTCCGCTGGGCGCGCATCGAGCAAACCCGGCCTAGCACATGCCCGTCCCTGCCCGCCCCACCCCGAGGAGCTCCATGTCCGCCCAGCCGCTCGCCGTCGATTTCGGCGCCTCTGTCAACCAGGGGCTGAACACGTTCGCCAACTTCGTCCCGAAGTTCCTGGGATTCCTGCTTATCCTGATCGTCGGCTACTTCATCGCCAAGATCGTCGCCAAGATCCTGGACAAGGTCCTGGAACGGGTGCACTTTGACGAGGCGGTCGAGAAGGGCCCGGTCAAGAAGGCGCTGGCGCGCAGCGACTACGACGCCAGCGACATCATCAGCAAGATCGTGTTCTACGTCATCTTCATCCCGTTCCTGTCCGCCGCGGTTGGCGCCCTCGGCATCCAGGCGCTGCAGCAGCCGCTGGCCGCCTTCATCATCCTGCTCCCCAAGATCCTCGTGGCCATCATCCTGGTGGTGGTCGGCGGCGTCGTCGCCGGCGCGGTCAAGAAGCTCATCGAAAGCAGCCTCGGCGGCCTGTCCTACGGCACGTTCCTGGCCGACGGGGTAGCCATCTTGGTCCTGCTCGGCTTCCTGAAAGCCGCGCTGGACGAGGTCGGCATCGCCACCGACGTCACCGGACCGGTTCTGTACGCGATCCTGGCGACCGTCGCCGGCATCCTGATCGTCGGCGTCGGCGGCGGGCTCATCCAGTCGATGCGCGGCCGCCTGGAGGACGCGCTGAACAAGGCGTCCGAGGAGAGCAAGAACGTCAAGGACAAGGCGACCAAGCCCAAGGCCGACAACCTCAAGCCGACCAGCCGGTCCGGTTCCTCGAGCGACTCCTCGTCGAGCAGCACCCGGCGTGACTGAGCCTCGCAACACCCCGAACCCCGCGACCACCACCCGGCCCGGGCGGTCCTCGACCAAGGCCGGCGGGGCCGGCGGCAACAAGCTGCTCGGCATCCTGCTGGGCCTGCTCTTGCTGCTGGTCCTGATCGGGCTGCTGCTCTACTTCCTGCTCCGCGGCAGCAATGACGACGGCAGCACAGTGACCCCGGCGGTGAGCCCGTCGGTCTCGGCCAGCCAGGCCCCGACACCGTC
>JBBSUR010000252.1:0-2847 GCA_038234255.1 Mycobacteriales bacterium | reverse complement strand
GAGACGGTCCGGAACTCCAGGCTCCGGGTGTCCAGTCCGGTCTCGGCCAGGATCTGCTCGTGCACCTGGTCGTCGGTGACCTTGGCCATCCGGCAGTCGGAGTGGGCTACCACCATCACCCGGTCGACGCCGAGCAGGTGCACCGCCAAAACGAGGGTGCGCAGCACGTCGTCGGTGACCCGACCGCCCGCGTTGCGCAGGATATTGGCGTCGCCGTTGGACAGCCCGAGCATCTGCAGCGGCTCGATCCGCGAGTCCATGCAGGTGACTACGGCGAGCCCGCGGGCCGCTCGACCCGCCAGGCTCGCGCCGGAGAAGCGCGCGGCGTATCCGGCGTTCGCCGTCAGCAGGTCGTCGAATCCCTTGCTCATCTGCCCATTCCATCAGGTCTGCTCAGCGGGAGTCGGACCAGCCCGCGATCGGGCAGGACGACGGCGTGCACCGGCCGGTCGTGCGGCTCGGCGGGGAGCACCTCGACGAGCTCGCCGGAGTGCAGGGCCGCGACCACGTACCCGTCGGTGCGACCCAGCGCCCGGTCGTAGGCGCCGCCACCGCGGCCCAGCCGCACCCCCGTCCGGTCGACGGCCAGCGCGGGCACCAGCACCACGGCGCAGTCCGCAATCGCCTCGCGGCCAAGACGCGGTCCCCGGGGTTGGAGCGTGCCCCGCGGCCCGGCGTCGAGCTCGCCCTCCCACCGCGCCCAGTCCAGGTCACCGTCGTCCAGCAGCACCGGGAGCAGGACGTCGTCGAGCCGGGCCAGGAGTGCGCCGGTGTCCGGCTCGGTCCCGACGCAGGCGTACGCCGCGATGCGTCCCGTCGCCAGCGGCAGCACCGCCTCGACCAGCGCCGCGCCCACCCCGGCCCGCTCACCGGCGGTCAGTTCGGCTCGCCGGGCGAGCATCTCGCGACGCATTTGCGCCTTGCCGGAGTTCACCCCGCCAGCATCCCAGGAGGGCGGCGCGGCGGCCCCACGTAGGGTCGCGCCATGACCATCAGCAAGGCCGTCATCCCGGCGGCCGGGCTCGGCACCCGTTTCCTGCCCGCGACGAAGTCCTCGCCCAAGGAGATGCTCCCGGTCGTGGACAAGCCGGCCATTCAGTACGTCGTGGAGGAGGCCGCCCGGGCGGGGCTCGACGACGTGCTCATGGTGACCGGCCGAAACAAGCGGCCGCTCGAGGACCACTTCGACCGGGCGGTGGAGCTCGAGCACACGCTCGAGGCGAACGGTGAGACCGACAAGCTCGCTTTGGTGCACCAGGCCAGCGAGCTGGCGACGATCCACTACGTGCGCCAGGGAGACCCGAAGGGCCTGGGCCACGCGGTGCTCGCGGCCGCGCAGCACGTCGGTCGTGAGTCGTTCGCGGTGCTGCTCGGCGACGACCTGATCGATGCCCGCGACCCGTTGCTGGAGCAGATGATCGAGGTGCAGGCCCGCGAAGGCGGCAGCGTGGTGGCGCTGATGGAGGTCCCGGCCGACTCGACCTCGCTCTACGGCTGCGCCGCGGTCGAGCCGGCCGACGGCGACGTCCTGCGGATCACCGGGCTGGTGGAGAAGCCACCGCCCGGCGAGGCGCCGAGCAACCTGGCGATCATCGGCCGCTACATCCTCTCGCCCACCGTCTTCGACGTGTTGCGCGAGACCGCCCCTGGCCGTGGCGGCGAAATCCAGCTGACCGACGCGCTGTCGACGCTGATCGACACCGAGCCGGTGCACGGGGTCGTCTTTCGTGGTCGTCGCTACGACACCGGCGACCGCCTGGACTACCTCAAGGCAGTCGTCCGCCTGGCCGCCGACCGCGAGGACCTCGGTCCCCCGTTCCTCAGCTGGCTGCACGCGTGGCTGGCCGAGCACCCGCCCGAGGGTTCGTCGTGCTGAGTGTGAGTGAACACCTGGACCGCATCCTGTCGGTGGTCCAGCCGCTCTCGCCGCTGGAACTGGGCCTGATGGATGCGCACGGCTGCATCCTCACCGAGGACGTGGTGGCTCCGGACCCGCTCCCCGGCTTCGACAACAGCGCGGTCGACGGCTACGCCGTGCGGCTCGACGACGTCGCCTCGGCGAGCGAGCGCACCCCGGTCGTCCTGCCGGTGACCGGGGACATCGCCGCCGGACCGGCCTCCCCGCTGCGGGTCCAGCCGGGGGTGTGCGTGCGGATCATGACCGGCGCCATGATGCCGGCAGGCGCCGACTCGGTGATTCCGGTCGAGTGGACCGACGGTGGCGTCGCGACGGTACGCATCGTCCGGGCACCCACGCCCGGCGCGAACATCCGCCGGTCCGGCGAGGACGTCGCCGCCGGCGAGACGGTGCTGGCCGCCGGCACGCACCTCGGCGCCGTGCAGATCGGCCTGGCTGCCGCAGTCGGTCGCTCGCGGCTGCTCGTCCGGCCGCGGCCCCGGGTGGTCGTCGTCTCCACCGGAAGCGAGCTCACCGACGCGGGGCAACCGCTGGCCCCCGGCCGCATCGTGGACAGCAACAGCCCGGCCCTGACCGCCGCGGCGCTGGAGGCGGGCGCCATCGCGTACCGCGTGGGAATCGTGCCCGACGACCCGCGCAAGCTGGCCGCGACGCTGGAGGACCAGCTGGTCCGCGCCGATGTGCTGGTCACCAGCGGAGGCGTCTCGGTCGGGGCCTACGACGTGGTCAAGGAGGTGCTGTCCCGGCTCGGGACCGTCGCCTTCGACAAGATCGCCATGCAGCCCGGTATGCCGCAGGGCTTCGGCACCATCGGGCCGGACAGCACGCCGGTGTTCGGTCTGCCCGGCAACCCGGTCAGTGCGCTGGTCAGCTTCGAGGCGTTCGTCCGGCCGGCCCTGCGCAAGATGCTCGGGGCGAGGCCGTTCGAG
>JBBSUR010000251.1:0-2886 GCA_038234255.1 Mycobacteriales bacterium | reverse complement strand
GCGGAGTCGCTCCCTCGAGCAGGGTGACGACGGGCGTGGCCGCCGTGACCGGCAGCCGGTCGCGGTACTGCTCGATCAGGCCGTTCCATCCCGCCCATGCCCGGGTCGCCGTTCCGGATCCGATGCTCATGCGTTCCCCTCCACCCTCATCACCGACGCGACAGCGCGGACGCTGTCGAGCCCTCGGAGCTGCTCCACCACGGCCGTCAGCGCCGCGTCGGTCGCCGTATGGGTGACCACGACCAGGCTCGCATCATCGCCGTGTCCCTCCTGGTGCACCGTCCGGATGGACACGTCGTGCTCGGCGAACGCCGAGGCCACCGCCGCGAGAACGCCTGCCTTGTCGGCGACGTCGAGGCTGATGTGGTAGCGGGTGACGACTTCACCGATGGGACGTACGCGCAGCTCGGCGTAGTCCGAGGCTCCCGCCCCGCGCGCGCCGGACAGCAGGTTGCGGGCCACCGCCACCAGGTCCCCCAGGACCGCGCTCGCGGTCGGAGAGCCACCCGCCCCCGGTCCGTAGAACATCAGCCGGCCGGCGCTGGCCGCCTCGACGAAGACGGCGTTGTAGGCCTCGCGGACACTGCCGAGCGGGTGCGACCGCGGGATCATCGCCGGGTGGACCCGGACGCTGACCGCCGCACCGTCGCGCTCGGCGATGGCCAGCAACTTCACGACGCAGCCCATCGCCTTGGCGCTGGCCACGTCGGCGGCGGTGACCTCGGTGATCCCCTCACGGTGCACGTCCGCGGCCACGACGCGGGTGTGGAATGCGAGCCCGGCCAGGATGGCGGCCTTCGCGGCGGCATCGAAGCCTTCGACGTCGGCGGTCGGGTCCGCCTCGGCGTAGCCGAGCGCGGTCGCCTCGTCGAGGGCGTCAGCAAAGCCCGCGCCGGTCTCGTCCATGCGGGTGAGCACGAAGTTGGTCGTGCCGTTCACGATCCCGGTGATGCGCGAAATCTGGTCTCCGGCAAGGGATTCGCGCAGCGGTCGCAACAGCGGGATTGCGCCCGCGACACTGGCCTCGTAGTAGAGGTCAGCGCCCCGTGCGGCGGCCGCCGCGTGCAAGGTGGCCCCGTCCTCGGCGAGCAGGGCCTTGTTGGCGGTGACCACGCTCTTGCCGCCGGCCAGCGCCGCGAGGATCAGGCCGCGGGCCGGTTCGAGCCCGCCGATGACCTCCACGACGAGGTCGACGTCGTCGCGGGCGACCAGCGCGGCCGCATCCGTGGTGAACAGGTCGTCGGCCACCGGCAGGTCCCGCGACCGGCCGAGGCGGCGTACGGCGATGCCGGCGATCTCCAGCGGCGCACCGACCCGCGCGGCCAGGTCGTCACCGGAGCTGTGCAGCAGCCGGACGACCTCGGAGCCGACGGTGCCGCAGCCCAGCAGCGCGATCCGCAAGGGCGCCCTCACGGCAGGATCCGTACCGGGTCGTGCTGCGTCGCGGTGCAGCAGTCGCAGGTGCGGCCGGCGGGCGGCGGCTCGGACGGGGTGAGCAGCGAGCGCCCGCGCCGGGCCGCCAAGGCGAGGACGACCAGCGCGAGAGCGGTGTAGACCAGTCCGGCTGCGGGCCCGGCGGTGCCGGCGATGCCGAGCCCGACGGCGACCAGGACCCCGACCAGGGCCACGCAGAGCAGCGCGCCCAGCCGGCGCGACGCGGGGTTCATGACCGCCCGCTGCGGTAGGTGACGACCAGCAGGCTGGACGCCGCGAGGGCGAGGTAGAGGGCGAGCAGGGTGACGAACGGTCCGGCCCGCTCGCCGTACACGATCAGGAAGACCAGCGAGCCCAGGCCGAGCAGGCCGGCGTAGCGCGCCCAGTCGCCAGGAGTCAGCTGGCCGCCGTCGACGGGGGCGCTCACTCGACGTCCAGGGCGAGCAGGTCCTGCTCGGTCTCGCGCCGCACCAGCAGGCGGGCGGCGCCGTCCTTGACGGCGACGACCGGCGGGCGAGGAACGTGGTTGTAGTTGCTGGCCATCGAGCGGTGGTAGGCGCCGGACGCGGGCACCGCGACCAGGTCCCCCGGGGACAGGTCAGCCGGCAGCGGAACGTCGTGCACGACGATGTCGCCGCTCTCGCAGTGCTTTCCGCACAGGGTGACGTTGGCCGGCTCGCTCGTCGAGGACCGCGACGCGAGGACAGCGGTGTAGCGCGCGTCGTAGAGCGCGGTGCGGATGTTGTCGCTCATCCCGCCGTCCACGCTGACGTAGGTCCGCAGTCCCGGCAGCACCTTGACGGTCCCGACCTCGTACAGCGTGACGGTGGTCGGACCGGAGATGGACCGGCCGGGCTCGACGGCCAGGCGGGGCACGGCCAGCCCGGCGGCGGTGCACTCGCGGACCAGGATCGCGCGCAGCCCGGCGGCGAACTCCTCGACCGGCATCGGGTCGTCGGCGCAGGTGTAGGCGATGCCGGTGCCGCCCCCGAGATCGAGCTCGGCCAGCTCCACCCCGTGCTCGTCGCGGACCGCGGCCAGCAGACCGATCATGCGGTGCGCGGCCAGGGAGAAGCCGCGGGTGTCGAAGATGTGCGAGCCGATGTGGCAGTGCAGGCCGGCCAGCACGAGCGCGGGCAGTCCCAGGATGCGCCGGACCGCCTCGGCAGCGGCCCCGCTCGCCAACGAGAAGCCGAACTTCTGGTCCTCCTGGCCAGTCTGGACGAACTCGTGCGTGTGCGCCTCCACCCCCGGCGTGGCGCGCACCAGCACCTGTTGGCGCACCCCGAGCCGGTCGGCCAGCGCAGCCAGCCGGACGATCTCGTCGAAGGAGTCGACGACGATGCGTCCCACCCCGTAGCGCACGGCCCGCTCCAACTCCGGGACGCTCTTGTTGTTGCCGTGGAAGATGAGCCGCTCGGACGGGAAGCCGACCCGTTCGGCGACGGCGAG
>JBBSUR010000250.1:0-2914 GCA_038234255.1 Mycobacteriales bacterium | reverse complement strand
GAGTACGCCGCTGCTCACCGCCGAACACCTCGACGTGCCGCTGGACTACGAGGGCGTCGCCGCTGCCGGCTCCATGCTCGGGACCAAGGCACTGCAGTGCTTCGACGAGACGACCTGCGTGGTGCGCGCGGTGCTGCGGTGGACCGAGTTCTACGCGCACGAGTCCTGCGGCAAGTGCACACCCTGCCGCGAGGGCACCTACTGGATGGTGCAGATCCTGGCTCGGCTGGAGGAGGGCACCGGGACCGAGGAGGACATCGCGACGTTGCTGGACACCTGCGACAACATCTTCGGCCGCGCCTTCTGCGCCCTCGCCGACGGTGCGGTCAGCCCGATAGTGTCCGGCGTGAAGTACTTCCGGGAGGAGTTCCAGGCCCACATCCTCGGCCGCGGCTGCCCCTTCGACCCGGTCGCCTCCACGGTCTTCGCCAGCGGCGCCGGCGCCACCGGCGCTGCGCCCGTCGGAGGAACGGCATGACGGTCACCGTCCCGGGCGACGCCGGCGTCCTACCTACCGACCTGGTGTCGCTGACCATCGACGGCTTCGAGGTGTCGGTGCCCAAGGGCACCCTGGTCATCCGCGCCGCGGAGCTGATCGGCATCCAGATCCCGCGCTTCTGCGATCACCCGCTGCTCGACCCGGTCGGTGCCTGCCGGCAGTGCCTGGTGGAGGTCGAGGGCCAACGCAAGCCGCTCGCCTCCTGCACCTCCACCGTGACCGAGGGCATGGTGGTCAAGACCCAGTTGACCTCGCCGGTCGCCGAGAAGGCCCAGCGCGGCAACCTGGAGATGCTGCTGATCAACCACCCGCTCGACTGCCCGGTGTGCGACAAGGGCGGCGAGTGCCCGCTGCAGAACCAGACGATGACCAACGGCCCGGGCGATTCGCGCTTCGTCGACGTCAAGCGCACTTTCCCCAAGCCGATCGCCATCTCCCGCCAGGTCCTGCTGGACCGGGAGCGCTGCGTGTTGTGCGCCCGCTGCACCCGCTTCTCCACCCAGGTGGCCGGCGACCCGTTCATCGAGATGTTCGAGCGGGGCGCGCTGCAGCAGGTCGCGATCTACACCGATCAGCCCTTCGAGAGCTACTTCTCGGGCAACACCGTGCAGATCTGCCCAGTCGGCGCCCTGACCGGTGCGGCCTACCGCTTCCGCGCCCGGCCCTTCGACCTGGTCTCTTCACCGATGGTCTGCGAGCACTGCGCGTCCGGCTGCGCGCTGCGCACCGACCACCGCCGGGGCAAGGTGCTGCGCCGCCTCGCCGGCGACGACCCCGAGGTCAACGAGGAGTGGAACTGCGACAAGGGGCGCTGGGCGTTCACCTACGTCGAGCAGGGCGACCGCATCGCCACCCCCCTCGTACGCGACGACCAGACCGGCCGGCTGCGCGAGGCGTCCTGGAGCGAGGCGCTGGAGCGCGCCGCCCACGGGCTCGCCCAGGCCACGACGGCCGGGGGAGTCGGGGTTCTGCCAGGAGGCCGGCTCACGGTCGAGGACGCCTACGCCTACGCCAAGTTCGCCCGGGTGGTGCTGGGCACCAACGACATCGACAGTCGCGTACGCGCGCACTCCGCCGAGGAGCTCGCCTTCCTCGCCGGCTCCGTCGCTGGACGCTACGCCGGTCAGGACGGTGTCGTCACCTACGCCGACATCGAGGCTGCCCGCACCGTGCTGCTCGTCGGCTTCGAGCCCGAGGAGGAGTCCCCGATCGTCTTCCTGCGGCTGCGCAAGGCGGTCCGGCGCTCCGGCACGCGGGTGTTCACGATCGCGCCGTTCCGCTCGCCCGGCGCGGTCAAGACGGCCGCCACCCTGGTGCAGGCGGTTCCGGGCACCGAGCCCGCGCTCCTGGACGACCTCGTCGCCGACGGACCACATGCGCCGGTGGCCAAGGCACTGACCGAGGCGGGCGCGCTGGTGCTGGTCGGCGAGCGGCTTGCGGGGATCCCCGGCGCCCTCGCCGCTGTCACCCGGCTGGTCGAGCGCACCGGAGCCCGCCTGGCGTGGGTGCCGCGGCGGGCGGGCGAGCGCGGGGCGATCGACGTGGGCGCGCTGCCGACGCTGCTGCCCGGTGGCCGGATGGTGTCCGACGACGCCGACCGGGCCGAGGTCGGGCAGGTGTGGGGCGCGCTGCCCGCAACCCCGGGCCGCGACCTCGACGCCATGTTCGCTGCGGCGGTGGACGGGACGCTGTCGGCGCTGCTCGTCGGCTCGGTTGACCCCGCCGACTGCCCCGACCCCCAGCAGGCACTGGCCGCCCTGGACCGGGTTGCGTTCCTGGTCAGCCTGGAGCTGCGGCGCTCAGCGGTCACCGACCGGGCCGACGTGGTGTTCCCGGTCGCCGCAGCGGTGGAGAAGTCCGGCACCTACCTGGACTGGGAAGGCCGGGCTCGGCCCTTCGAGCAGGTGCTCCGGCTGTCCGGGTCGCTGTCGGACGGCCGCGTGCTGCACAGCCTCGCCGACGAGATGGGCCTCCCCCTCGGCCTGCCGGACGTGCCGGCGGCCCGGGCCGAGGTCGCCCGACTCGGCGCCCGGGAAAGTCGACCTTCCTGGCCGATCCTGGCTCCTGCCGTCTCCGACGTCGGCCAGCCGCAGGCGGGGGAGGCGGTCCTGGCGTCCTGGCACTGGCTGCTGGACGACGGGTCCCTCCAGGACGGTGAGCCCTTCCTGGCCGGCACGGCCAAGCAGCCGCGGCTGCATCTGTCCGCGGCGACCGCTGCCGAGATCGGCTCGGCCGAAGGAGATCTCGTGACGGTGCGGTCGGGCCGAGGAAGCCTGTCGCTCCCGCTGGTCCTCGCCGACCTGCCGGACCGGGTCGTCTGGGTCCCGATGCGCACTTCGTCCGGTGGCGTACGCCGCGACCTGGCAGTCGGTCCCGGCGCCGTCGTCCAGATCTCGGCCGAACGGGTCACGAGTG
>JBBSUR010000249.1:0-2933 GCA_038234255.1 Mycobacteriales bacterium | reverse complement strand
GCGGGCTCCGCAGACCTACCTGGAGCGCCGACTGGGCAATGCGACCAACACCTCCGTCGGCTCGTTGGAGTTGCGCAACATCAGCCTGATGCCGCCCGGCGGCGGCGGCGACGTGCACGAGGAGGGCAGCGACGTGCCTGTAACGCTCACCATCACGAACTCCTCCGACCGCGCGGACCAGCTCGTCGCAGTGACGACGGACGCGGCCGAGGAGGTCGAGATCGTCACCGAGCGCGAAGCTGACAACGCCGAGATCCCCGCGCTCGGCAGCACGCAGGACCGGGTGAGCCTGCTGCTGAAGGGACTGACCGCTCCGGTACGCACCGGCGAGTACATCTCGATGACCTTCCGCTTCGCGCACAACGGCACAGTGGAGGCGCTCGTCCCGGTGGCGTTGACCGGCATGACGGATCGGCGGGTGTTCACCCGCGAGCCGGGCAGCGAGGAGGGCGAGCCCGCCCTCCAGGCGCCCACCGGCGGACACGGCGAGGAGCCGGCTCAACCGGAATAGCCCTGGAAGTCGGGGGCCGCTGTCGGGGGCGCTGTCGGGGCCGCTGTCGGGGGCCGCCGCTAGCGTGCGCGTCATGGCTGCCCTTCCTGCCCGCCCGGCCCGCGCGTCGACAAGGGACCGTCCGACACACCGCTGCACCGAGTGCGGGGCGAGCGTCGGCAAGTGGCTCGGGCAGTGCCCGCAGTGCCAGGCCTGGGGCTCGCTCGACGAGGTGGGGACCACCCGGGTGCGGTTGTCGGCCGGGCCGGTGAGTGCGCCGGCCCGGCCGATCGGCGACGTGGACGTCGAGGCCGCCCGTGCCCGGGCGACCGGTGTGGCCGAACTCGACCGGGTCCTCGGCGGTGGCCTGGTCCCGGGCGCGGTGGTGCTGCTGGCGGGAGAGCCGGGCGTCGGAAAGTCCACGCTGGTCAGCGCGGTGGCGGCGCGGGCAGCCCGGGGCGGGACCCCGGTCCTCTACGTGACCGGCGAGGAGTCGGCCGCTCAGGTGCGGCTTCGGGCCGAGCGCACCGACGGGCTGGCACCGACCCTGTGGCTGGCGGCCGAGACCGACCTCGCGGCAGTGATCACCCATGTCGATGCGGTGCAGCCGCAACTGCTGATCGTCGACAGCATCCAGACGGTGGCGAGCGCGCAGGTCGAGGGCACCGCCGGTGGGGTGACGCAAGTGCGCGCCGTCGCGGCGGCCCTCATCGGGCTCGCCAAGGAGCGGGGCATCGCGACCGTGCTGGTCGGTCACGTCACCAAGGACGGCACGGTCGCCGGCCCTCGGCTGCTCGAGCACCTGGTCGACGTCGTCCTGCACTTCGAGGGCGAGCGGCACTCCGCGCTGCGCATGGTGCGGGCGGTCAAGAACCGCTTCGGCGCGGCCGACGAGGTCGGCTGCTTCACGATGACCGAACGCGGAATCGAGGGGCTGGCCGACCCGTCGGGGCTGTTCCTGACCGACCGGGGGCGGCCGGTGCCAGGCACCTGCGTGACCGTCACCGTCGAAGGTCGCCGGCCGATGCTCGCCGAGGTGCAGGCCCTGGTCGCCGGGACCACCACCGCGCACCCACGGCGTGCGGTCTCCGGCCTGGACTCCTCCCGCGTGGCCATGGTGCTGGCCGTGGTGGAGCGCAGTTGCCGCATGCCGTTGGCCGGCAGTGACATCTACACCGCGACCGTCGGCGGCATCCGGCTGACCGAGCCGTCCGCCGACCTCGCCATCGCGCTCGCCATCGCCAGCGCCGTCGCGGACAGGGCGCTGCCCACCGACATCCTCGCCCTCGGCGAGCTCGGCCTGTCCGGCGAGCTGCGGCGGGTGGGCGGGCTGGAGCGCCGCCTGGTCGAGGCCGCCCGGTTGGGCTTTTCCCGGGCCATCGTCCCGGTCGGTAGCGGTCCGGCGCCGCATGGCATCCGGGTGCTCGAAGCCGCCGATCTGTGGGCGGCGATGGTGGCACTCGACGACATCGCGACGCGCCCGAAGCCGGCTGCCGCCCGGGGGCCGCTGTCCCTCGTGGAGGGCTAGCGCACAATCCCTAGACTCCGCCGTACGGGCCCTGACGAATGTGCCCAAAGACTTGCCCAGTGGAGTTGACCCAGCGAGAGGACGCCCGCAGGTGAGCAGCACCGATGACCTGCTGCGCTCGACGCTGGCCGCCGTCGCTCCCGGCACCGCCCTGCGCGACGGTCTGGAGCGGATCATGCGCGGCAATACCGGGGGGCTGATCGTGCTCGGCTTTGACAAGGCCGTCGAGGCGCTGTGCACCGGCGGCTTCGAGCTCGACGTGGACTTCTCGGCCCAGCGGCTGCGCGAGCTGTCCAAGATGGACGGTGGCGTCGTCGTCACCTCGGATCTGAGCCGGATCGTACGGGCCGGCGTGCAACTCGTCCCCGATCCCGACATCGCCACCGAGGAGACCGGCACCCGTCACCGCACCGCGGAGCGGGTCGCGAAGCAGACCGGCAGCCCCGTGATCAGCGTCAGCCAGTCGATGCGGATCATCGCGCTCTACGTCGACGGCCGGCGCTACGTGTTGGATGACAGCGCCTCGATCCTGTCCCGCGCCAACCAGGCCCTCGCGACGCTGGAGCGCTACAAGCTGCGGCTCGACGAGGTGGCCGGCACCTTGTCGGCGCTGGAGATCGAGGACCTGGTCACCGTGCGCGATGCGATGGCGGTCAGCCAGCGGCTGGAGATGGTGCGACGCATCGCCACCGAGATCGAAGGCTACGTCGTCGAACTCGGCACGGACGGTCGACTGCTGGCCCTGCAGCTCGACGAGCTCATGGCCGGAGTCGACGGCGAGCGCGAGCTGGTCGTCCGCGACTACCTCGTCACCGGCAGCGGCCGCCGGACGCGCAGGCTGGAGGACGCGCTGGCCGAGTTGGACAGCCTGCCCGCCGGGGAGCTGCTGGACCTCACCGCCGTGTCGAAGGCGGT
>JBBSUR010000248.1:0-2936 GCA_038234255.1 Mycobacteriales bacterium | reverse complement strand
GCAGCGCCAGCGTGACCAAGGCGAGGACCAGCAGGTCGACGGCCGGCGCGAGGAACCCCGGTGTCCCGGCGTGCACCGCACCTGCGGCCCGGACGGCCCACGGGCGACGCGGCGCTGCCGCGTACAGCGAAGGACGCAGGAACAACCGGCCGTCGAGCGTCGTCATCGCCGCGACAGTGGAGGCGCTGTCCCGGGGGAGGTCATGACTGCTGGCGGACACGGTGCACCCCTTGCATGGAAATGCCAGCCTATGTCGCGCTCGGCATGGGGCGGACTTCGCCGTCGGGTCGGCTGATCCTGCCGGACTGATCCTGCCGGACTGATCCTGCGGGAAAGGAGTGCCGAGACCGCTGTCGGGGCAGCGGGAGGCCATGGAGCACTTCACTATCGCGACCGTGGCCGAGCAGAGCGCCGACTTCCGCCGGGTCCTGTGGACCGGCAAGCACACCCAGCTGGTGATCATGACCATCCCGGTGGGCGGGGAGATCGGGGTGGAGAAGCACGACGCGACCGACCAGATCCTTACCTTCGTCAGCGGGACCGGCGAGGCGACGCTGTCGGGCAAGAGCCGGGCGGTGGCCGCCGGGGACCTCGTCGTCGTCCCGGCCGGGGTCACGCACAACTTCGTGAACACCGGGCCGAACCCGCTGGTCCTCTACACCGTGTACGGGCCGCCGGAGCACTCCGACGGCGCCGTGCATGCGACGAAGCAGGAGGCGGACCGCCTCGAGGAGGCCGGCAAGGACGAGCCGCCGGCTGGCTAGGGCTCCTCGCGGTGCTCGGCCAGCCATGTCGTCGCCCTGCGCTTGGACGCCTGGGTCAGCCAGGCGTCCTGCACCACCTCGGCCAGTTCCTGCCGCGACAGTTCACCGATCCGGCCGGCCTGGAGCAGCACCGAGTTGTGGCCGGCGAAGTGCGGCGTGGTGAAGAACGGCGAGGCCGGATCCTGGACCAGCGCCTGCTTGTCGGAGTCGGACGGCACCCACACGACGATCACGTCGGTCAGGCGCTGACCGGTGACCGGGTCGACGGCGTCCGGTCGAGGGGTGCGGAAGAAGACAAAGGATCTCCCGCCGACCTGGTACACCGGGTGGTGACTCGAACCCTCGACGGTGACGTAGGGCATGGCGAGGGCGATTTCGTGGATGTCCACCACCCGCGCGCGGCGGTGCTTGCCGGCCGCGGCCGAACCGTTCACGCACCGAGGCTAGAGCCATCGCGGTCGACGACTCGGATCCAGACCGCTCGCCACTGGCCGTACGACGCCTGGAGCACGGCCAGTCGTGGGTCGGGCCCGTCCAGCAGCCGGCCGGTGACCAGCGGGCGTAGCGGCGCCAGGCGTACGTCGGCCAGCACCGCCTCGACGGCGGTCCGCTCGCCGCCGAGCACCACCGCGTCCAACGAGGTCGTCTCGGGGAGCAGCACGCGTGCGGCGGTGTCGGCGAAGGAGCCCAGAGCGACCCGCACCTGACCTTCGCGTCGCCGGGCGAAGCGCTGTTGGGACTGGCCCCCTGCGGCGGACCGGCCGTGCACCTGGCGGGTCGTTACCTTGGAGACGATCAGCCGGGGCCCCTCGAAGACGCCGCAGGCGCTGCCCCCCAGCCGGACCAGCAGCACTCCGACCCGGCGCGGGCGCAGAACGTGCTCGATCAGTGCGCCGGACAGCGGCGGGAAGGGCACCTCGAGCTCGGCGACCGCCCCGTCCCCGGCGACCAGTCGCACGGTCTGTCCGTCGAAAGTCCGGGTGACGGCGCCGTGTCGGGCGGCGAAGCCGTCGAGCCAGCGCTGCAGCCGCTCCGGTGAGGTGCTGACCCAGCGGCCTCCGCCCGCCGCCGGTCGCTCTGCCGCCGGTCGCCCGGTCACTGGTCGCCCGGTCACTGGGCCGACCGGGCCCCGGCGGACCGCAGCGTGGCCAGCAGTCCGACGACTCCGATCATCAACAGGACGACCGGTGCGACCCAGCGCCCGTCAAGCGAGAGCTCGGTCAGGTCCTGCACCAGGAAGGCGCCCGCGAGCAACGCCAGGAGCAGTTCGGACATCAGCGAGAACACATCCCGGTCGTGCCCGGCGAGCTCAGCCCTGGACACTGCGCACCTCGATCTGTCCGGCGCCGACGGCCAGCTCGAGCCGCGAGCCGGCGATCGCTCGGAGGACCGTAGGACCGGGTCCTTGCGATGCCGCGGGTGTCCTCGGACGCGACGGTGCTGCGCCTGCCGTCGCTGTCGGGGTCCACCAGCTCCCGAAGCGCACCGACGAGGTGATGGACACCGTCAGATCCTGCGGTACCAGGACCACCAGGTGGCCGAGGTCGACCTCGGCTCGCAGCGAGCGGAGCGGTGCGCCATGCGCCACCGCCGGGCTCATGGCGCGCAGGTCCAGAGTCGCTTCACCGGCCCCGAGCTCGAACACCGTGCGCGCATCGTCGGCCGTCGGTACCCACGTGCGCTCACCCACCCCGGCCCGGAACGGTCCCGGGGCGTCGGAGAACACCGCCACCGGGACGAGCGCCAGACCCAGGGCCAGGCCGACGGCGAGCAGCCACCGGGCGCGGCCGTACCAGGTCCCGACCAACAGACCGACCCCTACGACGAATATCGCCGCGGCCAGCACCCGCGGACCGGTGATCCCGTCCGCGCCTAGCTCGCGCAGCAACAGCAGGATCCCGGTCACGAGGGCCGCGGCGCTGAGGGTCACCGGGCCGAGGACCGACCGTGACCTCGCGGGCTTCGGCTCGGCAACGAGCGGACGAGGCAGGTCGTACGCCTGGGCGGTCTGTGCCGCGGCCGGCGGTACGCCGTACGACGACGGCTCGCCGGCGGGTACCCAGGGGGCCGACGGCTCGGCGGTCGCAGCGGGAATGGCGGTCGGTGTCAGCGGTAGGTCCCGGTGTGGCCCAGGGAGTAGCGGCCGGGTTGGGGGAAGAAAGCCAGGCCGTG
>JBBSUR010000247.1:0-2939 GCA_038234255.1 Mycobacteriales bacterium | reverse complement strand
TTCAACTCAGCTCGCTGCGTCGCCGTCAACGACAAGGCCGGGGCAGTCATAACAGGCATGACCATATGATCCCATTTTATATCGCAGACAAGACTAGGCGCGCCGCGACCTCTCCCGCCAATTCACAGACGGACCACTAGTCCGGCTTCGGGTCCACCGGGCGCGGGTCGCCGGGGCCCTGCCCCTCGGAGTCGCCGCCGGGCGCGTCGCCCGCCGTGCTCGTGGCGATCGGGTCGTTCGGCGCGGTGACGTCCGGCCCGGAGCCCTCCGGCGTGCGTCCGGGTGACTGGTCCGACGGCGGTACGGGGCTGGGCTCCGCCGCCGCCGGTGATCCCGCCACGGTGCGGCCCGAGCTGGCTGGGTCGTCGACCATCGGCGCCGGAGCTACACCGCCGGACTGCGCCAGTTGGGGGTAGTCGGCCTGCGCCGTGGCCTCGGGCGTCGGACCGACCGGCTTCGCAGCCTCGACCGCCACCCCCGCCATGGCCGGCTGCTTGGCGACCAGCGAGCGGGCCAGGATCTGCGACACGTCGAGCACCTGCACGTCGTCGCGGGCCGCCCCCGACTGCTGCTTGGCGGTGACGGCGTCGGACAGCATCACCATGCAGAACGGGCAGGCGGTCGAGATGACGTCCGGATCGAGGGCGAGCGCCTCCTCGGTGCGCTCGACGTTGATCGACTTACCGATCTTCTCCTCCATCCACATCCGCGCGCCGCCGGCGCCGCAGCAGAACCCGCGCTCCTTGCAGCGCGGCATCTCCTGCGAGCTCAGCCCGCCGATGGCGGCGAGGATCTCGCGCGGCGGCGTGTAGACCTTGTTGTGCCGGCCCAGGTAGCACGGGTCGTGGTAGGTGACCTTCTCGTCGACCGGCGTGATCGGGACGAGATGGCCGTCGGCGATCAGCGAGCCGAGCAGCTGGGTGTGGTGCACCACGTCGTAGTGGCCGCCGAGTTGCGGGTATTCGTTGGCGATCGTGTTGAAGCAGTGCGGGCAGGTCGCGACGATCTTGACGTGCTGGTCCGCGGTGGCGCCGACCTCGTTGAGCGTCTCGACGTTGCGCTGGGCCAGCATCTGGAAGACGAACTCGTTGCCGAGCCGCCGGGCCGGGTCGCCGGTGCAGGTCTCGCCCCGGCCGAGCACGGCGAACTCCACGCCTGCGGTGTGCAGCAGCTCGGCGACGGCCCGGGTCACCTTCTTCGAGCGGTCCTCCAGCGCACCGGCGCAGCCGACCCAGAACAGGTACTCCACCTCCGCCGGGATCTCGCCGTCGACGATGCGGACCTCGAAGGACAGTCCCTCGGTCCAGTCCTCGCGCGCCTTGTTGTTCAGCCCCCACGGGTTGCCGGCGTTCTCCAGGTTGCGCAGCATCACGCCGGCCTCGCTCGGGAACGCCGACTCGATCAGCACCTGGTAGCGCCGCATGTCCAGGATGTGGTCGACGTGCTCGATGTCGACCGGGCACTGCTCGACGCACGCGCCGCACGTCGTGCAGCTCCACAGCACGTCCGGGTCGATCACCCCACCCTCGGCGGCGGTGCCGACCAGCGGGCGTACGGCCTGGTCGGGGTTCGTGCCGCGTACCCGCTCGTAGCCGGACTCGGGAACCGCATGGTGCCCGGTGTCGGTACCCGCATCGTGGAAGTTCGGGACGTGGTCGGCCGGCGCGCTCTGCGACCCCAGAATGTACGGGGCTTTTGCGAACAGGTGATCCCGCAAGTTCATGATCAACAACTTGGGCGACAGCGGCTTGCCGGTGTTCCAGGCGGGGCACTGCGACTGGCACCGGCCGCACTCGGTGCAGGTGGCCATGTCGAGCATCGCGGTCCAGCGGAACTCTTCGACCTTGCCCACGCCGAAGGTGTCCTCGTCGGGGTCGGCCTCCTCCAGGTCGAGCACCTTGCCGTGGCTCATCATCGGCAGCAGCGGGCCGAGCGCCACGCCGTCGGGGTCGCGCTTGGTGAGCACGTTGATCGGCGCCAAGAAGATGTGCAGGTGCTTGGAGTAGGTCACCATCACCAGAAAGCCCATCACGACGGCGATCTGACCGAGGACCATGACGTCCTCGATGCGCTCGTTTGCGGTCTCGCCGAGCGGCTCCAATGCGAGGGAGAGCAGGTAGGAGAAGAACGGCGCCGCAGGAGTGTCCTGCCACGGGGAGACGCCGGTGTTGAGTTGGGCGGCCCGGATGCCGAACAGCGTCACGACGACCAGGGAGATCATGCCGAGCACCACCCACGCCGCGGCGGTGTGCGATCCGTAGAAGCGGGAGTCGCGGCCGATGACCTCCGGCTTGCTGCGCAGCCGGACGACCGCGAACGCGACCAGACCGAGCAGGACCGCGAGGCCGAAGAAGTCCTCGAGAAAGCCGAGGGCCCGGCTGCGGCCGATCAGTGGGATGTGGAAGTCGACGTCGAAGATCGCGCCGTATGCCTCGATGATCGTGAAGATCAGGATCAAGAAGCCCCAGAACACCAGGAAGTGCGCGAGGCCAGGCACGTTCCACTTCAGCAGTCGGACCTGGCCGAACACCTCGACGACCTGTGCCATCGCGCGGCGCGGCCAGTCGTCGAGCCGGCCGGGGGAGGGCTGGCCGGCGGCGATCATCCGGTAGAGGAATCGCACCCGGCGACCGGCGATCGCGAGGGTCACTGCGGTGATCAGCAGCCCGAGCACGAGGCGTACGGCCATGTGCGTCTCCACGAGTGCCTCCAAGCGCAGGTGCGGCGCCGTCCCCGCGCTCCGCAGGGTACCGATTGCCTGCGGCTACCGCCTCACAGCGCGAGGTCCAGCGCTCGGGCCGCCGCCTGGATCATCAGCGCCGTCAGGGGTCCGGCCAGCAGCAGGCAGAGCAGGATCGCCAGGGCTCGCATCCGCCAGTTCGGCCCGCCGCTGCGGTCGCGCATCTCCGAGAGCACGACACACGGTGTCACAGCGCCGG
>JBBSUR010000246.1:0-2989 GCA_038234255.1 Mycobacteriales bacterium | reverse complement strand
TCATCAACAGCGCGGACCCCCCGCCCACGGGACGGGAGCAGCGGGAGAGCCAGCTTTCGGGGGCGAAGTAGCGGAGGCCAGAACTCCGTCTGATCCGGGAACTTGCGGTCCGGCGGCGGTCACGACTTCAGGTCGCGGAAGAAGCCCCAGATCGTCTCCGTGGCGTCCACTGCGCCGTCCGCTGACCCGAGCCCCGGCGCGAACCAGATATGCCCTCCGCCTCGCACCGTGACCAGCTCCACGGCTCTGCCACCGGCGCAACCCGTCCACGACTGCACGGTCACCGCTCCGGCGACATTCGGGGGAGTCGGCGCCGGGCAGCCACCGAGCTCGGCCCAGCGCTGCACCATGGCGGTCGTGGAGGGCATCGGCGGAGCGCCTGCCGCCTCGGGGGCTGAGGGCGTGCCGCCCTCGTACGGGATGAGTGGGTCCTCGGTGCCGTGCATCTCCAGCACCGACATGGGACGCGAAGGCTGGCATTCGTCGACGACGACGGCTCCGGCCACCGACGCCACGGCGGTCACGCGGTCCGCCCGCTCGCACGCGAAACGGTAGGCCATCATCGCCCCGTTCGACACGCCGGTGACGAAGACCCGGGACTGGTCGATGCGATAATCGGTGCTCAGCTGCTCGAGCAGCCGGGTCAGGAAGCCCACGTCGTCAACGTTGCGCTCGGGCGCCGAACCGCAACAGCCCCCGGCGTTCCACTCCTGCCGGGTCCCCACGGGGTAGGCCACGATGAACTCACCGATCGACGCCTGCTTGTCAAACCCCGTGATCTTGATGGTGTCCGCGACGGTATTGGCCCCGCCGTGCAGGACCAGAACCAGGGGGGCAGGCACGCTTCGATCCAGGGTCGGCGGGATGAAGACGCGGTAGGTCCGCTCCACACCGTCGACGGTGAGCTGGCCGTTCTGGACTGACGCAGGCAGCGCCGCCGTCTCGCCTGCCCCACCGCACGCAGCCGCCAGCAGCGCCACGGTAGTCATCGCCGCCATCCACCCGGCCGCCCGCTTGCCGCCTGCCAGGCGCGGGCGCCGAACCTCGGACGGCACGAAACTCCACTGCCTCATGCTGCAGGATAGAATTGCCTGCGGGCCTGTCAAAGTGCATTCGGGTTCGTTGCGCTCGTCCCGCCCTGACCTATTCACGGTCCATCGGCAGCAGCCGGAAAGTCCCCCCCTGCAGCGGAACGATGGCGCGCAGGTGTCGCTCATCCAGGCTGAGCAGCTCTCGGGTCTGGTGACGGAGGGCGAGCACGGCGAGGGAGGCGTCGGTCAGACCCAGCCCCAGGTCGGCGTAGCGCCGGTCCAGAGCCACGCACTCCGCAATGTCGGCCAGCCGCAGGGCGCTCAGGTCGTACGCCCCATTTGCGACGTCGTCGGCCAACTGTCGGGCCGCCGCGGCCCCAAGGCGTCGACGGACGAGGTGGTCGAGCTCAGCCAGTACCAGCGGACTGAGCACCAGCGATCCTGGGTGCTCGACCAGTGCCAACGCGCAGGCCCGGTGGTCCGGGTCGGAGCGATCCAGCGCAGCCAGCACGCCGCTCGTGTCGCAGATCAGTGCCCGATCCGCACCGGTCACGTCCCGAAGCCGGTCTCCTGCAGCAGTGCGTCGGTGTCCCGTGCGGTCCGGCCGTCGCTGCTGGCGCCCACCGCGACACGCGGCCGTGGTCGGACGGCCTGCTGCAGCACCAACCGCACTCCCTCGCGTAGCAGCTCGGCCTCACTCGAACCGGTGGCTCGCGCGAGCGCGGCAAGTCGCCGCTTGTCGTCTGCGTCGAGGTAGACGCTCGTCTTGACGGTCATCACGTACGTAGGGTAGTGGATAGGGCAATTCTCGCGCGCGGCCAGCCCGACCGCTGAGTTGGGGCAACGCAAGGGGTCCATACCGGTGCAGGCAACACCGACACCGAAGGAGCTCGCGATGACCACCCGTACGCACGTCCCAGCCGGCGCACCGATCTGGATGGACCTGTCCACCTCCGACCAAGACGCCAGCCGCGCCTTCTACACCCGGCTGCTCGGCTGGCAGGCCGAGGAGCCCGACCCGGAGTTCGGTGGCTATCTGAACTTCACGCTCGGCGGCGAGCGGGTCGCCGGCTGCCTGCCGGGGACGCCCGGCGCACCCACCGACGTCTGGACCGTCTACCTGGCCACCGACGACGCGGACAAGACCTGCTCGCTGGCCACCGGGCACGGCGGGACGGTGATCACGGCGCCTATGGACGTGCGCGACCTCGGCCGGATGGCTATCGTCGCCGACCCCGGCGGCGCCCCGATCGGGCTCTGGCAGCCCGGCGCGCACCGCGGCCTACAGACACTCGCCGAGCCCGGTCACGCCGGCTGGTTCGAGATGCAGACCCGGTCCTACGACGCGACGCTCGAGTTCATGCGCGAGGTGTTCGGCTGGCAGACCGCGTCCGTCGCCGACAGCGAGGAGTTCCGCTACTCGACGGGAACGCTCGGCGGCGAGGAGATCTGCGGCGTCATGAGCGCCGGCGCCACTAGGCCCGAGGGCTCGACCGGGGTGCCCGAGGACGCCCCGGCGCAGTGGTCGGTCTACCTGACCGTCGAGGACGCCGACCGCGCGCTGACCCAGGCGATCGAGCTCGGCGCGAGCGTGGTGCACCAGCCCGAGGACACCCCGTACGGGCGGCTGGCCGCCCTGAAGGACCCGACCGGGGCGCTGGTCAAGCTCGTAGCCTGACGCGCCGCCCGGCCGGGATGCACCTGGGCGCGGATCGCGGGGTCGACATGTCATCGCCGCTTCGGCGGCTGTCATGTCATCGCCGCTTCGGCGGCTGTCATGTCATCGCCGCTTCGGCGGCAGCGTCCACAGCACCACCCCTCCCACCGCCGCGAGATAGGGCAGCACCGACGACGACGCGGTCACCTGCACACTGCGCTCGAGCACGAAGCCGAGGGCCACCCCCAGCACGGCGTACGCGCCGGCGAGCACCCGGATCCCCACCGCCGCCGACGCCGAC
>JBBSUR010000245.1:0-3014 GCA_038234255.1 Mycobacteriales bacterium | reverse complement strand
CACGACCAGCGCCGCGAGGACGAGCAGCAGTGGCCGGGTGAGCTGCTCGTCATCGACGGCGAACAGCAGGCTGGGTACGAGCAGGAGCGTCAGTCCGGTGCCGTACGCCGCCCATGAACCGATCCGCGGGTCGGCCTGCCGGCGCAGATGGCCGAGGACCAGCGCGACGACGGCGAGCGGGAGGACGTACGGCTCCGGCGCGGTGACGTCGGCATCGGCCAGCCGCACCCAGGAGGAGGCGGACAGCAGCAGGCCGCCGACAGCGGCGACGCGCCGCCGGTCGGGACGCACCCCCGTGGCGATCGCCAGCAGGCCGGTGACGGCAAGCACCCAGGTCAGCCAGCCGGCGTCGCCGACAGCGAGCAGGACTGCGACCAATCCGGCTGTCAAAGCAGCTATCTCGGCACCGAGGCGACGCGCCGGCCCCGCGACGGGAAGCGCGGCGACGGCGAGCAGTCCCGCGACCGCGAGCAACAGCAGTCCGCCGACCTGGTCGGCGGCCAGCTCCTGGGCGGCGCCGGCGGCGGCGAGGGCCGCGGTGCCGAGCCCACCGGCGACGGCGATCGCGATGCCGGTCGGTGCGGCGGGCAGGGCGCGGGCGACCGACAGAGCACCGACCAGTACCGCGGTCAGTGGAAGCACGACGAGGGTCGTGTCACGGTCCGCGGTCGACCAGGCGGCGGTCAGCAGGGCGACGGCCGTGCCGGCGGTGCCCAGCAGCGTCCCGGCATCGGGCCGGTGCGGTAGCAGCGCCGCCCCGGCCGCCATGAAGGCGACCGCGACCGCGAGCAGCATCGCCATCGCGACTGGGAACGACACGTCGAACGCGAGCGGGAGCAGGACGAGCGCGGTCACCGCGAGCACCGCCGTCGGCGCGCCGGCGGCGCGCAGCCGGTCCAGCGCATACCCGGCGGCGCCCACGGTGAGCGCCGCAGCCACGAGGACCACGGCCGACCTGGCCGAGCCGTCCCAGGTCGTCGCCACCCCGACCGCCTCACGGGCGCTCGCCCGCTCGGCCAGGCTCCACGGGTCGGCCAGCCAGCCGAGCGGCTGGATCAGCCCGGTGCCGACCTGGTCGACGACCGCGGCCAGCGCCGCCGCAGCGACGGCGACGGCGCCGACGGCCGGTCCCGGGCGCCAGGCGGGGAGCAGCTGGGTGGCGACCAGCGCCGCGACCAGCCCGGCCGCCGCGGCGACGACCGCCCCGTCCAGCTCGGGCAGGCCGGCGGTGGACAGCGCGACGGCCGCCACGGCGAGCAGCGGGACGGGGAGGCCGGACATCACCGCGCGCCCCGTGCGGTCCTGGACCAGGACGGCCGCACCGACCAGCACCGCGGAGTGGGCGAGCAGAGCGGTCGCGGCCAGGCCCGGTTGCGGCTGATCGGCCGCGACGAGGGCGATCAGCGTGCCGATCGCCGACGCGATTCCGCCGGAGAGGACGAGCAGCGGGCCGACGTCGCGGGGCACCCGTACCTGCTCGCGAAGGGCAGCGACGGCGAACAGGTCGACCGCCGCGAGGCCGGCCAGGGCCAGGGCCGTGGTGTCGGCGGGCGCGTCGTAGCGTGCCAGCAGCAGCAGCGCCGGCAGCTGCGCCAGCACGACGGCGGCGTTTCGCACGATGCGCAGCGGGACCGCGCCGGCGTAGAGGCCGGCCGCCACCGCCAGGACCGCCGCACTGCCCGCCGCGTACGACAGCGGGTCGCTGCTGTCGGCGACGCCGAGCGTGCGCAGTCCGTACGCGTCCAGCGCCGCCAGCACCAGAGTGACCGCGCCGAGCGTCTCGGCGGTGGCGCTCAGGTCGCGTCGGCGCACCGCCGGGGCGGCGGCTCCCGCGGCGAGGGTGAGGGTCAGCAGCACCGCGGCCCGGCCGCCGGCGCCGAGCCGGTCGTAGGTGACCGCGGTGAAGACGACGGCGGCCACCGCGAGCAGGAGCCCGCCGAGGACGAGCAGCAGGTTCTGGACCCGCTGGGGGGTCCACTCGGCGCGGGTCGCGGGGAGCGCCGCCGCCGGTCCGGTGAAGGGTCGCTCGGCCGGCTGCGGATCGGCCGGTGTCCCGGAGTGCAGGCCGGCCAGCAGCTCGACCCGCTCGGTCAGCAACACCCTGCGGGAGGTGTCGAGCCGCAGCAGCTCGGTGTCCACCTCCCACAGCCGGGCGGCCTGCGAGCCGGTCAACGCCAGGCCGCAACTGCGGCAGCTCGCGGGGGCAGGCCTGTCGGGCAGCGGCGTCCGGCAGTCCGGGCAACGGGTGGCGTCGGGCGACAGTGCCGGTGCGGTCATGTCAGCAGCATCGACCCACCATCACCGGAAGTGCAGAGGAGTTCTACCTACTCGAACTACGGCCGGCCCAGCGCGCGGTAGGTCCAGCCGGCGCCGCGCCACCGCTCCGGGTCCAGCGCATTGCGCCCGTCGACGATGCGGCGCTCGGCGACGATCTCGGACAGCACCGCCGGGTCCATCTCGCGGAACTCCGACCACTCGGTCAGGTGCAGCACCAGGTCGGCGCCCTTCGCGGCGTCCAGCGCGCTGTCGCGGTAGCCGAGCTCGGGGCACTTGATCCGGGCGTTGTCCATCGCCGCCGGGTCGTACACGCAGACGGCTGCCCCCTGGCGCTGGATGGTCGCCGCGACGTCGAGCGCCGGGCTGTCGCGGATGTCGTCGCTGTTGGGCTTGAACGCCGCGCCGAGCACCGCGACCCGCATCCCGCCGAAACTGCCGCCGACCTCCTCGCGGGCGATCTCCACCATTCGTGCCCGCCGGCGCAGGTTGATCGCGTCGACTTCCTTCAGGAACGACAGCGCCTGGTCGACCCCGAGCTCCCCGGCGCGGGCCATGAACGCCCGGATGTCCTTGGGCAGGCAGCCGCCCCCGAAGCCGAGCCCGGCATGCAGGAAGCGCCCGCCGATCCGGTCGTCGTACGACAGCGCCTTGCTCAGCATCGTCACGTCGCCACCGGTTGCCTCGCACACCTCCGCCATCGCGTTGATGAACGAGATTTTCGTGGCCAAAAAGGCATT
>JBBSUR010000244.1:0-3032 GCA_038234255.1 Mycobacteriales bacterium | reverse complement strand
GCGCACCATCGTCCCGGCGATGGTGGCCGCCGCCGTCGTCCTGCGCCTGGCGCTGGGCCGCTGGCGGGAGTCGGCGTTCGTGGTCCTGGCCGTCACCGTGCAGGCGCTGGTCTTCGTCACCACCCAGTTGGTCGTGGCGCGGGCCCGGCCCGACGTCGTGCAGCTCGACCAGGCCGCTCCGACGTCCAGTTTCCCCTCCGGTCACACCAGCGCCGCCATCGCGCTGTACGGCTCACTGGCCATCGTCCTGCTCCTGCGCGCCCGGTCCGCTCCGTTCGGGGGCGGGCCGGCCTGGGCCCTGCGCGCCGCGGCCGGGCTGCTGTTGGTCGTGCCGGTGGCGGTGGCCTGGTCCCGGCTCTACCGGGGGCTGCACTTCCCGCTCGACGTCGCGGGCTCCCTCGTACAGGCCTGCCTCGCGATCGTGGTGTCGGCCTGGTTGGTGCTTCGGGCCCGGTTCCCCGAGCCGCTGGCCGGCGTGCTGGACGGCACCGGCGAGGGCGGGTCCGCGCCGGAGCACGCGGCAGACGAACCGACGCCCCAGGAGGTGCGCGGATGAGGGTGGACGCGGTCGTCCACCCGCTGAAGCTGGACGACCCGCAGGGACTGCGCACCCTGCTGGAAGGGCGCTGCGCCGAGCTCGGCCACGAGTTCGGGACCTGGCGGGAGACGACGCCGTCGGACGGCGGGACGGGGCAGGCCCACGCGGCCGTCGAGGCCGGCGCCGACGTGGTCGTCGTCGCCGGCGGTGACGGCACGGTCATGGCGGCCGCCAGCGCGCTGGCACACACCGGGACGGCGCTGGCCTTGCTTGCGACCGGCACCGGCAACCTGCTGGCCCGCAACCTGGACCTGCCACTGGACCTGCCCACCGCGGTGGAGGTGGCCCTGCGCGGCCGCCCCCGGCAGCTCGACGTCGGGTGCGCGACCCTGGACGGGGACCGGGAGAGGGTCCGCCGGTTCACCGTGATGGCCGGCATCGGCTTCGACGCGGCGATGATGGCGGACACCTCGCCGGCGCTCAAGGCCCGGTGGGGTTGGCCGGCGTACGTCCTGTCGGGCCTCGGCCACCTGCGCGACAACGCCCTGTGGTGCACGATCACCGCCGACGACGGACCGCCCCGGCGTCGGCGGGTCCGGGCTGTGCTCATCGCCAACGTCGGTCGGCTGCAGGGCGGCCTGGAGCTGCTGCCCGACGCCCGGCCCGACGACGGCCTACTCGACGTCGCCGTCGTGGCCCCACGGGGACCGGTCGACTGGTTGCGGGTCGCCGGGCGGGTGCTCCGCGGCAGCCGGGTCTCCGACCGGCGGCTCGAGCGCCTGCAGGTGCGCCGGGTCGAGGTGCGCACCGCGCGGCCCCGGCAGTGCGAGTACGACGGCGACCCCGTCGGCCGGGCGAGCGTGCTGCAGGTGCACGTGGAGCCCGGTGCGCTGACCGTGCTGCTGCCGCAATGACCTCCGTCACCCGGGTGCCCGAGCCGGGGCTCCCGGCCGGCGACGAGCTGTCCGCCGACCAGGCCCGGCTGACCGTCCGCCGCATCGGCCTGCGCCGGCTGGCCCGCGACACCTTCGTGCGTTTCCGCTACGGCGACGGCTTCTCCAGCTCGCGCGCGCTGGCCTTCCAACTGTGCCTGGCCATCGTGCCGTTGACCATCGCCGCCATCGGCCTGACCGGCACGCTGCACACCGAAAGCGTTGGCCGGGTGCTGCGCCAGACGGTGCTGTCGCTGGCGCCCGGGAACGACGGCGAGCTGTTCCGGCGGACGCTGGAGGTCGGGCTGACCGGCGAGGAGCGCGAGGACACCGCGGCGGCGGCCTTGGTGCTGGGCCTGCTGACCGGTCTGGCAGCCCTGACGGTGGCGATGGGCCAGGTGGAGCGCGGCGCCAACCGCATCTACGGCATCTCGCGGGACCGGCCCAGCTTGCACAAGTACGGCCGGGCGGCGGTGCTCGCCGTCGTCGCCGGCCTGCCGGCCCTGCTGGGTTTCCTGCTCATCCTGGCAGGCTCGGCGGCGGCCGAGTCGCTGGAGCAGGTGTACGGCGTCGACCGCACACTGCTGACGGTGTTGCGCTGGCCGGTCAGCCTGCTGCTCAGCCTGGCCGCGATCACCGTGCTGATGCGGTACAGCCCACGGCGTCGACAACCGGCGGGCTGGTCCTGGTTGGCTCCCGCGGCCGCGACGTCGCTGATGCTGTGGATGGGCTTCACCAGCCTCTTGTCGTTCTATCTCAGGCAGTCCGGGAGCTTCGGAGCCATCTACGGGCAGCTGACCAGCATCATGGCCCTGCTCGTGTGGGCGCAGCTCACCTCTCTCGCGATCTACCTGGGGCTGGCCTTCACCGCCCAGGTCGAGGCGGCGCGAGCCGGCGTCCGGGATGCGGCGCTCGAGGACGGTGAGGCGCCCGGCGCAGGGACGTCCGGCACGCTCGAGGCGGGCGAGCGCCTCGCCGGCCCCGTCGCCCGGCGGGTGTGGACCACCGCCCGCCGCCTGCTGCGGCGGGCGCGCGGCTGAGCCGCCCGGCGCGCTGCGCGGAGGCCCGCAGCCGCGGACCGGCTAGCGCTGACCGGCTGAGAGGCGCGTTGGCTGCGATGCTGTCGACAGGTCCGCTGATCATCGGAGTAGTCCGTACGAGGTCGGGTAGCCGTCGGGGGGTCTGCCCGCCATGTGACGAGGAGCCCCATGCAGAGCCGCACGACGACCCTCGACGGAACGCCACTGCGGTGGTTGGAGCAGGGCTCCGGCTCTCCCGTCGTGCTCGTCCACGGGATCCCGACGTCGTCGGCGCTGTGGCGGCACGTCGTACCGCTGCTGCCCGAGTTGCGGGTGCTGGCCTTCGAGCTGACCGGTTACGGCGACAGCATCCCGGCCGGTGAGGGCCGGGACCTGTCGCTCGACGCACAGGCCGACCGGCTCAACGCCTGGATCGAGCACCTGGACCTCGGCCCGGTCCCGCTGGTCGGGCACGACCTGGGCGGTGGGGTCGTACACATCGCGGCGATCCGGCGACCCGACCTCTGCGCCGGGCTGATGATC
>JBBSUR010000243.1:0-3048 GCA_038234255.1 Mycobacteriales bacterium | reverse complement strand
GGCGGCCGAGGCCATCACCGCGTCGGACAGCGAGCCGGTGGTGAACCAGTGCTCGGCCGCTCGTTCGATGGAGGCGGCCACGCACTGGAACGGCACGGCGAGGTCTTCGATCCGCTGGACCGGCAGGGAGTCGGCGAGCAGCTGGCGCAGCGGCCCGCGACCGTGCAGGTGAGTACGGCTGCGCACGGCCGTGCCGACCCGGTCGGCGAACGAGCCGCTGAAGACCCCACCCGCGGCCGAGAGTCCGCGCCAGAGCTCGGCCAACCGTACGGTCGTCTCGACGCTCGGGTCCGCCGCGACAAAGGCGCCGTTCAGCGCGCCGACGGAGGTCCCGACGATCAGGTCCGGCGCGATGCCGGCCTCCAGCAGCGCCCGCAGCATGCCCGCCTCGCCGGCACCCAGGAGCCCACCCCCGCCCAACACGAAGGCGACGTCGGGGACGAAGGCGGGGGCGACGGCGACCTCGGCATCCGACACGTCGCCCACCCTGCCATCCGCTGCTTCAGCCGGGCCGTCGGCCGGTCGAAGCACGTACAGATCCTCCTCCGCAGCCCAGGAAGCCTCCCCTTGCCTCCCCTGTCCACGTCGTGCCTGCGGGCGCTCGGCGTTGCCCTGACGGGCGCTCTCGTCCTGGGGGCCGCTCCCGGTACTGCCGCTGCCGCTCCTTCGGACGACGCGGCCTCGCTGAGTCGGCAGGTCGCCTCGCTCAACGCCGCGGTGGACCGTGCCGGAGCCGAGCTCGCCGACGAGGCCACTGCCTACGAGGCGGCGGCGCAGGAACTGGCCCGGCTCACCCAGGCCCAGTTCGCCGCCGGTGCCACGCACGACGCGATGCGGGACGCCGCCGACGACTCGCGCTCGGCGCTCGCCGGGCTGGCCCGGTCGGCCTACAAGGGCGGCATGCCCCCCGCCGTCACGGCGCTGCTGAACGGTGACCCGCGCGCACTGGCCGATTTGGCGTACGTGCAGAAGTCCGTCCGCCGGCTCGGCGTCTCGCGCGCGGAACTCGCCCGGGGACTGACGGAGCAGCAGGCCGGCGCCAGCGCGGCGCTCGAGCAGTCCGACGAATTGCGCCGGGCTGCCCTTGCGCAGCGGCAGGAACTTGACGGTCGGCTGGCTGGGCTGGTGGCCAAGAGCGACCGACTGACCGCGGAACTGTCTGCAGCGGCCGCTCGGTTGGACCAGGCCAGGGCCGTCGAGCAGGCCGCCGCGTTGGCGACCGAGCAGCGACGGGCCCGCGCGGCAGCGCAGAGCCAGGCCCGGGCGATCTCGGCCCGGATGGTTGCCCAGATCCAGGCCGCCGAGCGCGCGCGTGCCGCGACCGCGGCGGCCGCAGCCGCGGTCGGGTCGGGGGCGTGGGCGGACTGGAGCGGCACCGCTGGCACGTCCGGCGGGCCCGGGGGGTGTCAGCCCCCGAGCCCGTACGGCGAGGCCAACGGCTTCCTGTCCGACGCCGGACTGTGCCCGCTGCCCGTCGGTGGCGGGCACCGGCTGCGTACCGATGCCGCGCAGGCCTTCGACGCGCTGAACGCGGCGCGCCAGGCGGCAACCGGCGCACCGCTGTGCGTCACCGACTCCTACCGCAGCTTCCCCGCGCAGGTCCAGGTCTTCAGGGACAAGCCGGGGCTGGCCGCCACCCCCGGTCGCAGCCAGCACGGCTGGGGCCTGGCGGTCGACCTGTGCGGCGGCGTGCAGACCTTCGGGTCCGAGGCGCATCTGTGGATGCTGGCCAACGCCCCGTTGTACGGCTGGGTGCACCCGGGCTGGGCCGGCCAGGGCTCCAGCCGACCGGAGGCTTGGCACTGGGAGTACGTCGGGCGCTGACCTCACCCGTGGCGGGCGGCAGGCAATCCCAGCGTCCAGCGCCGGATGACAAGGTGAGCGAATGCGCGCCATCACCCTGCCCCGGTACGGGGACGCCGACGTCCTCACCCTCAGCGACGTGCCCGACGCCGTCGCCGGCCCCGGCGAGGTGCTCGTGGAGGTGGTCGCTACAGCGGTCAACCGCGCGGATGTGCTGCAGCGCAGGGGTTTCTATGCTCCACCGGCCGGCGCCTCGCCCTACCCAGGCCTCGAGTGCTCCGGCCGGATCTCTGCCCTGGGGGCGGGCGTCGCCGGCTGGGAGATCGGCGACGAGGTCTGCGCGTTGCTGACCGGCGGCGGCTACGCCTGCCTCGTCGCCGTGCCCGTGGGCCAGCTCATGCCGGTCCCGGCTGGGATCAGCCTCGTCGAGGCCACTGCCCTGCCCGAGGTCGTCTGCACGGTGTGGTCCAACGTCTTCCAGCTCGCCGCACTGCAGCCGGGCGAGGTGCTGCTGGTGCACGGCGGCACCTCCGGGGTCGGGACGATGGCCATCCAGTTGGCGGTACGCAACGGCTCCCGGGTGCTGTGCACGGTGGGATCGGCCGAGAAGGCGGAGCGCGCCGAGCAACTCGGCGCCGAGCGGGCGATCCGCTACAACGACGAGGACTTCGTCGAGGTTGTCCGCGAGCTGACCGACGGCCGGGGCGCCGATGTGGTGCTCGACAACATGGGCGCCTCCTACCTGGCCCGCAACGTGCAGGCCCTCGCGCCCGGAGGCCGGCTGGTCGTCATCGGCCTGCAGGGCGGGATCACGGGGGAGCTCGATCTGAGCGCGCTGCTGGCCAAGCGGGCGTCCGTGCACGCCACCTCGCTGCGGGCCCGCTCCGCCACCGAGAAGGCGGCAATCGTGTCGGCCGTGCTCGGCGGGGTGTGGCCGGCCATCGAAGCCGGCGACGTGCGACCGGTCATCGACCGCGTCCTGCCGCTGAAGGACGCAGCACAGGCGCACCGGCTCATGGAAGCCAGCACCCACATCGGCAAGATCGTGCTCGCGGTCTCCTGAGCTGAGTCGAGTCCCTCCGCCTCCGCAGCGCCGGCCGGGAACTGCAGCGCCTACTGGAGCTGACCGGTCTCGACGACGTCGTCCGGTGCAGCGAGATGGTCCGGCAGACCGAACAACCTGAACAGGGCAGCCCCGAGGAAGTTGGTGATCCCGACGATCCGGCCCTCTGACACCTCGAGCAG
>JBBSUR010000242.1:0-3068 GCA_038234255.1 Mycobacteriales bacterium | reverse complement strand
TTCCCGCCGGTCCGGCTGCGCGGCTGGCTCGAGCTGCGCTACCTCGACATGCTGCCGGACCCGTGGTGGCCGGTCGCGGTGGCGGTGGCAGCTGCCGTCCTGGATGACGACGGGGCGGCCGACCGCGCGAGGGCGGCCTGCGCCGCGGTCGAGGGTCGCTGGACGGACGCGGCTCGATTGGCCACCTCCGACGTCGCCCTCGCCCGAGCAGCGCAAGGCTGCCTGGAGGCCGCCGCCGAGGCGTTGCCTCGGATGGGCGCACCCGAGCTCGCCGTGGCGGTCCTGGCCTACATCGAGCGCTACCCCGCCCGCGGCCGCTGTCCGGCCGACGACCTGCTCGACGCGCATGCAGCCGGCGTCTGCGTCGAACAACTGCTGGTCGGGAATCTGCGGGTGGCCGCGTGATCACCGCCGAACGCATCGCAGCCGAGCTGACCGTCAGCCGCTCACGTTCCCTGGCGCTCCTGGAAGGGCTCGACGACCTCGATCTCACCCGTCAGGTGTCGCCGCTGATGTCACCGCTGGTCTGGGACCTGGCGCACATCGGCAACTACGAGGAGTTCTGGCTGTTGCGCGCCGTCGCCGGTGTCGAGCCGCTGCGCCCCGAGATCGGCCTGCTCTACGACGCTTTCGAGCATCCACGCGCGAGCCGGCCCACCCTCCCGATACTGGGACCGGCCGACGCCCGGGCCTACCTGTCTGGGGTGCGGTCCCATGTTTTCGACGTGCTGGAGCGCACTCCGCTCGACGGGGCGCCGCTGGTCCGGGACGGCTTCGTGTTCGGCATGGTCGTCCAGCACGAGCACATGCACGACGAGACGATGCTGGCGACGCTGCAGCTGCGTGGCGGTCCCCGCACCCTGGCGCCGGGCGCAGAGCCACCCGCCGGCCGGGTCGTCCGCCCGCACGACGACGTGCTCGTCGCCGGGGGAGAATCCGCGCAGGGCACCGACACCGACCCGTGGGCACTGGACAACGAGCGGCCGGCTCACCGGGTGGAGCTGCCGTCCTTCCGGCTGGACCGGTTCCCGGTCAGCAACCGCCGCTATGCCGCCTTTGTCGAGGCCGGTGGCTACCGCGACCCGCGACTGTGGACCGAAGCCGGGTGGGCGCACCTGCAGTCCTCCGGCCGACGGGCACCAATGACCTGGACCGCCGACGGCGCCGGTGGCTGGACCTGCACCCGGTTCGGCGAGGTCGAGCCGATCGAACCCGATGCTCCGGTGCAGCACGTTTGCTGGTACGAAGCCGACGCCTACGCCCGCTGGGCGGGTCGACGCCTGCCCACCGAGGCGGAGTGGGAGAAGGCCTGCGGGTGGGATCCGGTCGCGCAGCGGCTGCGCCGATACCCCTGGGGCGACGGAGATCCGACGCCGGATCGGGCCAACCTCGGCGGTCGTTCGAGCCGTCCCGCGCCGGTCGGCGCCTACCCGGCCGGGGCGTCGGCGTACGGCGTGGAGCAGTTGGTCGGCGACGTGTGGGAGTGGACCAGCTCCGGCTTCGACCCGTATCCGGGCACCCGCGCCTTCCCCTACCGCGAATATTCCGAGGTGTTCTACGGCGGCGACTACCGGGTGCTGCGCGGCGGCTCGTGGGCGACGCACACGACCGCGGTGCGCACGACCTTTCGCAACTGGGACCTTCCGGTGCGACGTCAGATCTTCACCGGGTTCCGTACCGCCACTGATGTTTAGGCACGCTGATGTGTAGGCACGCGGCCTGGCTGGGTGCTCCCCGGACGCTGCAGGAGGTGCTGCTCGACCCGCCGTACGGGCTGCTGCGCCAGTCGTGGACGCCACGTCGCCAGCGCTACGGCACCGTCAACGCCGACGGCTTCGGGGTCGGCTGGTTCTCCGCAGAGCGGGCCGAACCGGCGCGCTACCGGCGCGCGAGCCCGCTGTGGGCGGACTTCTCTTTCGCGTCCCTGGCTGGAGTCGTCCGCACCGGCTGCATGCTCGCGGCCGTGCGGTCGGCGACCGGCGGCGGTCCGGGTGGGGAGGAGGCGTGTGCGCCGTTCCTGCTGCCGAACGGCGTCCTGGTGTCGCACAACGGGGCGGTGCCGGTCGCGTCGGTGGCCCCGATGGTGTCGACCACCTCGCTGGCCGCGATCGGCTCCACCGTGGACAGCGCCTTCGTCGCGGCCCTGGTCGCCGAGCGGCTGGACGCGGGACAGGCCCTGGCCGACGCGCTGGGCGGCACGGTGCTCGCAGTCGCCGCGTCCGCCCCCGACGCCCGGCTCAACCTGCTCGCGACCGACGGACGCACGATCGCCGCGACGACCTGGGGGGACACGCTGTCCTGGCGCCGCGAGGAGGCGGGGGTGGTGGTGGCCTCCGAGCCGTCCGACGACGGCCCGGGCTGGGCGGACGTAGCGGACCGCTCCCTGCTCGTCGTCGATCCCGAGCTGGACGTGTCCATCGATCCTCTGGAGAACGGATGCCCGTGACCGACGCCTGTCCGCTCACCCTCGACCGCCACCTCGGCCCGGACGCAATGCGCCGGGCGTTGGAGGCCGATGTCCGCGCCGGACTGACCGCAAGGCTGAAGACCTTGCCGCCCAAGTGGTTCTACGACGCCCGTGGTTCGGAGCTCTTCGACGAGATCACCCGGTTGCCCGGCTACTACCCGACCAGGTGTGAACGCGCGGTGCTGGCGCAGCGCTCGGCCGAGATCGCCGCCCTCACCGGAGCGGACACTCTTGTCGAGCTCGGCAGCGGCACGTCGGACAAGACCCGGCTGCTGCTCGACGCGCTGCACGATGCCGGCACGCTGCGCCGCTTCGTCCCCTTCGACGTGGACGAGTCGGTGCTGACCATGGCCGGCAAGCTGATCGGTGCGGAGTACCCCGACGTCGACGTGCACGCCGTCGTCGGCGACTTCGAGCAGCACCTGCCCCTGCTGCCAACCGGCGGTCGACGGCTGGTCGCCTTCCTCGGCGGCACGATCGGCAACCTGTTGCCCGTCGAGCGCACCCGATTGCTGTCGACCCTCGCGTCCACGATGGTGCGAGGCGACTTCCTGCTGCTCGGCACCGACCTGGTCAAGGATCCGCAGCGGCTGGTCGCGGC
>JBBSUR010000241.1:0-3072 GCA_038234255.1 Mycobacteriales bacterium | reverse complement strand
TGGGGCTGCAGGACGCTGCGGACCGGGGCGACGACCACGTCGAGCGGACCGGTGGCGGGGTCGGCCCCCGGACCGGCGACGGGGCTGGGGTGCTTCAGCCGGCGCAGCACGGCCAGCCGCCGGCCGACCGTGTCGGCGCGCGGACTGAGCCGCTCGTGCGGCAGGGTCTCCCAGCTCGGGTAGAGCGCCACCCGGTCGGGTTCGAGCAGGCTGCCGAGCGCGGCGACCAGGTCCTCGGCCTCGCGGCCGGTCGCCGTAACGGCGAGCACGGTGCGGCCCTGCCGGACGAGGCCGACGATGACGAATGGGCGCAGCCCAGGCGGGCCGGTCAGCTCGACCTTCGGCAGGGCGGGGGTCTGCAGGACCCGCTGCAGTGCGGGGTCGCCGGTGACGATGTCGAGCAGTCCGGCGAGCGACACGGGGACCCTCTCTGCGGCGGGGGTGGGTGGGGCCGGGGTGGGCAGCCGGGGTGGGCAACCGGGGTGGGCAACCGGGGTGGGCAACGCGAAACTTCCGCACGGCCGGGAGACCGGGGGCGCGGGGGCCGGGCGCTTCCCGGCGTCCCGGTCAGCCTACGTGGGCGGGGTCGGCCGGACAGCCGGCGTCGCCGGTGCGTCACCCGGCATACCTCGGGCATAGGCTGGGCGGAGGCCGCAGCCCATGTTCCCACTGGTAGTGCGGCCCCGCGAGGCCGCCGGGTCCACAACCCCCGCTTCCCGGTCCCCCGACCCCCGGTCGCCCCGGTCGCCGGTCCCCCCAACCGATCACGCCGCAACGCCGGCAAGGTCGGCTGGGTGAGCTTTCGCGCCGCTGCCCGCGTGGACGGTCACCCAGCCGATCACCGCGACACCGGCATGATCGGTTGGGTGACCGGAAAAGTTGGGCGACCGGAAAGCCCGGTGACCAGAGAGCCGGACGACGGGGCCGGACGACGGGAACGGGCGAACTGCGGGTCGGAACGACGACCGTCAGGCCACCGGCGGGGAGTACGGCGTGAGCAACTGGTCGACCGGGGCATCGTCGTCGGTGAGCACCTGCGCGTCGCCCGCGAACCGCTCCACCTCCGCGCGGCCGACCACCGAGCCCGCCTCGCCCCGATCCGCCGCCAGCGACCCGAGCCGGTCGACCGGCAGCGCCCGGTCGCTCGCCACCAGGACCAGGTTTCCGCCGCGCTCGCTGCGTACTGCCGGCGGAGCCATCAACGCCACATCCTCGAAGGCGGCGAGCAGCGTCGCCGCCTCGGCCTCGGCGAACGCCAGCGGTGGGAAGTCGATGACGTTGAGCACGTAGACGCCGCCGGGCCGCAGCACCCGGCGGATCTCGGCGATCATCTCCGCGGTCGTCAGGTGCCACGGCACCGCCAGGCTGCCGAACGCGTCGCCGACCACCACGTCGAAGCTCCCGGCGGGCTGCTCGGCGATCGAGGTGCGGGCGTCCCCCACGACGACCGCCAGGTCCTCGCCGGTCACCAGGCCCAGGAACTCGCGCCCGATCTCTGGGATCTGCGGGTCGACCTCCAGGACGGTGCTGCGCGACCCGGCCCGGACGGCGGCCAGATGACGCGGTACCGAGAAGCCGCCGCCACCCAGGTGCAGGACGTCCAGCGGTCCGGGCGGTTGCACCGCCAGCACGTCGGCGATCCGTCGGGTGTAGGCGAACTCCAGATAGGCCGGGTCGTCCAGGTCGACGTAGGAATGGCGCAGGCCGTCCAGCACCAGAGTCCGGCCGCCGGGCCGGTTCGGATCGGCGGTCACGCTGGCGCAGTAGTAGCGGGTCTCCACCTGACATGGGCCGTCGGCGAGCACCAGCCAGCCGGCGGTGAGCCCAGCGAGGGTGACGGCGGCGACGAGTGGCTTCGGGCGTACGGCCGACGGCAGCGTCACCGCGACGACCAGTCCGGTGGCCACCAGCAGCAACCCGGTGGCCAGCAGCAGGCGCGAGGTCGGCAGCGCGGACAACAGCACGAAACCGGTGAGAAACGTGCCGGCGAGCGCTCCGAGCGTCCCCGCCGCAGACAGCCGGCCGACAGTCTGGCCGGTCTCGGCGAGGGTGCGCAGCCGTAGTTTGACCACTCCTGGGCTGACGGTCGACAGCAACAGCGCAGACGGCCCGACGGCGACCGCAACCAGCACGATGGTGCCGACCGGACCGGTGCCCCGGAAGCCGTCGCCGACGGCGAACACGGTGGGCCGGGCCCCGAGCAGCAGGGCGCCTCCGAAGGCGATCGCCAGGCCCAGCCACCGCCGCGGATCGACGGCGTCGGCGAGCCGGCCGCCGAGCGCAGCGCCCGCGGCGATCGCCGCCAGCGCAACCCCGATCGCGGCGGTGTAGGTCTCCAGGGTGAGTCCGACGTACGGCGCGACGAGCCGGCTGACGAGCACCTCGAGCACCAGCACGGCGGCCGAGGTGAGCACGACAAGGAAGGCGGCAAGGAGCGCGGGCATCGGTCAGGGTACGTCGGCGTGAAAGGTGTTCTGCGCCGCCTCGAGCGGTCCCGACAGCAGCGCCTGGACCGCGTCCGCGGCCCGGTCGACGTGGAAGCCGAGCTCCTTGCGCTCGACGGCGGAGAAGTTCGACAGCACGTAGTCGGCCGGGTCCTGCCGGCCGGGAGGCCGGCCGATCCCGAACCGCACGCGCAGGTAGTCCTTGCTGCCCAGGGACGAGGTCAGCGACTTCAGGCCGTTGTGGCCGTTGTCGCCGCCCCCGGCTTTGAGGCGCACCGTGCCGTACGGGAGGTCGAGCTCGTCATGGACGACGACGATCCGCTCCGTCGGCACCCGGAAGAAGTCCCGCAGGCTCGCGGCCGGACCGCCGGAGGCGTTCATGTAGCACTTCGGCTTGGCCAGCAGCGCACGGACGCCGACCAGGCGCCCTTCGACGAGGTCGGCCCGGCCCTTGTGGGCCTTGAAGGGGCCACCGGCCCGCTCGGCAAGCAGGTCGAGCACCAGGAAGCCGGCGTTGTGCCGATGACCGGCGTAGGACGGGCCGGGGTTGCCCAGCCCGAGCACGAGCCAGACGGGCTCGGTCATGGCATCCGCGTGGACGACTCGGCTGGGCTCGGCGGCGACCTAT
>JBBSUR010000240.1:0-3097 GCA_038234255.1 Mycobacteriales bacterium | reverse complement strand
TTTCCCAAGGCCGAGCTCGGCGACGCGATCGCGGCAAGCCGGCGCACCGGCGACGTCGATGTGCTTCGTGAAGGGTCGGTCGACCCTGTGCTCCTGGTCTCGGTGGGTGCGATGGCGAACACCGTGCTCGAAGCGGCCGAGCGGCTCGCGGAGGACGGGATCGCCTGCACGGTCGTCGACCCGCGGTGGGTGCTACCGGTGAGCGACGTTCTTCTCGACCTGGCTGAGCGCTTTCGGCTGGTGGTCACCGTCGAGGACGGTCTGCGAGCGGGCGGAGTGGGCTCGCGTCTGGCCGGTGCGCTGCGCGAGCGTGGGGTCGATGTGCCGGTACGTTGCCTCGGTCTCCCCACGACGTACCTGCCGCACGGGAGCCGTTCCGCGGTGCTGGCCGCGCACGGCCTGGACGCCGCGGGCGTCGTCACAGCCGTGCGCGCGGCGGCCCAGGTCGAACGGCCCCGACGGCTCAGGCTGGTGGCGAGCGGCGGACCGAGACTCACCGTGGGACGTGGCAGCCGATGACCGAGGAGAACTTTCCGGTCGCGATGCGGATCCTGCCCAGACAGGTGCGCGAGGACCTGCTCGGCGTCTACCGCTACGCCCGGCACGTCGATGACGTAGGTGACGAGTCGCCCGGCGAGCGTGCCGTGGCGCTCAAGGCGATCGCGGTGGACGTGTGTCGGCTGTACGACGGGGAACGGCCCGAGCTCGGCGAGGTGGCCGGCCTGGCCTCGATGGTGCGACGACACCGGATCCCGATCCAGCCGTGGCTCGACCTGGTGGAGGCCAACCTGATGGACCAGGAGGTCGACCGCTACGAGACGTTCGACGACCTGCTCGGCTACTGCGCGCTCTCCGCCAACCCGGTCGGACAGCTGGTGCTGCACCTCTTCGACTGCGCCACGCCGGAGCGGAAGGCGCTCTCGGACGGCGTCTGCACCGCCCTGCAGCTGCTCGAGCACTGGCAGGACCTGGCTGAGGACTACCTTCGCGGGCGGGTCTACCTCCCCCAGGAGGACCTTCGCCGCTTCCGGGTACCCGAGAGCGCGCTCGGGGAGGCGCAGGCCACGCCGGAGCTGGCTGCGCTCGTCGGGTACCAGACCGACCGGGCCAGGTCCTGGCTGGACTCGGGAGCAGTGCTGGTCTCGACCCTGCACGGCTGGGCCCGGATCGCGGTGTCCGGCTACGTGAACGGTGGCCGGGCGGCCGCCGACGGGCTGCGCCGGTGCGGTTACGACCCGCTGCCCGGCCTACCCAAGCCAACTTCCGCCCAGGTGGCTGCCAGCTGGCTCCGCGCCAGCGTGCGGAGCGCGGGATGAACCCCCCATGAGCACCGTGCAGGTCAACGAGGTCGATGCGGCCTACGCCGTGTGCGAGCGAATCACCCGCGAGCAGGCGCGCAACTTCGCCTACGGCATCCGGCTGCTCCCCAGGGCGAAACGCCGTGCCCTGGCTGCGGTGTACGCGATGGCACGTCGCATCGACGACCTGGGCGACGGCATCCTCCCAGACACCGACAAGCTCGACCAGCTCGCGGCGGTCCAGCAACGGTTGCACGATCTCGACGCCTTCGGCGATGACCCGGTCCTGCTCGCCCTGCGTGACGTGCAACGACGGTTCCCGATACCAATGGGCGCGTTCGACGAGCTCGTCGCCGGCTGCCGGGCGGACGTGAGCGTGCACCGGTACGACACGTTCGAGGACCTGACCGGATACTGCACCTGCGTCGCCGGGTCGGTCGGGCGGCTCTCCCTGGGCATCTACGAACCGCCCGGGCTCGACGCGTGCTGGGAGCTGGCCAACGCCCTCGGCATCGCGCTCCAGCTGACCAACATCCTGCGCGACCTGCGTGAGGACCGGCTGGTAGGCCGGATCTACCTTCCCCAGGAGGACCTGGCGAGGTTCGGCTGCACCCTTGACGTGGACGCCGACGGGCGGCTGTCTGACCCACCGGACCGGTTCGCGACACTGGTCCGCTTCGAGGCCGAGCGCGCCGAGGCGTGGTACCAGCGCGGTCTCCGGCTGTTGCCGATGCTGGACCGCCGCAGCAGGGCCTGCACCGCCACGATGGCCGGGATCTACCACCGCCTGCTGGGCCGGATCGCCGGCGATCCGGAGCAGATCCGTGCCTGCCGGCTCTCGCTGCCCGCCGCGACCAAGGCTGCGGTGGCCGCCCGGGCACTCGTCTCGGGGTCGGCATGACACGGGAGAACGAGTCGTGCGGGCACGCCGTCGTGATCGGCGGTGGTCTTGCCGGCGTACGCGCCGCCCTCGAGCTCGCCGACCACGGCTGGCGGGTGACTGTGCTGGAGACCCGCCCGCGTCTCGGTGGTGCGGCCTACTCGTTCGTCCGGGACGGGCTGAGTGTGGACACTGGTCAGCACGTGCTGCTCCGGTGCTACACCGAGTACCTCGAGCTGGTATGCCGGCTCGGTGCCGAGGCGATGGTTCCGGTGCAGGAGCGGCTCGACATCCCGGTCTTGCGCAGGCACCTCGCGCCGCAGCGGCTGCGTCGTACCAGGCACGGGATCGCACCTGCCCACCTCGCCCCCTCTCTGATGCGCTACTCCGCGTTGTCGGTGCGCGAACGCGCGCGAGCCGCGCTGGCGATGGCAGCGCTGAGGGGCGTCGACCCCGACGACCCGGCGAACGACCGGGAGACGTTCGGCGGTTGGCTGCGAGGGGCAGGACAGAGCGACGCTGCGCTGTCCCGGCTGTGGGGGCTGATCGCCGTGGGGGCGCTCAACATCAACATCGACGAGGCGTCCCTCGCCCTCGCTGCGCGGGTCTTCCGGACCGGTCTGCTCGAACGCGTGCGTTCCGGTGACCTGGGGATCCCGGCCGTGCCACTCGGTGAGATCCATGACACCGCGACGCGGCGCCACCTCGCCGACGTCGGCGTGAAGGTTCACGACCGCGAAAGAGCCGTCCGGATCGACCGCAGCGAGGACTCGTTCCTGGTCCGCACCGCCGAGCAGGACGTGCCGGCCGACGCGGTCGTGGTCGCGGTGCCTCATCGGCAGGCGTCGTCCCTGGTGCCCGAAGCAGCGTGCCCGGACCGGGACCGCTGGGCGGGCTTGGGGTCGTCGGCCATCGTGAC
>JBBSUR010000239.1:0-3126 GCA_038234255.1 Mycobacteriales bacterium | reverse complement strand
CGCACCGCTCCGACGCCCACCGAGCCGGCGGCCGATAGCGGTGCGGGTGCTGCACTTGGCGTCCTCGTTCCCCCGGTCGGCCGACGATCACGTCGCGCCGTTCTTGCTCGACCTGGCTCGCGCGCAGGTACGCGCCGGGCTCGACGTCGCGGTGCTCGCCCCGCACGACCCGGGCACCCCTGGCGCGGACGCCGTACGTGCACTGCTTGCAGACCGTCGTGGCTGGTGACCCCGAAGTACGAGCTGGGGACCGCGGGGACCCGTCGGGCGGGCGCTGGCTGTATGGCAACACCCGCTCGGCCAGCGAAGCTGCTAGCCGACTGCCCCGCTGTACCGCTGACGAGCGGCCTGCCGGCTGACGCCCAGCCGTAGGGCGATCTCCGTCCAGCTCCGACCGCGTTCCCGGGCGTGGTGAATCGCCTCCTCCAGCGACCGCTCATCTTCCGCGAGCCGTAAGGCAGCAGCGCCGACGCGGGCGAGGTCGTCGGTGTGATCGGCCGGAGTGACCTCGACGTCCAGATTGTCCAGCCACGCCATCTCCGTGGCATGTTCAGCCTCAGGGGTCGAAGGCCCGACCGGCGGCGCTTCGACCTCTCGGCGTTCTACTGGTGGCATGAGATCACTGGGCGATGGATCGCACGGCTACGGCGAAGGCGTGCAAGATGTCGGCCTCCTCGACGCCGTGCCGTCGGGCGCTTTCGGTGATTCGCACGTTTGACAATAATAGTTGTCAACGGGGCCTGAGACAAGTGCTTGCCCGACGGCGAGCTGGGACCGCGCCACCCGCCGGGCGGCGCTGGCTGAGCGGCTGCCGACCGAGGTGGCCGCTGCGGCGTGTCGGCGCAGGGTCGGCATCGGTCACCGGGGCGTGTTGCCACAGAGGGCAATATTCGGCCGATGTTGCGCTGTGTGGCAACACCCACTCACCTCGCTTGCCCACTGGCCTGCGACACAGCCCCGTCGCTGAGCCCCCCAATAGGCGATAAAGTCGCGGATGCTGACGGCCATCTCGTCACCCGGCCCCCTCGGTCACCGAGTCGCCAAGCGTTGCTTCCGGAGTTGTACCCAGATATGCTTACGGCGTGGAGGCCAGTCAACTTGTGAAGCGTGCGCGTGCGGACGCTGGGCTGTCCGTTCGTCGCCTCGCCGTCCTCGCCGGCGTCTCTGCTTCCTCGGTCGTCCGGATCGAGTCCGGTCGGGTGGACCCGACCGTGGGGATGCTCCGCACCGTCCTGGCAGCGGCGGGCCGTGACCTGCGCGTGACGACCACGCGCCGGCGAACGATGACACCGACGTCCGGCGCGCTGCCGGACGGACGGGTCGCCCTCGCCGATCTCACTACGGCTTGGCGCAGGACTGCGTTCGGCGACAGCCCTGACTGGACCCGTTTTCGCGCGGTCCTTGATCAGCTGGCCCTGCATCCCGAAGCCATCCCGCGGGCGATTCGCAAACCTCCGGCCCCGTCCGGGTCCGACATGGTGGACACGCTGTTGGCCGGGATCGCCGAGACGTTGGCCGACGACACACATCGGCCGCGCCCGGCCTGGACCCGGCGGGTGCCCGCACTGGAGGGCGAGTGGACGACCCCCGGCACACCCCGAATGCTTCAAGCACGCCGAGCATGCACCCCGGTTCAGCTGCGCGAGCGGGGGCTGGTCCTCGACGAAGCCACCTTGTGGCGCGAGCGCGAGGTGGCCCATGCCTGACCTGGAGCTCACCGGTGACGACATCCGTGCCTTCCTGCGGGAGGTCGCCGAGCAGCTGCCGACCGGGAATCAACAGACGTTGGTCATGGTCGGTGGCTCCCTGCTCGCTTGGCATGCGCTTCGCGACAGCACTCGCGACGTCGACAGCGTGCAAAGTCTCGGCGAGGCGATGCGTGCCGCCGTCGCCAAGGTCGGCGAGCGTCACGGTCTCGCTCCGGCGTGGGTCAATGACAGCGCCCGGCCCTTCAAGCCGCAAACGCTCCTGGAGCGGGACTGCGAGCTGCTGTTAGAGCATCCCCAGCTTCTTGTGCTCGGGGCGCCCCTCGAGCAGGTGTTCCTGATGAAGCTGCATGCCACGCGCGTGCGTAGCCGCGACTATGAGGACCTGCTGACGCTCTGGCCGCGCTGCTCGTTCCCCTCCCCACAGGCGGTGGTTGACATGTACTTCGAGGCGTACCCGCTCGCCGCGTCCGACGAGTACTTGGTCGACTTCGTGGGACAGATTGCCGCCACTAGTTCCGCCGGCTGAGCCATGAGCAGCGCCCTCAGGACGGGCTCGAACATGACTGGCAGTGCGACCGCCTAGCCGTCCCGGCATGAGCGATCGCACGGTCAGCGTGGCAGAGGCGAAGTCACACCTCAGCTGAGACAAGGCGCTGGTCTGACGGCGTCGATCCACTAGGGTCCGAAGTCATGCGGACGCCGGTGAAGGAGCATGCCTGGTGACTGTCCGGCGCCGCTACGGCCTCGAACGGGGACGGTGACGGTCCGGCCCGGGTCCGAAGATCGGATCTCCCACCGCTCCGACGCCTCCCGAGCCGGCGGCCGATAGCGGTGCGGGTCCTGCACCTGGCGTCCTCGTTCCCCCGGTCGGCCGACGATCACGTCGCGCCGTTCTTGCTCGACCTGGCCCGCGCGCAGGTACGCGCCGGGCTCGACGTCGCGGTGCTCGCGCCGCACGACCCGGGTACCCCTCGGCACGAGTGGATGGACGGCATCGAGGTGCACCGGTTCCGGTACGCCCCGGACCGCTTCGAGCAGCTGGCCTATCGGGGCGGGCTGCTCGGCCGCGCCCGTACGCCCGGTGGCGCGCTCGCTGTGCCGCTGTTCTTCGCGGCCTTCACCGCAGCAACCCTGAGGTGGACGGTGAGGCTGCGGCCGGACGTGCTGCACGCCCACTGGTGGCTGCCGGCTGGGTTGTGCGCCGTGTCGGCGGGTCGAGCCACCAGGACGCCGGTGCTTCTCACTCTGCACGGCAGCGATGTACATCTGCTCCGCCATCGTCCACTTCTTCGCGTCGGATCGGCGGTGATCCGGGGCGCCGGCGCCGTGGCGGTCATCTCCGCAGACCTGCAGCGGACCCTGGTCGGGCGGCTGGGGGTCGACCCGGAGCGGGTGCAGGTCCTGCGCATGCCGGTCG
>JBBSUR010000238.1:0-3165 GCA_038234255.1 Mycobacteriales bacterium | reverse complement strand
TGCTTCCTGGTGCCGGGCGACAGCGAGGGGCTGTGCGCGGACCCGCCGGAGGACAAGATGGGCCTCACCGGTTCTGCTACCGCGACGATGCGCTTCGACGGCGTGCGGGTGGACGGTGACCGCCGGATCGGTGCGGAGGGGCGAGGGCTGGGGATCGCCCTGTCCGCCTTGGACGGCGGCCGGCTCGGCATCGCGGCCGTCGCGACCGGGCTCGCCCAGGCCGCCCTCGACGACGCAGTGGCCTATGCCAAGCAGCGGCAGAGCTTCGGCAAGGCGATCATTGACCACCAAGGACTGGGCTTCCTGCTGGCCGACATGGCCGCGGCAGTGCAGTCCGCCCGGGCGACCTATCTCGACGCCGCGCGCCGAAAAGACCTGTCCATGAGCTACTCCCGCGAGGCCAGCATCGCCAAGCTGGTCGCCACCGACGCCGCCATGCAGGTGACCACCGACGCCGTGCAGGTGCTCGGCGGCTACGGCTACACCCGAGACTTCGCGGTCGAGCGCTACCTGCGCGAGGCAAAGGTGATGCAGATCTTCGAGGGGACGAACCAGATCCAGCGGATGGTCATCGCCCGCCATCTGTCTCGGCAGAGGTGAGGGCCAGGGATCAGTCGCCCGTGAGGAAGCCGACGGTCCGCACCGTCAGGATGACGCCGACAACGGCCAGCGGCACCATCCACGGCATGCGACGATGCGGCCGCAGACGGTGCGCGATCGCCGCGATCAGCAACAGCACGACGAGGAGCTTGACCACCTGCGCAGGGTAGGTCAGCAGCGACAATGGCGAGGTGAGCCGTCGAGACGCACTGCTGACTGCGCTGCTGATCGTCGCCGCACTCGGCCTGCATCTCGCGGCCGGCTACCGGCTGGACTACGTCCCGCCCGACCGGCTGTTCGAGGTCGTCGTGATGGGCCTTCCGGCGCTCGCCGACGCCGTTGCCGTGGTCGCCCTTGCGGTTCGGGGGCAGCGGCGGCCGCTGCAGGCGGCCTGCCTGCTCCAGTGGTTGCTGGTGCTCTACACGCTGCCGGCAAGCTTCGCCGGGATCGCCTTTGTGCCCAGCGCCGTGGCGCTCAGCGTCGCGGTGTCGCGAACCGCGACATCGAGCGGGGCTACGGAGCCGTAGGCGCGCCGGGGGGCGCCTCGATCGGCGTGGTGGCGTCCGCCGCCTTCTCCGGCGGCGCCGCCGGCGTCTGCGCGGTCGTGTTGTCGTCGTCCAGGAAGTCCAGCAGCACCTGCGCCACGACCTCCGGCGCCTCCTCGATCACGAAGTGGCCGGCACCGGGCACCGTCACCATCACGCAGTCCGCTCCCAGATCGCGGACCACCCCCTCCCCGACGCCGAGTGGAAGAACCGGATCGGCAGCCCCCCACAGGACCAGCACCTTCTCGGCCCGGACGCGTGGGACGCCGGACGGCTTCGTGCGCCGCAGCATCGCAACGACCCGCGGCCGGGCCGAGGCCCGGTAGTAGCCGAGCATCCCCCGCACCTTCGACGGGTCGGTGTAGGCAGCGGCGTACTCGGCCCGCCGCTCGGCGTCGAGCGGGTGCGGGGCCCGCCACGCCAGCGAGAACATCGCGTCCACCACCCGCCGTCCCCCGAGCCGGAACAGCAACTCGGGGGCGACCGGCAGCGCGAAGAACGGGACGTGCGGCGCGCGCAGCAGCGGGACGTGCCGGTAGGGCGCATTAGCCACGACAAGGCGGCGCACCAGATCCGGTCGCATCGACGCGAGGCCGAGAGCGAGCGATCCGCCCCAGTCGTGACCGACGACGTCGGTCCGACCTCCCGGATGCACCGCCTCGACCAGCGCCGCGAGCTCGGCGACGAGCGCAGGTACGTCGTACGACCCGGAGTAGCTGGTACCACCCAGGCCAGGCAAGTCGGGGGCGAGCACCCGACGGCCCGCGGCGAGCACCGGGGCCACGTCGCGCCAACAGGACGACGTCTCGGGGACGCCGTGCAGCAGCAGGACCGGGGTGGTGCCGGCCGGCGCCCCGTCGTGCTCACGAAGCAGGAAACTGGTCCTGCCGGCTCGGACGGTGCGGACCCTAAGCGAGTCGCTCATGCGTAGAAGACCCTCTCGACAACGGCCCTGGCCCGGCGGGTGGCCCGCCGGTAGTCATCCAGGAACTCCCCTTGCGAATCCGAAGGGTAACCGAGGGCCCGGGCCACCCCGTCCAGCTCTCGACCGCTCGTGGGAAGGCTGACCGCTGCCTTGCCACGGACCAGCACCAGAGCGTTGCGCACGTGGGCCGCCAGCGTCCACGCCCGCTCCAGCACGTCGGCGTCGGCGGGCTCCAGAAGCCCGGCCGCCCGCGCCGCCCGCAGGGCAGGAAGCGTCGCAGGAGTACGCAGGGCCGGTACCGCATCGGCGTGCTGCAACTGCAGCAGCTGGACCACCCACTCGACGTCGGCGAGTCCGCCCGGTCCCTGCTTGAGGGCCAGCTTGGGGTCGGCGCCGCGGGGCATCCGCTCGGCCTCCATGCGCGCCTTGATCCGGCGGATCTCCCGCACCTGCTCGTCGGTCAACCCGCCGACGGGGTAGCGCAGCGGTGCCACCATCGCCAGGAAGTCCTCGGTGAGGGCGGCATCACCAGCCATCGGCGCCGCCCGGAGCAGCGCCTGCGACTCCCAGATGTGCGCCCACCGCTGGTAGTAGGCGGTATAGGAGGCGAGGCTGCGGCTCAACGTGCCCTGCTTGCCTTCCGGGCGCAGGTCGGCGTCGAGTTCGAGTGGTGGGTCGGCCGCGGGGAGTGCGAGCAGCCGGCGTACCTCGTGGGCGAGATCGGAGGCCACCCCCGCCGCCTCGCTGTCGGAAACCGCGCCCAGCGGCTGGTGGACGAACAAGACGTCGGCGTCGCTGCCGTAACCCTGCTCGCCCCCACCCAGACGGCCCATCGCCAGCAACGCGAAGCGGATCGGCAGCGCAGCCCGCCGCTCCGCCTCGACCTTGCGGGTCGCGGTCGTGAGTGCGGCGGCGAGCACGGCAGCGGCCACGTCGGACAGCGCGGTGCCGACCTGCTCCTGGTCGAGCAGACCGAGCAGGTCGGCGCACGCCACCCGCAGCAGCTCGGTCCGGCGCAGGCCGCGGACCGCCAGGACCGCTGCTTCCCAGTCGTCCTGCCGGCGGGCGGTGGCGACCAGCGTGCTCTCCAGCACC
>JBBSUR010000237.1:0-3199 GCA_038234255.1 Mycobacteriales bacterium | reverse complement strand
GTCTGCCCCGGCTGTACCTTTCGCTTGACAGCTCGGCGGCCAGCGCCGACAGCATCTGCCGGTCCCTGCTGGCCGGGCTGCTCAGCCACATCGGGCTGCGCGACGTCCAGAAGCGGGAGTACGCCGGTGCCCGCAACGCCCGCTGGGCGATCGTGCCGGGCTCGGCGCTGGCCAAGAAGGCGCCCCGCTGGGTGATGGCCGCCGAGTTGGTCGAGACCAATCGCATGTGGGGCAGGATCGCCGGCCGGATCGACCCCGGCTGGGCCGAGGAGCTGGGCGCTCACCTGGTGAAGCGGAGTTACTCCGAGCCGCACTGGGACCGGGCCCGAGCTGCCGTCATGGCGTACGAGCGGGTGACGCTCTACGGCATCCCGCTCGTCGAGCGGCGCGTCATCAACTTCGGCCGGGTCGCGCCGGTGCTGTCGCGGGAGATGTTCCTGCAGTCCGCCCTGGTGGAGGGTGACTGGGACACTTTCCACGCCTTCTTCGCCGCGAACCGCGCTCTGCTCGACGACGTCGAGGAGCTCGAGCACCGGGCCCGCCGCCGCGACATCGTCGTGGACGACGCGGTGTTGTACGCCTTCTACGACGCACGCGTGCCGGCCGACGTCGTCTCCGGCCGGCACTTCGACAGCTGGTGGAAGCGGGCCCGGCACGAGACACCTGACCTGCTGACGTTCGCGCTGTCGGACCTCGTCAGCGGCGACGCCGACGTGCTGTCGGCGCTGGACCACCCGGACGGGTGGATCCAGGGCACCCTGCGGTTGCCGTTGACCTACCAGTTCGAGCCCGGCTCGCACGCCGACGGGGTCACCGTGCACGTCCCGCTCCCGCTGCTGAACCAGGTGAGCGCGGACGGCTTCGACTGGCAGGTGCCCGGGCTGCGACAGGACCTGGTCACCGCACTGATCAAGTCGCTACCCAAGCCGTTGCGGGTGCGCTGCGTCCCGGCCCCGGACACCGCTGCGGCGCTGCTCACCGTGCTCGAGCCGCGGGCCCGCCCGCTGCTGGACGCGCTGGAGGTCGAGTTGCTCAACACCCGGCGGGTCGACGTACGCCGCGAGGACTGGCGCCTGGACCGGGTGGCCGACCACCTGCGCATGACCTTCCGCGTCGAGGACGACTCCGGCCGGACGCTGGCCGAGGGCAAGAACCTCGAGGCGATCCGTGCCCGGCTGGTCCCCGACGTGCAGCAGGCCCTGTCTTCGGCGTCGGCCGGACTCGAGCGCACCGGTCTGACGTCCTGGGAGCTCGGCGCGCTGCCGCGGCAGGTGCAGTCCGGGTCCGTGCTCGGCTATCCGGCGCTGGTCGACGAGGGGGCGACCGTCGGGGTGCGGGTGGTCGGCAGCCCGGCCGAGCAGCAGCAGCAGATGTGGCGGGGCACCCGGCGGTTGCTGCAGCTCACGCTGCCCTCGCCGGTCAAGGCGCTGTCCGGGCGCTTGACCAACGCCACCAAGCTCGCGCTCGGCCGCAACCCGCACGGCAGCGTCGCGGCCACGCTCGAGGACTGCACGACCGCTGCCCTCGACGCGTTGCTGAGGGCCGCCGGCGGACCGGCGTGGGACGCCGACGGCTTCGAGCGGTTACGGGACGCCGTACGCCCAGAGTTGCTGCCGACGGTGGAGGACACCCTCGCGGGAAGCACGAAGGTGCTCGCCGCGTGGAGTGAGCTCGGGGTGCGCCTGGAGGCCGAACGGCGTCCCGAGCTCGCGACGTCGGTGGGCGACCTACGGGCCCAGCTGGACCGCCTGGTCTTCCCGGACTTCGTGACCGCGACCGGCCGGGAGCGCCTCGGCGATGTGCTGCGCTACCTGTCGGCGATGCAGGTACGCCTGGACAAGCTCGCCCGGGACCCGGCCCGCGACCGGCTGGCCACTGCGCAGGTCGCCTCGGTGCAGGCCGAGGTCGACGACGTCGTACGCCGGCTCGGAGCCGCTCCGAACGCGCCGGGGCGCGACACGCCCGGGGCCGGGCAGCTGCGCTGGATGGTCGAGGAGCTGCGGATCAGCCTGTTCGCCCAGCCGATGCGCACCCGCTACCCGATCTCCGACAAGCGCATCTACAAGGCGATTGACGCCCTTATGTCCTGAGCGGCCGTTAGGGTGTGGGCAGTCGCGCAACCTCGCGGCCCCACCGGGCGTCCTTGTCGACACAGACCCTTGTTCGATGCAGACCCGTCCCGCCTGAGGAGATCGTTGTGCGCCCCCGTTTGCTGCCCACCGCCGCTGCCCTGACCGTTGTCGCGCTTGGCCTGACCGCCTGCAGCGCTGGTCGACCGATTGCCGCTCCCGTGCAGGCGCAGGCGGTGGTTGACGCCTCACCTTCGCCGAGCCCGGCTGTGTCGCCGCTGCCCGTGGTGTCCGAGGAGCCCTTACCGGTCGCTGTCACGAGTCCGGTGACCGTCCCCAGCGTCGTGGTGTCGCCGACCCCCCCCAAGCCAAAGGTGAGCGCCAAGCCGACGTTCAACTACGACGTGATGGCGGTGCAGCGCAAGCTGACCGACCAGCGCTACTACGCCGGGGCGATCGACGGCAAGCCAGGCGCCGGGCTGCGCAGTGCGGTCATGGCCTTCCAAAAGGTGCAGGACCTGCCCCGCAACGGCGCGGTCGGCCCGGCCACGCTCGCCGCGCTGGACGCGCCGAAACTCCCCGTGCTGCAGGGCGCCGCTCCGGCGGACCGGGTCGAGATCGACCTGACCAAGCAGGTGCTCTACATCGTGAAGGGCGGCAGCGTCTCGCGGATCATGCCGGTCAGCTCCGGCAACGGCGCGACCTACCTGCAGAAGAACGGCGCGAAGGCGAAGGCCCTCACCCCGGTCGGCTACTACAAGATCGAGCGCCGCATCCTCGGCGAGCGGGTGGCCGACCTCGGCACGCTGTACGACCCGCAGTACTTCTACCGCGGCTGGGCCATCCACGGTTCCAACAGCGTCCCGGCGGGGCCGGCTTCGCACGGCTGCATCCGGGTGTCGCGGGCGGACGCCAAGGTGCTGCTGCAGGTGATGAACGTAGGGATGGACGTGTTCGTCTACGGCGGCAAGTACACCTTCACGGCCGGCAGCAGCGCCCCGGGCACGGACACGCCGTCCGGCGACGGTGCGGAGACGACCGGCGCGGTGACCGAGACGAGCCCGGCGACGCCCGGCCCGACCCCGGCCAGCCCGTCGCCGTCCGCCTCGCCCCCGACCCCGACCAGCCCG
>JBBSUR010000236.1:0-3251 GCA_038234255.1 Mycobacteriales bacterium | reverse complement strand
CTTGGGCATCAACTGGTTGGACTTGACCAGGGCGAGTTCGGCGAGTCCGCCGAAGTTGGTCTCGAAGCCCCAGATGCGCTGCTCCGGATCCATCATCGTGTCGTCGTGCCCCTGGTGGTCCTCGAGCTCGACCGACAGGCAATGCGCGACAACCTTGTCGCCGGCCTTCCACTTGGTCACGCCCGGGCCGACCGCGAGGACGACGCCGGACAGGTCCGAACCGACCACGTGATAGGGCAGGTCATGGCGCTTGGTCAGCGCGCTGCGCCGGCCGTACCGTTCGAGGAAGGCGAAGGTCGTCATCGGCTCGGCGATCGCCGTCCAGACGGTGTTGAAGTTCACCGAGCTGGCCATCACCGCGACGATGGCCTCGCCGGGGCCGAGTTCCGGAGTGGCGACCTCGTCCAGGTGCAGGCTCTTGCGCGGGTCCTTGTCCCTGGTGGCCATCCCCTCGAACATCGCCTGCTCGTCCTTGCGGACGACGACGCCGCGGTAGCTGTCCGGGACGGCCAGGCCTGCGACGGCAGCGGTCTCGCCGGACAGGATGGCCTCGAGGATCTCGTTCACGTGCTGCCTCCAAGGGGTCGCTCATCCCCAGGTTACCGAGCGGTAGTACGGGCTCGGCGGGGTGGGCGGGACTACGGTGCTCAGTCGTTGGGTGTGAGTCGCTCGGTCCGCGGCCCGCGGCCGGTCCCCCGCATCGGAGGTTCGTTGTGCATCGCTGGTTGCTGGTTCCCGTCCTGCTCGCCCTGGGTCTGAGCGGCTGCAGCGCCACGCCGGCGGATCCGGCCGGACAGTCGGCCACCCCCACGTCCAGCGCCGAAGGCGACGCCTCGGAGCGGCCGGAGCAGACGCCGGCGTCTGCGTCGGCGAGCGCGTCGGCGCGCTCGGCGAGCCCGGGATCCGGTTCGTCGACAGGGCAGGTGTTGGCGACGCGGACAAGTGACCTCGGAACCGGTCAAGTGCGCGGCGACGTACTGACGTTGCGCCGCTCCGGCGAACTGCTGACGCTGGAGATCCAGCTGACCAACCTGGACGACGGATCGCTCGTCAGCAGCTCGTCCTTCACGGCGAACCCTGGTGACGATGCGGTCACCGGCATCACGCTGGTGGACGGCCGCAACAAGAAGCGCTACCTCCCGGCGAAGGACAGCGCAGGCAGGTGCTTGTGCAGCAAAGCCTTCATCAACCTCAACGAGGGCGGATCGACCATCGTCTCGGCGACCTACGCCGCTCCGCCGGCGGACGTCACCACCCTGTCGGTCGAGCTTCCGGGCTTCGGCACCTTCGCCGACCTGCCCGTGTCGGGCTGACGTGAGACCGACCGGGCTGATCTGCGCCACTCTGGTGCTCCTCGGGCCGGCCGCGGCATGGGCACAGAGCGGACCGTCGTCCGGCCCGGCGGCGCAGGGCTCGACGGTGGCCGGTCCGGTGCTCAACATCACCGCTGAGGTAATCGATCTGACGTTGACCGTGTCGGCGCTGGACGGCAGCACCAGTGACATCGACCGGGGGAAGGAGGTCGATCTCCAACTTGCCGCCGATGTTTTCTTCGCCTTCGGCCAGTCCGACCTGACCCCGGCGGCCTCGACGGTGCTCGCGGAAGTCGCCGATCGGCTGCGCACCCAGGCCGTCGGCACCGTGAGCGTCGTCGGCCACACCGACGCGGTCGGCGACGACGAATCTAACCTGGTCCTGTCCCAGCGCCGTGCCGCCACGGTGGTCACCGACCTGAAAGCGCGGTTGACCGGCACCGGCCTGACGCTGACGGCAAGCGGCAAGGGGGAAGCCGAGCCGGTCGCGCCGAATGCGCTCCCGGACGGTAGTGACAATCCCGACGGTCGCCGGCAGAACCGCCGGGTGACGGTCACCTTCGTCAAGAAGTAGGACTCGCGCATGGATCCGTCGTTGGCCCTGCCGGTGGGTCCGCGCGACCACGTCCGTGGTCCCCGGGATGCCGTGGTGACGATCGTGGAGTATGCCGACGTCGAGTGCCCCTACTGCGGCCGGGTCGAGCCGCTGCTGCGCGAGCTACTGACCCGCCACTCCGACGTCCGGCTCGTCTACCGGCACTATCCGTTGGTGGACGTCCACCCGTACGCCTACTCCGCGGCGCTGGCGCTGGAGGCGGCCGGCGCGACCGGGCTGTTCTGGGAGCTGCACGACCGGTTATTCGCGGCGCAGGACGCCTTGGGCCGGACCTCCCTCGCGGCGTACGCCGAGGAGCTCGGCCTGGTTGGCGAGTCGGTCCTGCGGCCGGCCAGCGCGGTGTGGGACCAACGGGTGCGCGACGACTTCGACAGCGGCGTGGCGAGCGGAGTGACGGGGACGCCGGCGTTGTTCGTGAACGGCCGGCGCTTCGAGGGGCGGCTCTCGATCGACCACCTCGAGGCGGCTTTTGAGTCGGTCCGACCGCGTTGACCCGCGCCGTGGCCCTTCCGGCCGGCGAGCTGACCGGCGCCGCACGCGCCTACCTTCGCACCGAGGCCGGCGGCGCGCTGCTGCTGTTGCTGGCGACCGTGACCGCCCTGGTCTGGGTGAACAGCCCACTGGCCGGCAGCTACGGCGAGCTCTGGAGCACCGAGCTGTCCTTGCAGCTCGGCGAACGGGCGCTGGGCGAGGACCTGCGGCACTGGGTGAACGACGGCCTCATGACGCTGTTCTTCTTTCTCGTCGGCCTGGAGATCGCCCGCGAGCTATCGGTGGGGGAGTACCGCGACCTCCGCGCGCCATGGGGCTGCTGTTCGCCTCCTACCGGCCCAGTGCGGAGCTGTTGGAGGCCATTCCCGCGGCGGGGCGCAGCTTCCTGTCGGCGCCGACGGCGGAGCGGGCCCGCGTAGTCGCGCGGAGCCTGAGCAGCTCGCTGCCGCTCAACGACCGGATCAGCTTGCGGCTGCACCCGGTGGTCAGCTTTTTGCCCTCGCCAATGCGGGGGTGGCGCTGGACGGTGCGGCGCTGCGCAGCGCTGCGGCTGCCGGCAGCGACCTTCGTCGGCGGGGCGCGCTGGGGACAGGTCACCGGGATCGCGGCGGTGGCCGGAATCGGATTCACCATCGCGCTGTTCGTGACCGACCTGGCATTCGCCGACCCGGCCCGGCAGCAGGACGCCAAGGTCGGCATCCTCGTCGGCGCTGCGCTGGCCGCGCTGCTGGCCCTGGCGGTCTTCCGCGTACTGGCCTTCCGCGGTGGCCTGTGTTATCCCGAGGACGAGCAGGCGTCGCTGCCGCCGTTGGCGCAGATCCCCGACCCGG
>JBBSUR010000235.1:0-3276 GCA_038234255.1 Mycobacteriales bacterium | reverse complement strand
CGGACCGGCCCACCTGCGACGTAGACCCTCCACCTCGCCAGTTCCGAGCCGGCACGAGCGGGCCTGCCCCCGACGGCGCTCGAGGTGGCTCGAGGTGGAGGGTCGCCGTCGCTGCCGGAGGTCCTGGACGGCGGTGGGCACGGCCGGTCGAATCAACCTGGTTCAGGTCGGGGAATCGGTCAGCCGGGTGGTCCCGTTACACCGGCCATGCTGCCCCTGGTGACGACCCGGTTCGTCCGGAGCGCCCGGCTGATGTCGTTGCCGGCCGGAGCTGCGGCGCTGGCGGTCGAGGGCGTCGCGCGCCGGCTCCTCGGTCAGGACCGCGAGCAGGTCTCCGCCCGGCTCCGTCAACGCAACGCCGCCCGGACGCGTCGCGTGCTCGGCGAGCTCAAGGGCGGTGCGCTCAAGGCCGGCCAGTTGCTGTCCACGGTCGAGGCCCTGTTTCCCCAGGACCCCGAATCCATCTGGCGAGAAGCGCTTTCCGGGCTGCAGGAGAACAATGCGGCGTTGCCCTTCAGCGAGATCGAACCGGTGTTGCGCGCCGAGCTGGGTTCCGGTTGGCGCGAACTGTTCACCTGCTTCGAGCCCGAGGCGAGCGCCGCCGCGTCGATCGGTCAGGTGCACCGCGCCGTGTGGTCCGCCGGTCGGCCCGTGGCAGTCAAGGTGCAGTACCCGGGAGTGCGGGAGGCGCTGCGCGCCGACGTTCGGACGCTGTCGCTGATGTCGCGCGGCGCGACTCTCGTGGCCCGTGGCCTGGCCCTGCCGCCGCTGGTTGCCGAACTGCGCGACCGGCTCACCGAGGAGCTCGACTACGAGCACGAGGCGCGCACCCAGACTCGCTTCGCCACCGCGTACGACGGCGACCCGGACGTGCTGGTGCCCTCGGTCGTCCGGGCGACGCCGCGGGTCCTCGTCATGGACTGGCTCGACGGGACACCGCTGTCGGCCGTCGCGCGCGCCGGCAGCCAGCAGGAGCGCGACCGTGCAGCCGGGCTCTACCAGCGGTTCCTCGTCAGCGGGCCGGAGCGGGTCGGCCTGCTGCACACCGACCCGCACCCCGGCAACTTCCGGATGCTGGCCGACGGGCGGCTGGGCGTCCTGGACTTCGGCTCGTCACTGGAGCTGCCGACGATGCCGGGCACCTTCGGCCGGCTGCTGCGGGCCTTGCTGGACGACGACCCGGAACAGGTGCTGCGGCGGCTGCGCGAGGACGGCTTCATCCGGCCCGGCGTGCAGCTCGACGTTGCCAAGTTGGTGGACTACATGTCGCCCTTCGCCGTCCCGGCCCGGCACGAGTCGTTCACCTTCACCGGCGACTGGCTGCGCGGCGAGTTCGCCCGGGTCAACGACCCGCGCAACCCCGAGTTCGCGGTGGCGCTGAAACTTGACCTGCCGGCCGAGCACCTGTTCACCCACCGTGTGTGGCTCGGCATGGTCGGAGTGCTCTGCCAGCTCGAGGCCACCGTGCCGGTCCGGTCGGTGCTGCAGCGGTGGCTGCCGGGGTTCGCGTAACGGCTAACCACCTACCCGCTTGCGTCCTGCACAGTGGGCGGCGGCGCTGTCCGCTCAGCAGGACGCTAGGAGAGGGCGGGCGTACGGTTCGCCGGTGCGCCTGCCCCTGCCCGGTCGACCTTGTCCACGCGATCCGCGACGTGGCCGTCGCCCTGGTGCCTCGGCTGGAGGACGCGGTTACCCGCGGTGAGGCCGTGCTCGAACGGGCGGATGCCGCCGTGACCATGATCGAGCGGGTCGCGGTCGATGCCGATGCCATAGTCGCCGCAGCGGGACCACTACTGGCAGATGTGGCGGCGTTGGTCGGCCGGGTCGACCCCGTCCTGACCGCGGTCGACCGCTCCGTGCACCGGGTCACTGGACTGCTCACTCACGTCGAGGGAACCGTGGCGGAGGCGGACGGGGTCATCGCCGCTGCGACCGGATCGGTGCAACGGGTGGACGAAGTCGTCTCGGCGGCAGACACTTCCGTGCATCGGGTCGAGGAGGTCGTCAGTTCGGCGGCGTCGACGGTCGCCCGTACCATCGACGTCGTGGCCGGTGCAGGCGGCCTCGTCGACGGCGCCGACCACCTGCTGACCCGGACAAAGAAGCCGATCGAGCAGCTGATGCCGCTGCTGCAGCGGATGGCCGAAAGCTTCGAGCCGCGTCAGGTCGACGCGATGGTGATGCTCATCGACCGGTTGCCCGAGCTGCTCAGTTCTGTCGACGACGACGTCCTGCCGCTGATGCGCCAGCTCGGTACGGTCGGACCCGAGATGCATGCACTGCTCGAGCTGGTCGAGGACGTGCACCGGATGCTGGCCGGCCTTCCGGGGACCAAGTTGTTGCGTCGGCGCGGCGAGAGCGAGCTCGAGTCCTGACGACTGCGGTCCGACCGTCGACCTCCCAGCGCCACCGGTGACTCCCGTTTCCGGTCGCTGGCCGGTCAGCTTCGGCTCGGCCGAACTGCTCCAGGACCTCGACGCCGAGGACGGTTGGCTGCTGACCGTGGACGGGGTGGCGCAGTCCTATGTCGACCGGGCCGACCCGACGCACCTGGAGTTCGACTACGTACGCCTCATCGGCGACGTCGTGGACTGCCTCGCCCCGGCGGGACCGATCTCGGTGGTCCACCTCGGCGGCGGCGGCTGCACGCTGCCGCGCTACGTCGCCGCGACCCGACCGGGCTCTCGTCAGCTCGTCATCGAAGCGGACGAGGCGTTGGCCGAGCTGGTGCGCGCCAGTTTCGGCTCGGCCGGCTTTCGGCTCCGGATCGGCGACGCGCGAGCCGAACTGCCGCGGCTGCGGGAGGGGGAGAGCGACCTGGTCGTGGCCGACCTGTTCGAGAGCGCCACCATGCCGGTGCACGTCACGACGCTGGAGTGGGTGCGGGAAGTGCAGCGCCTGCTCCGCCCGGCCGGCACCTACGTGGTGAACGTCGCCGATGGTCGACCACTGGCGTTCGCCCGGGCGCAGGTGGCCACGTTGCTCGCCGCCTTCGCACACGTCGCGCTATTGGCGGACCCGTCGGTGCTGCGCGGGCGGCGCTTCGCCAACCTGGTCCTCGCCGCCTCGGCGGCCCCGTTGCCCGAGACCGATCTGGTCCGCCGGGCCTCGCGCGCCGCCGGACGGGCCCGGCTGGTCTCGGGCCAGGACCTGCGGACGTTCACCGGCGGCGCGGCGCCGGTCACTGACGCCACCGCCCGCACCGCTCCCCGGCCGCCACCGGACCTGTTCCGCCGATGAGGTGAGGCTCTCCGTTCGTTTCTGTGGGTCCGCTCT
>JBBSUR010000234.1:0-3289 GCA_038234255.1 Mycobacteriales bacterium | reverse complement strand
TGAACGTCTTCGAGAAGGTCGGCCGGTCCGCGAGGTAGCGCAGCGGCACCGCGACGAAGAGCAGCAACAGCAGCCCGGTCCCGACGACGAAGGCCAGGGCCGTGAAGCGGCGCAGGGCGCCGCGGACCGGACCTGGAAGACTTGTCGCAGTCTGGCTCACCGGCGGTCGGTCTCGGCGAGCTCGGCGAGCCGGCGGTTGTAGGCGGCGAGCTCGTCGTCCTCGTCGTCCCTGGGTGCAGGCGCCCGTCGCTGGACCACCGGCGGCCGGTCGACCGGTCCGGGCTTGTCGAGCCGGGTCGGGTCGAGTTCGTCGAGAATCAATTTGACCCACAGGAACACGGCGAAGCCGCCGAACAGCCACCACTGCAGCGCATAGCCGTAGTTCTGCCAGTCGTTCTCGGCGCGCCCGGTCTCCAACTGCCACCAGCCGATCCGACCCAGCGCGATCAGCGCCAGCACCAGCAGGGCGTGCCAGGCCAGCCATCGCGGGGTCAGGAACGCCTTCAGCACGCCTCCCAGGTTACCGGGGGGCGTGCTGAAGTGCGCTGTCGAGAGCTGGATCAGACGTTCGCGGGCTCCTTGCGCAGGCGGGCCATGCGCTTCTCGGTCGGCCACCGCACGTCGGTCGCCCAGCCGGCCTTCTCGAACAGCCGGATCACTTCGGCCGAGGTGTCGAGCTGGCCCTTCTCCACGCCGTGCCGGGCGCACTTGGGGTCAGCATGGTGCAGGTTGTGCCAGCTCTCACCGAACGAGATCAGCGCCAGCCAGGACACGTTGCTGGCCTTGTCGACCGTCTTGTACGGCCGCTCGCCGATCACGTGGCACAGGCTGTTGATCGACCAGGTCACGTGGTGGACGACCAAGATGCGGACCAGACCACCCCAGACGTACGCGGTGAAGGCGCCCATGGCGGTACCGGTCAGCGCATAACCCATCAGCGTCGGCGCCAGCAGGCTGGCCAGCGCAATCACCGGGAACAGCTTGTTGATCTTCATCAGGTCGGGGTCGGCGATCAGGTCCGGCGCCCAGCGGCGGGCCGAGGTCTGCTCGCGGTCGAACAGCCAACCGGTGTGCGCCCAGACCAGGCCCTTGAGCAGCCCGCGGGTGCTGCTGCCGAAGCGCCACGGGGAGTGCGGGTCGCCCTCGGCGTCGCTGTAGGCATGGTGCTTGCGGTGGTCGGCGACCCAGCGGATGACCGGGCCCTCCAAGGCGAGCGACCCGGCGATCGCCAACGCGATCTTGAGCGGGCGGTTCGTCTTGAACGCCTGGTGGGTGAACAGACGGTGGAAGCCGACCGTGACGCCGAAGCCGCTGACCAGGTAGAACACGAAGGCGATGCCCGCGTCGGTCCAGCTGATCCCGCCGTAGTTGATGGCCAGGAGCACGGCGACGATCAAGCCCACCACCGGCAGCCCGACCACGACGTAGACCAGCGCCTGCTCCCAGCCGGGGCGACGCTTGGTACCGGGCATCTCTGGGGCGTTCTCATCCGTCGTCGCCACGGGGGCGGTTGGCTTCGGGTTCGGCTGGCGGTCGTCGATGAGCGTCAACACAGCTCCTTGGGGGTCTCGGGATCTTCGGGACTGAGTTGAGTCTGCAGGAGCACGGGCCAAAAGACTTGCCCCCGTTGCGTAGACTCGCTGCCAGCTTTTTGTTCTCCCGTGACAATATTCGGCGATGAGCACTCCGCCCGCGCCCAGCCTTCGCCTGCCAGCCGACGTGACCGAGCGGCTCCGGTCCGGCTTACCCAGCCTGGCCGGCGAGGTGCTGGCCGCGATCGGGTCGGAGGTCCCGGCGTACGCCCGGCCGCTCGAGGGCGCCTTCGGCCGCGGGCTGCGGCGTGGGGTGCAGGAGGCGCTGCAACAGTTCCTCGAGCTCGCCGGCGACAACAACCCCGCCGACGACCCCGGCCGCGGGGCGGCCAGTCGGGAGCTCTACGTCGAACTGGGACGGGGTGAGGCGCGGGTCGGGCGACCGCTGGACGCGCTGCTCTCCGCGTACCGCGTCGGTGCCCGGGTGACCTGGAGCCGGCTGGCGGAGCTGGGGTTGCGCGAGGGGCTGGCGCCGGAGCTGCTGGTCCGGCTGGCCGCCGCGGTGTTCGCCTACATCGACGAGATCTCCTCGGCCAGCGCCGCCGGTCACGCCGCCGAACAGTCCCAGCTGGTCAGCGAGCGCGAACGCCGGCGCGAGGCGCTGGCCCGCCTGCTGCTGGTCGACGCCGCGGCCGCCACCGTCGACGAGGCGGTGACCGTGGCCAGCTGGACGCCGTCGGCGACGCTGTCGCCAGTGCTGCTGGCCGATCCCGATGCCCGCCGGCTGGCCGCCCGGTGGGACGAGCGCAGCCTGCTGCTGCCGGGTGAGGGCGCCGGACCGGGGCGGGCGCTGGTACTGCTGCCCGACGTCGACGGTCCCGGCCGGGCCGACCGGCTGTCCGCCGCCCTGGCAGCGATCGGACCCTCGGTGCTCGGGCCGGTCCGTCCCTGGCGCGAGGTGGCCGCGGCGACCGCGCTGGTCCTTCGCGCGGCGGCGTTGCAGGCCGCCGGCCTGCTGCCCGAGGACCGGCCCCTGCGGGTCGAGCAACAGCTGGCGGCGCTGGTCGTCCACGCCGACCCGCTGGCGCTGGCCGAACTCACCGCGCTGCGTCTATCGCCGCTCAGCGAGCTCACCGAACTGGCCCGGGAACGCATGGTGTGCACGCTGCGGTCCTGGCTGGCCCACCACGGCGAGCGCCAGCTGGTGGCGGCCGAGCTGGGCATCCATCCCCAGACGGTGCGCTACCGGGTGGGTCTGATGCGGGAGCTGTTCGGCGAACAACTCGACGACCCGGCCCGCCGGCTGGAGCTGGCCCTGGCCACCGGTGCGGGGCTGGTCACGGATGTCACCGCTGTTCCGGGTGCCGGGGCGGGACGGGGGTAGACCGCCGGCAGGTCCCCCATGTCCCGGCCGAGAGGAATCCCATGAGCGAGCAGCCCGCGACCCCGGCAGGCACCACCCGCCCCGCCGGCGAAGGCGTCGATGACGACGCCCTGGCCGAGCAGGTAGGCGGCCAGACCGACAGCAACCTGGAGGTGGAGGCCGCCTTCGAGCGGGAGGCGGATGGCGCCGCCTCGGACACCGAAGCGGCCAAGGCCAGCGGGGACGAGCTCGGGTAGGACGCCGCCCCTGCTGCTTCCAAGATCGCTCCCCTGCGCGGGGTCGATAGCCTCCGGCGGTGACCACCACGACCTCCGCACCGCCTCGGCGCGAGCGACTGCTCACGGTCGCTGCGACGCTGTTCGCTGAACGCGGC
>JBBSUR010000233.1:0-3320 GCA_038234255.1 Mycobacteriales bacterium | reverse complement strand
TCTGGCAGCCGCAGCACCCGAGCGTGCAGCACCTTGCGCTGGCCCAGCGCACACCGCAGCGCCCGGTGCAGGCCGTCCTGCAGGTAGAGCTGGCCGCGCCACTCGACGACATGGGCGAACATGTCGCCGTAGAAGGTGGAGTCGTCGGCAAGCAGCACGTCCAGGTCCAGCGTCTTCTTGGTCGTGATCAGGTGGTCCAGTTGCACCTGCGTCGGCGGGAGCGCCGCCCACTGCCTCGGCGTGAGACCGGGGTCGGGGTACGGCCGGCCACTGCCGACCGCCTGGAAGATCACCGCACCCCTCCCACCATGACTGCGGCGCCCCCCTCCGGCGGCCCGGTGGCCCCCCGCCACAGTCTCTCAGACGGGCCGGAGCGGCAGGCTCAGACCCGGCCGACGCTGTAGTGGTTGCTGTAGAGCACCTGCCGGATGACGGAGTCGCGGCTGCTGGAGGCGACCCACCAGGAGTTGTCGCCGGCGTAGATGCCGACATGCGTGATGCGTCCGCCGCCGTTGCGCATCGCGATCAGGTCACCGGGCTGCTTGTCCGACTGCGCGACAGGTGTTGTCGCGGCGTACTGCGCGCTCGAGGTCCGGGGCAACTCCACCCCGAGCTGACGGAAGACGTGGAGAACGAACCCACTGCAGTCGAAGGCCTTTGGCCCGACGGCGCCGTAGACGTAGGGAGTGCCGGCGAACCGGGCGGCCTCGGCGACAACATCGCCGGCGCCTCCGCTTGCGGCCGGCACGGGTGCCGGGGCCGCGGCGCTGTGGGCGGCGGCCGGGGCGGCGGTCGCCAGCGCCGCGGGCACGAGCAGGGCACCGGACAGACCGGCGAGCGTGGCGAAACGGGCGGTCCAGGTCGTACGCGAGTTCTGGGTCACGGAACTACCTCTCCTGCAGCCCGCAGGGGTCGTGCGCAACGTCGAGAGGGGGCGCGGGCTGCTTGCGATGGGGTGCGCCTCGCCGAGGACCCCTGGGTGGAGAAGGAGGTCACGCCAGCGCGCGCGGTGCGGACTGTCTGCCCGGCACGAGGTCAGAACGCTAGACGGCGCTCCCGGCGTCAGGCAAAGAAATGTGCACATTCGTGACATGTCCCACAGCAGGGTCAGGCCCCCGGCGGACGCGCGGCGACTACAGCAGCGGCCGGAGCTCCAGAGTCTGCTCACGGTCGGGCCCGACCCCGATCGAGCTGAACGGCGCCCCGCTCATCTTCTCCAGCGCGCGCACATAGGACTGCGCCGTCGCCGGCAGGTCCGCGAAGGTGCGGGCTCCGGTGATGTCCTCGGTCCAGCCGGCGAAGTGCTCGTACACGGGCCGCGCGTGGTGGAAGTCTGTCTGGGTCATCGGCATCTCGTCGAAGCGATGGCCACCCACCTCGTACGCCACGCAGACCGGGATGCGCTCCCATCCGGTGAGCACATCGAGTTTGGTGAGGACGAAGTCCGTCACGCCGTTGACCCGCGCGGCGTAGCGGGCGATCACCGCGTCATACCAGCCGCAGCGCCGGGGGCGGCCGGTCGTCGTACCGAACTCGGCCCCGACATCGCGCAGTCGCTCCCCGTCGCCGCCGGAAGCCCCCGGAAGCAACTCGGTCGGGAACGGTCCCTCGCCGACCCTCGTGGTGTAGGCCTTGATGACGGCGATCACCTTGTCGATCCGGTTCGGCGGGATGCCGCTGCCGGTGCAGGCTCCTCCACTGGTCGCCGACGACGAGGTGACGAACGGGTAGGTCCCGTGGTCGACGTCGAGCAGCGTCGCCTGCCCGCCTTCGAGCAGCACGGTGTCGCCACGGTCCAGCGCCTCATGGAGCAGCAGGGCGGTGTCGGTCACCATCGGACGCAGCCGGTCGACGTAGGACAACAGCTCCTGCACGACCTCCTCCGGCGCGATGGCCTTGCGGTTGTAGACCTTGACCAGGATCTGGTTCTTCATGTCCAGCGCCGCCTCGACCTTCTGGCGCAGGATCCCTTCGTCGAACAGGTCCTGCACCCGGATGCCGATGCGGTTCATCTTGTCGGCGTACGTCGGGCCGATCCCGCGCCCCGTCGTACCGATCCTGCGCTTGCCGAGGAACCGCTCGGCGACCCGGTCCAGCGTGCTGTTGTAGGAGGCGAGCAGGTGTGCGTCGGCGCTGATCACCAGTTTGTCGCACGACACCCCCCGGGCCTGGAGCGCGTCGATCTCCTCGAACAGCACCGACAGGTCGACCACCACACCGTTGCCGATCACCGGGGTGCAGCCGGGCGACAGGATGCCGCTGGGCAGCAGGTGCAGGGCGTAGGTGTCCTCGCCGATGACCACGGTGTGGCCGGCGTTGTTGCCGCCGTTGAACTTGACGACGTAGTCGACCCGCCCACCGAGCTGGTCGGTGGCCTTGCCCTTGCCCTCGTCGCCCCACTGGGCGCCGACGAGCACGAGTGCGGGCATAGAATGACTCCTGTACGGCAGAGAAAGCGCGCGACCGGGGGTGGGAACGACACAGCCCCGAGTGCCTGGCACCGGGGCTCTTGCAGGGGAAGGCTAGCGGACATGGGCGCTTCCTCCGCAGGTCACCTGCTGCTGGCCAGCGCCCGCGCCGGCAGCGCCGAGGACGAGGCGGTGGCCACCGCACGAGACGTGCTGGCCACCTCCGGTCCGGTCGAGCTGGTCACCACGGAGACGCCGCAGGAGCTCGACGACGCACTCGACCGGCTTGACGGCCGCACGCTGGTCGTCGCCGGCGGCGACGGAAGCCTGCACCTGGCGGTCTCCCGCCTGCACGCCCGGAACGCCCTGCTCGACACCCGACTGGGGCTCGTCCCGCTCGGTACCGGCAACGACCTGGCCCGCACCCTGGACATCCCGCTGGACCCCGCAGCGGCGGCGGACATGGTGCTCAGCGCCGACAGCCGCCCGCTCGACCTGCTCCTGGACGACAGCGGTGGCATCGTGGTCAACGCCGTACACCTCGGAGTGGGCGCGGAGGCGGCCGAGCACGCCGGCCGGCTCAAGCCGCGGCTGGGCCTGATCGCCTACCCGATGGGAGCGCTCGCCGCGGGGCTGAGGAGCACCGGCTGGCGGGTGCGGGTCGAGCTCGACGGCCGGGTCCTCACCGACAGCTCCCGCCGTACCCTCATGGTCGGGATCGGCAACGGACGCGGGATCGGGGGCGGCACCCAGCTGCTGCCGCACGCCGAGCCCGACGACGGGCTGCTCGACGTGGTCGTGTCGCGGGCCTGCGGCCCGTTCACCCGGGTGCGCTACGGGGCGGCGCTGCGGATCGGGGACCACCTGCGCGACCCGGACAGCAGCTCCGGGCGCGGCCGTACGGTCTCGATC
>JBBSUR010000232.1:0-3332 GCA_038234255.1 Mycobacteriales bacterium | reverse complement strand
GGCGTGCTACGGCAGCCCTCCACCTCGGCCGTGACCGCGAGGCGCCACGCTGCGCGCCATCCGGGCGCGCGTCAGGTGGAGGGTTCCTGTCGCAGAAAGCCGCGGCAGGCGGGGGTGCGGACAGCATGGAGCGCGCGGGCAAGGCGGGCAGGGCGGGCGGGCAGAGGACCCATGCCGGGCCGGGCGGGACGGGCGCGCGGGCAGAGGACCCATGCCGGGTCGGGCGGGGCGGTCGGGCGGGGGGCGTGTGGGGGATCTTTGCGGGCCAGGGCGGGGGCGGGCGCGCAGAAGCCCCCTCCCGGACGAACCGGCAGGGGGCTTCTGACGTGCGAGTACAACTAAAGCCTAGGAAGCGCCGCCCGAGAGCTTCTCCCGCAGCGCCTGCAGGGCCTCGTCACTGGCGAGGGTGCCACCGGAGGCTGCAGGCGCTGGCCGTGGCGCGGTCGGAGCCGCACCGGTCTCAGCGGGCTCAGCCCCCTCTTCGGCGGCGGTCTCACCGTCGGCGCTGGAGGTGTAGGACGTCGGCAGGGCGGCCTCGACGTCCGCGGCCTGCATGCGCTTGATCTGCTCCTGGTGGGCGTCGAAGCGCTTCTGCGCATCGGCGTACTGCTTCTCCCACAGGTCGCGGGCCTGCTCGTGGCCCGGCAGCCACTCGCCGGTCGACGGGTCGAAGCCCTCGGGGTAGATGTAGTCTCCCGCAGCGTCGTAGGCAGCGGCCATCCCGTACTGCGCCGGGTCGAAGGCGGCCTCGCCGCCGACGCCGCTCTCGTTCGCCTGCTTGAGCGACAGCGAGATGCGCCGCCGCTCCAGGTCGATGTCGATGACCTTGACCAGCAGCTCGTCACCGACGTTCACGACCTGCTCGGGGATCTCGACGTGCCGCTCAGCCAGCTCGGAGATGTGCACCAGGCCCTCGATGCCCTCGTCGACCCGGACGAACGCCCCGAACGGCACCAACTTGGTGACCTTGCCGGGCACGACCTGCGCGATCGCGTGGGTGCGGGCGAACTGCTGCCACGGGTCCTCCTGCGTCGCCTTGAGTGACAGCGAGACCCGCTCGCGGTCCAGGTCGACGTCGAGCACCTCGACGGTGACCTCCTGGCCGACCTCGACGACCTCGCTCGGGTGGTCGATGTGCTTCCACGACAGCTCGGAGACGTGCACGAGCCCGTCCACCCCGCCGAGGTCCACGAAGGCCCCGAAGTTCACGATCGAGGACACGACACCGGAGCGCACCTGCGACTTCTGCAGGGTCGCGAGGAAGGTCGAGCGCACCTCGGACTGGGTCTGCTCCAGCCACTGCCGACGCGACAGCACAACATTGTTGCGGTTCTTGTCCAGCTCGATGATCTTGGCTTCGAGCTCCTTGCCGACGTACGGCTGCAGGTCCCGCACCCGCCGCATCTCCACCAGCGAGGCGGGCAAGAAACCGCGCAGCCCGATGTCGAGGATCAGACCGCCCTTGACCACCTCGATCACCGTGCCGGTGACGATGCCGTCCTCCTCCTTGATCTTCTCGATCGTGCCCCAGGCGCGCTCGTACTGCGCGCGCTTCTTGGACAGGATCAGCCGCCCCTCCTTGTCCTCCTTCTGCAGGACGAGGGCCTCGACCAGGTCACCGACCTTGACGACCTCGTTGGGATCGACGTCGTGCTTGATGCTGAGCTCGCGGGAGGGGATGACCCCCTCGGTCTTGTAGCCGATGTCGAGCAGCACCTCGTCCCGGTCGACCTTGACGATGGTGCCTTCGACGATGTCTCCGTCGTTGAAGTACTTGATCGTCTCGTCGATGGCAGCGAGGAAGTCCTCCATGCTGCCGATGTCGTTGACCGCGACCTGCGGGGTCGTGGCGGTGGGGGTGTCGAGGGTGCTGGTCAAGGAAGTCGGCTCCGGCGTGGATGGGGGTCGGAACCTGCCCCGGCTGGGCAGGTCGGTGGGGCGCCCCGAGAATGGCGCAAGAACTCCACTGTACGGGCCGCCTGCAGTAGGCCACAAAGACGCGGCGACCAGCGCGCGGGACGACGAGAGCGAGGCGGGTCGTGCAGGGCGATGAGTCGGCCGGCACCGTGGCGTACCGGCCCGTCGGCCCGGCCGAGAGCGCCCGGGCGAACCGCCGCTGGTGGGACGGCGAGGCCCGCGCCTACCAGGACGAGCACGGGCAGTTCCTCGGTGACGCCGACCTGCTGTGGTGTCCGGAGGGCGTACGAGAGTCCGGCGCCCGGCTGCTCGGCGACGTCGCCGGCACCGACGTCCTGGAGATGGGCTGCGGGGCGGCCCAGGGCGCCCGGTGGCTCGTCACGGCCGGCGCCCGGGTCACCGCGTTCGACGTGTCCTACGGCCAGCTTCTCCAGTCGCGCCGGCTCGATGCGCGCAGCGGCGTGGCGGTGCCGCGCCTGGTGCAGGCCGATGCGCAGCACCTGCCGTTCCGGTCGGCGGCGTTCGACGTGGTGGCGAGCGCGTTCGGGGCGATCCCGTTCGTCGCGGACTCCGCCCGCACGATGCGGGAGGTCGCCCGGGTACTGCGACCCGGCGGCCGGCTGGTGTTCTCGGTGACCCATCCGGTCCGCTGGGTCTTCCCCGACGATCCTGGGCCGGCCGGGCTGACGGTGCACCAGTCCTACTTCGACCGCACGCCCTACGTGGAGGTCGACGCCCGCGGCGAGGCCAGCTACGTCGAGCACCACCGCACGCTGGGCGACCGGGTACGCGAGCTGGTCGCGGCCGGCTTGGTGCTGGACGACGTGGTCGAGCCGCAGTGGCCACCGGGTCACGAGCGCGAGTGGGGCCAGTGGTCGCCGCTGCGCGGCCGGCTGCTGCCCGGTACGTCCATCTGGGTGGCGCACCGGCCCGGTTGAACTCAGGCCAGCAGCCCGGACAGCTCCGCCCACAGGTCGCGGTAGGCCTGCGTCGCCCGGCTCGCCGGATGGCTGACCACGACCGGGCTGCGGGTCAGGCCCATCCGCTCGACCTCGCTCGCTGCCGGCACCCAGGCAGTCAGGACCGACGGCGTACGCCGCAGCAGCTCGGCCCGCACGTCGGCGTGCAGACGCTTGCGCCCGTCCACCATGGAGAAGAACGGGTGCACCTGCGGCCGGACCCCATCGAGGTCGGCGAGGAACTGCTCCAACTGGCCGAAGGTGCGCAGCGACAGCGGGGCCGGGACCAGCGGGACGAGCAAGACGTCGACGGCGGCGAAGACGTTCTCGGACAGCTTGGACAGCCCGGGCGGGCAGTCCAGGAAGGCGACGTCATAGTCGTCGCGGACGGTCTTGAGCAACCGGCCCAGCTGCCGCTCCGGCTTCTTGGCGTCCTCCAGCGCGGTGTCGGCGGCC
>JBBSUR010000231.1:0-3335 GCA_038234255.1 Mycobacteriales bacterium | reverse complement strand
GACTCCACGGCACACAGCAGAGTGGTGGAGCGGCCGGTGCGTGGTGGCCCGGCGATGACCGCACAGCTGCTGCGCGACAGGTCCAGTCCGACCGCGGCCAGCTCGTCACCACCGACACCCACCATCGCCCACAGCGGCCGGACCTCGCTGTCGCCGCGCAGCTTCCAGGCGTCCTCGAAGCTCACCCGGTCGGGGAGAACGTCGACCCGGAACGGCCGCACCGACTGCGGCACGCCGGCACGGCGCACGTTCTCCTGGCGCCCGATCCGGCGTAGCGCCGCCGCCTGGGCCGGACCGCTGGGATCTCCGTCGAGGAGCGCGAACTGCAGCTCGACCGCGGAGTCGCAGCGGAAGCCGCGCCCTTCGGGGATCGCGTCGGGGAGCTTCTTCGGGAACAGCCCGATCAGCCCGTAGTCGTCCTTGTCGGGCACCCGCAGCCCGATCTTGTGCTCGACGAGACCGCCCAGCCGGGTGCTGCACACCTGGCGGTCACCGGCGAGCACCAGATGGAGCCCGACCGATGCGCCCTCGCGGAGCATCAGCTGGATCTGCTCGAACGGCTTGCCACCGTCCGCCTCCGCGATGCCGCCCAGGAAGCCCTCCCACCGGTCGAGCAGGAGCACGAGGTGCGGGAGCCGCACGCTCTCCGCGACTCCGGCGCGCAGCTCGCTGAGGTCGGCGTACCCCCCGTCGGCCAGCGCCTCCTGACGCCGGGCCAGCTCGCACGTCAGACGGGAGAGCAGCCGCGTCGCCCGCTCGGTCTGGGTGCGCTGCACCACGGCACCGCAGTGCGGCAGCGACTCGACCGGCAGCAGGGCGCCGTTGCCGCAGTCCAGGCCGTAGAGATGTACGTCGGCGGGGCTGGTCAGCCGGGCGACGGACGCGGCGATCGTGCGCAACGCCTGGGAGCGTCCGCTGCGGGGACCGCCCATGATCGAGAGGTGGGAGAACGTGTCGAAGTCGATCACCGCAGCGCGGCGGCCCTGCTGGGCCGGAAGGTCCTCGACGGCGTACGGGACGGCGGCGATGCCGGGTGCGGGTGGCGCGACGACCGTCGCAAGGAGATCGTGAAGCTGGACGTCGGTGGTCAGGGCCGGCAGCCACGGACTGTGCTGAGCGGGGAGGTCGAGGGACGCAGCCGCCTGCACGACCGACTCCACGATCACCATGAGGTCGGTGACCTCCGTGTCCGGGACTGGCTCGGCCATCGGTTTCGACGGGATCGTCCGGGCCAGCTGGTCCAGCCCGATCTCGCAGAGCCACGGCTTGCCCGGAGTCGCCGCGGCGTCGCTGCGACGAACACCGACCCGCCCGGACTGGAACGGCACCAGTGACCGCGCGCCGAGCCGGACGTAGGCGCGCCCGGGGGTGCTCCTGGCGATCAGCCCGGCGTCGGGGGCGTCGATCACCGCGGCGCTCTCGGCGGTGTCGGTCACCCGCAGCGCGATCCGAAGGTTCGTGTTGGCCCGGATCTCGGGAGACACGACGCCACCGGGCCGCTGGGTGGCCAGGATCAGGTGGATGCCGAGCGAGCGGCCGCGCTGGGCGATGTCGACCAGACCGCTGACGAAGTCGGGCAGCTCCCGGGCGAGCGAGGCGAACTCGTCGATCACGATCAGCAGCCGGGGCAGCGCCTGGAGGGACTGTCCCGCCCGAGCGTCGGTGTAGTCCTCGATGTCCTTGGCGCCGGCAAGTGCCAGCAGGTGCTCGCGCCGGATCAGCTCCGCTCCGAGGGACACCAGTGCGCGCCGGACCAGGTGGCTGTCGAGGTCGGTCACCATGCCGACGGTGTGCGGAAGGTCGGCGCAGTCCTTGAACGCCGCGCCGCCCTTGTAGTCGACCAGGACGAAGGTCATCTCGTCGGGTCGGTTGGCCACCGCGAGGGAAGCCACCACCGACTGCAGCAGCTCGGACTTTCCGGAGCCGGTGGTACCGGCCACGAGGCCGTGCGGGCCGTCCTTGACCAGGTCGAACGAGAACGGGCCGTCCAGCGAGATGCCGACCATCGCCTCGGTGGACCGTGGCCGTCCGGCCCAACGGCGCGCGACCACCTCCGGTGAGACCGGCTCGAGGCCCATCACCTCGGTCAGCCGGCATACCGAGGGCAGCACCGGGTCGGAGTCCCCGGAGATGTCGCGGATCGGGGCGAGCATCCGGGCGACCCGGTTGAGCCAAGGACCGGCGACCAGGTCGGGCGTGATGTCCTCGACGACCGTCACCTTCTGCCGGCGCAGGGTCAGGCCACGCGGTGTCCGGAGCACGACGGAGTTCGCCTCCTCCGGCAGCCGGCGCTCGTCGGTGTCCAGGCCGAGGGAGTAGATCCCCAGCGCCGGGCCCTGCTTGAGCAGTGCCACCACGCCGGGCAGCGAGCGCAGTCGGCGGGCGCCGTCCAGGACGACCACGATGTCCGGCCCGCGTGCGCTGTGCTTGTCGGCGACGGCCTGCTGCCGGGCCGCGAGGATCCGGGACAGCTCGGCGACTCGTCGGGCACACGTCTCGGCGTCCACACCGAGAGTGACGACCGTGTCCTGGCCCAGCTGCGGCTGGGCGTGTGGCAGCCAGCGCAGCCAGTCCCATGCGGGTGCGCCGGCGGGATCGGTCAGCACGTAGACCTGGGTGTCGCGCGGGCTCTGCAGCACGGCGAGCTGGGCCACGGCCCACCTGGCCAGTCGCCGGGGCAGGTCGCCTGCGCCGGCGATTCCGACCACGCCACACTCCGCGAGGGGGATGGTGACCGGGACGTCGTACGCCGTCCGCATGGTCCGGCGCCTGTGCTCGAGCTGCTCGGGGTCGGTGACGCTCACCTCGGACACCAGGTCACCCACGCCGATGCGCAGGCAGAGATAGTCCGGGTCAGAGGTACGACGTTCCCACAGCCGCATCCGTGGACCGCTCGCGATCAGCAGCACCAGCGCCGGGTCGGGCGCCTCCAGCCGGCGTGCGTGCCGTTCGTCGACCACCGCCTGCGCGACATCCGCCTCGATCCGGGTCTTCCGGTCCTGGTAGTCCGCGAGCTGCTCCCGGTGGGTGAGCCTGCCCAGCTTCTTGGACTGCAGGTGGTTGCCGAGCATCATCATCGGCGAGAACAGGGCCATCGTGAGCATTGACCAACGCCTGAACACCAGGGTCATCACCACCGCGACGAGCACCGGCATGAGCACCATCACCCAGGGGATCCCGCGTTGCTGCTGGGCGCCCGGCGGGGTCGGCAGACCGAACTGGGTCTGCCGGTCGGGCGGGAGCAGCCGCGGCGGCCGGCTGTAGCTGCACCACCCCGGCTCGGGGCCGTCCTCGACTGCCGCGTCGGGCTCGGTCGCCCCGGCGAGCTCCAGGCG
>JBBSUR010000230.1:0-3336 GCA_038234255.1 Mycobacteriales bacterium | reverse complement strand
GGTTGCCGACAGCGGTGAAGGACGCGATCTCCGGCCAGCCGAGCGTGTCGAACGCGTAGTCGACGGCCCGCTGCGCCGCCTCGGTCGCGAAGCCCTGACCCCAGTGACCGGCGGCAAGCCGCCAGCCGACCTCCACCTTCGGGGTGAATGCGGCCTCGAAGCGCACCGGCCACAGGCCGGCGTAGCCGATGAATTCGCCGGTGTCGCTGTGCTCGAGCGCCCACAGCCCCCAGCCCTCGCCCTGCCACTGCGCGCGGATCCGATCGACAAAGGCGCCGGACTCCGCCGGTGTCTGGGGCTTCACAAAGTGCTCCATGACGACGGGGTCGGAGTTCATCACCGCGAACGGCTCGAGGTCCGCGTCGCGAAACTCGCGCATAGCCAGCCGCTCGGTCGTCAGGACGGCGATCTCGGCCACGAGCGGGCAACTTAGCGGATCGTTCACCGGCCGACTCGCGCCAGCGGCCGTTCTCCATCATGGGTGGCGGGTGAAGGGTTCGAACCTTCGTAGGCTGAGCCGGCAGATTTACAGTCTGCTCCCTTTGACCACTCGGGCAACCCGCCTGGTGCGTGAAGGAGGATAGCGGACGCCCGATCCCCGAGAGCCCACCCGAGCGAGGAGCGCAGCCCGTGGCAGACCCATCGTTCGACATCGTCAGCAAGGTCGACCGCCAAGAGGTCGACAATGCGTTGAACCAGACCGCCAAGGAGGCCGCTACCCGCTACGACTTCAAGGGCACCGGAGCCGAGATCGCCTGGTCGGGCGAGGACATCGTGCTCAAGGCGAGCAGCGAGGAGCGGGTCAAGGCGCTGCTGGAGGTGTTCAAGGAGAAGTTGGTCAAGCGCCAGGTGTCGCTCAAGACGCTGGAGGCGGGCGAGCCGCAGCAGTCCGGCAAGGAGTACCGCCTCACCGCGACGGTCGCCGAGGGCATCTCCATGGAGAACGCCAAGAAGGTGGCCAAGCTGATCCGGGACGGCGGTCCGAAGGGCGTGCAACCGCAGATCCAAGGCGACCAGCTGCGGGTGTCGGCGAAGAAGAAGGACGACCTGCAGGCCGTCATCGCCTTGGTCAAGGGCTCCGACCTCGACTTCGCCGTGCAGTTCACCAACTACCGCTGACCGTCAGGGGCCTGCCTCAAGATCATCGGCGGCGGGGCGGGAGAGCGGGATCGGGGCAGCCTGGGCAGCCGAACAGCAAGACGTACGGGCCGGCTCAGCCCCGAGCGGGGCCGCGGCGCGCCGCGGCGATCGCGTCGAGGCGGGCCGCTGCGGCGACCTCCTCGGACGGCTCCGCCCCGTCGTCCAGCGGCGGCGGTGGCGGCACCTGAGCGATCCACGCCTGCAACGTGGCCCGCTCCTCGAGCAGCCCATCCCGCTCCGGCTCGGCCGCGACCAGGGCCGGCGCCCAGAACAGCGCGTCGAACGGGCACACCTCGACGCAGATCCCGCAGTACATGCACAGTGAGAAGTCGATCGCGAAGCGGTCCAACACGTTGCGGGTGCGCGGTCGGCCGCCCGGCTGCTCCGCGGCGGCGACCTCGGTGTGCCCCTCGATGAACAGGCACCAGTCGGGGCACTCGCGGGCGCACAGCATGCACACGGTGCAGTTCTCCTCGAGCAGACCGATCGTCCCCCGACTGCGTGGCGACGGCGGTCCGGCGCTCACGACGCCGCTCCCGGCGGACGAAGCGGACGGCGCGGCGGCCGGCCGCCCTCGCCGCTGTACGCCGGGTCGGCCGCTCCCGGCCAGGGCATCTCGCGACTCGCGAGTTGGTGCTCCTTGCGCAGCGGGTGCACCACCCCGCCGGCCGGCAGCAGGAGCGGCGCCGGGTCCGGGTGACCGTCGAACACGATCCCGAACATCTCCGCGGCCTGCCGCTCGTGCCAGGCCGCCCCGGCGAAGACCCCGACCAGCGACGGCACCTGCGGGGCGTCGCGCGGGCACTGCGTACGCAGGTGGAAGCCGTGCCGGGCCGGAACCGACCACAGCCGTAGGACGAGGTCGAAGCCGCCGGGATGCTGGTCGACCACGGTCAGCAGGTCGAAGTAGGACCCGTCGAGCTCGTCGTCGTCGCGGGCCGCGATGACCGCAGCGACCCACAGCCCGGTCGGCACGTCGGCGGTCACCACGCCGTACGCCGTCGTGACCTCGACACCGAGCAGCGCAGTCAGCCGGGAGGCGAGCGCGGCCGGGTCAGTCATGGAGCAGGCGTCCGCGCAGTTCCTGCGGACCCACCACGGTGCCGGGACGTAGCAGCGGCGACTGCAGGTGCTCGACCGAGGCGGTCGGCGCGTCCGGACCGGCCCGGGCGGTCAGCTGGTCCAACGCTGCCAGCAGCGCCTCCGGTCGGGGCGGACAGCCGGGGACGTAGGCGTCCACGGGGACGAGCAGGTCGACACCCTTCGTCACGCAGTAGGAGTCCCAGTAGGGACCGCCGCTGTTGGCGCAGGCACCGAACGACAGGACCTTCACCGGCGCCGGCAGGCTCTCGTAGAGCCTGCGCACCAACGGCGCCAACTTGTCGGTCACCGTTCCGGAGACGATCAGGACATCGACCGTACGCCCTGGGCCGGCCAGCGGGACGACACCCGGCGGGCGGGACTGACCCAGGCTGGCGACCATCGCCTCGACCGCACAGCACGCCAGCCCCACGTTCAGCACGGTCAGGGCGTAGCGCCGGCCCCGGTCCAGGACCAGCGCCTGCGGATCGGGTCGGACCGACGGCAGGACCATGTCAGCCGGTACGGGCCAGGACGAAGTCGGTGAGCGAACGCAGGGCGTCGCGGGCCGGTCCCGTCGGCAGCTCGGCCACCACCGAGCGGGCCAGCTCGACACACGCCGCCAGCCGCTCACGGGCCTGCACCATGGCGGGGTGGGACCGCAGCAGGGTGAGCGCCTCGGCCAACCGGGCGTCGTCGTCCAGATCGCTGTCGAGCAGCTCGCGCAGCCGCTGCGACCCATCGGCGGCGACGGAGTCGGCGCTGGCCAGCACGAGCAGGACCGGCAGGGTGCGTACGCCTTCGCGCAGGTCGGTGCCGGGGGTCTTGCCGGAGGCACCAGTTTCGCTGAGCACGTCGATCAGGTCGTCGGACAGTTGGAAGGCCGTGCCGATGACCTCCCCGAACCGGGCCACGATCTCGACGTGCGCGGCGGGCGCCCCGGCCATCAACGCACCGAGCCGGGCCGAGGTCGCAATGAGCGATCCGGTCTTGTCGGCAACGACCTGCAAGTGGTGCGCGACCGGGTCCTGCCCGTCGACCGGACCTGCCGTCTCGGAGATCTGCCCCTCCACCAGCCGCGCGAAGGTCTGCGCCTGCAGGTGCGTGGCCTCGGTG
>JBBSUR010000229.1:0-3407 GCA_038234255.1 Mycobacteriales bacterium | reverse complement strand
CGCGGGCTGACGTGGAGCGGTCTGGTGCTGGACGAGGCGCAGTTCGTCAAGAACCACCAGGCCAAGACCTACTCGTGCGCCCGGCGGCTGCCGGCGCCCTTCAAGCTGGCGATCACCGGGACGCCGCTGGAGAACTCGCTGATGGACCTGTGGTCGATGCTCTCGATCACGGCACCCGGGCTGTTCCCCGACCCGCAGACCTTCTCCGAGCTGTACCGCAGGCCGATCGAGAGCGGCTCCTCACCCGAGCAGCTCGCGACCCTGCGCCGCCGCATCCGGCCGCTGATGTTGCGCCGCACCAAGGACCAGGTCGCCACCGACCTGCCGCCCAAGATCGAGCAGATCCTCGAGGTGACGCTCAACCCGGCACACCGCAAGGTCTACGACAAGCACCTGCAGCGCGAGCGCCAGCGGGTGCTCGGCCTGCTCGATGACATGCAGCGCAACCGCTTTCAGATCTTCCGGTCGCTCACCCTGCTGCGCCAGCTGAGCCTGGACCCCTGCCTAGTCGACGAACAGCACGTCGGAAAGATCCGGTCCAGCAAGATCGACGTCCTGATGGAGCAGCTGCGCGAGGTCGTGGACGAAGGGCACCGGGTGCTGGTCTTCAGCCAGTTCACCAGTTTCCTGTCGCTCGTCCGGTCGCGGCTCGAAGCCGAGGGCATCGGCCACTGCTACCTCGACGGCCGCACCCGCAACCGGCCGAAGCGGATCGCCGAGTTCAGAGGAGGCGACGCGCCGGTCTTCCTCATCAGCCTCAAGGCCGGGGGCGTGGGGCTGACTCTGACGGAGGCCGACTACGTCTTCGTGCTCGACCCGTGGTGGAACCCGGCCACCGAAGCGCAGGCTGTCGACCGCGCGCACCGGATCGGCCAGGACAAGACGGTGATGGTCTACCGGCTGGTCGCGACCGGGACGATCGAGGAGAAGGTGGTCGCGTTGCAGCAGCGCAAGCGGGACCTGTTCGCCCAGGTGGTCGACGACGAGGCGATGACGGGCGGCGCGCTGACGGCCGAGGACATCCGCAGTTTGTTCGCCTGAGAGGGGCCAGCGGGCGATGGCCGCCCGCGAGCTGGACAGGACCCACCCCGGCGCGGCCCTCCGCTGCTGACCAGCACCGGCGACGGGTCCGTTCCGATCGGGGATCACCGGGTTCGGCGGTTGCTGCACCGGGGCATTGGCGCGGGATGACGACGTGGGCGCGAAACGCACCGGCGTGACACCGCCGCGGCCGCTCGGCGGCGCACTGCCGGCTTGGCTCCGGGCGACGGTCGCGTACTGCCTGGCAGCTCTGGTGGTGGCGCTGACGGCGACGGTGGCACTGAGGGTGCTGCTCAGCGTGGGGGTGGTGACCTTCGCCGTCGTCGCGGCGCTCCTGCTCGCCGCGCTGATCTCGCCGTTCACGTCCGTCCTGGTCCGGCGCCGGGTCCCATCCTGGCTGTCGGCGCTGGTGGGCGTGCTGCTCATCCTCGGCGTCCCGGTCGGCGTCGGGTTCCTGCTCGCCAGCCGGGCCTCCACCCAGTTCGGCCAGCTGCAGGCCGCAGTCACCGGCGCCGTCGATGACCTGCGCCGCTTCCTCGTCGACGGGCCGTTCGCGCTGCAGCCCGAGCGCGTCGACGAGGTGCGCGACTCCGTCGTGGGGTTCGTCCAGCGGACGGTGCCCGACCCGGTCACCGGCGCGACAGTGGCCCTCGAGGCACTCAGCGGCACGGCACTCGCCGTCTTCGTGCTCTTCTTCCTGCTCAAGGACGGCGAGCGGATGTGGCGCTGGCTGCTGTCCTGGACGCCGGCCGCGCATCGGGAGCGGGTCGACGGCGCCGGCCGCTGCGCATGGGAGACCCTGCAGAGTTACGTGCAGGGCACCGTGCTCATCGCGATCGCCGACGCGGTCGGCATCGGCCTCGCCCTGGTCGTGCTGCACGTGCCGCTGACCCTGTCGTTGACGCTGCTGGTGTTCCTCGGCGGCTTCGTGCCGATCCTGGGCGCCACTGTCAGCGGCGCGCTGGCCGTGGTCGTCACGCTGGCGGCGCAGGGCGTGACCAGCGCGCTGATCCTGCTTGCCGTCGTGCTGGTCGTGCAGCAGCTCGAGGGCAACGTGCTGCAGCCGCTGGTGATGGGGCGGGCGCTGCGGCTGCACCCCGTGGTGATCCTGCTGGCCGTCTCGGCCGGCGGCCTGCTGGCCGGGATCGCCGGCGCGATCGTGGCGGTCCCCCTGGTCGCGGTGACCTACCGGGTCGCCGCTCACCTGGCGGCGCGGGACGAGCGACCGGAAGCCACCCCCGCACCGGTCGGGGGCGCGACATGACGCCGACGTCACGGCGTGCTGCACGGGCTCCGAGCGAGCTGCGCCAGGAAGCCCGGCTGGTGCGCCGCCTGCTGCTCGGGACCCTGGTCGGGACGCTGGCGGCCATCCCCTTCCTCGGGCTGCTGCTGCTGGTCCGCGCCGGCTACGGCCCGCTCTCCGCACTGGACGGCGCGGTCGCCGACGGACTGAACGGCTGGGCCCGGCAGCGGCCCGGCGTGGTGGGCCTGCTCGAGTTGCTGTCCGACGTCACGTCGCCGTGGACTTTCCGGGTGCTCGTCGTGGTCGTCGCGGTGGCGCTCTGGCGGTACGGCCGGCGGCGGCTGGCCACCTGGGCGGTCACGACCATGGCGCTCGGCGGGGCGCTCGGCGGATTGCTGAAGTCCCTGGTGGGTCGGGCGAGGCCGGAGTTCGTGGAGTCGGTCGCGGCGGCCCCCGGGCTCAGCTTCCCGTCCGGGCACGCCCTGAACTCGATGCTCGGGACCACCGTCCTACTCCTGATCCTGCTGCCGATGCTGCGGCGCCGGGGGCGGGTCATAGCCTGGCTGGCCGGGAGCACGGCGGTCGCCGTCACGGCCTTCGACCGGGTCGCTCTGGGCGTCCACTTCCTCACCGACGTCGCCGCCGGCTGGGCCGTGGCGCTGGCCCTGGTCGCCGGGTCCGGCACGGCGTTCGGCACGTGGCGGCGGGAGCACCCGCTGGCCCACGCCACCTCAGAGCGGGCGCACGCCGCCAAACTGGACCTGCGCGCGGCTCTGGGTCAGGGTGGCCGACTGCTCGGCCGGGCGTTGCTCGCCGCCACCGGCATGGTCGTCGTCATGGTCGGGCTCGGCCTGCTCGTCACCGATGTGCTCAACGATGCGGCGGCGCTGAGCTGGCTCAACACGCTCCCGCAGCGGCTGGCCGAGCACCGCACCGCCGGTCTGGACACGCTGAGCAACGGCTTCAGCCGCCTGGCGGACACGCGCACCATCGTCCCGGCGATGGTGGCCGCCGCCGTCGTCCTGCGCCTGGCGCTGGGCCGCTGGCGGGAGTCGGCGTTCGTGGTCCTGGCCGTCACCGTGCAGGCGCTGGTCTTCGTCACCACCCAGTTGGTCGTGGCGCG
>JBBSUR010000228.1:0-3523 GCA_038234255.1 Mycobacteriales bacterium | reverse complement strand
CGCGCACCCGTCGGTCGCGCACCCGTCGGTCGCACCGAAGACCCGCGGGTCCCAGCGCTCGAGACTGCTGGTCGTGCTGGCCGGCCTGTGCATCCTGCTGGCGGTCGCCGCGGTGGTCTTCGGCGTGCGGCTGCGGGACTACGCAGAAACCGAGCAGGCACGCGCGGAGGCGCTGCAGGCGGCCCGCCAGTCAGCGTTGAACCTGACCTCGATCGACACCGAGGACTTCGACGCCGCGGTGCAGCGGGTGCTCGAAGGAGCGACGGGCGACTTCCGTCAGGAGTTCGAGGACAACTCGGCGAACCTCAAGCAGCTGCTCGCCGACAACGAGGTGAGCGCCGAAGGGCAGGTCATCGAGGCGGGCCTGGTCCGCGCGGATGCCAGCAACGCCACCGCGCTGGTGGTCGTGGACAGCACGGTCCGCAACACCGCGACGCCGGACGGGCGGGTCAACACCTACCGGATGCAGGTCGACGTCGAACGGGTGGCTGGTCGCTGGCTCACCTCCGCACTGCGGTTCGTGGGGTGAGCTCGTGACCGGACCTCTCGACGCTGACCCGCCGGTTCCCCCGCCGCCGGTCGAGCCGGTCCCGACTGAACCGCCTGCAGCCGACCCGCCGCCAATCGCGCCGGTTCCGGCCGAGCCGCCTGCAGCCGACCAGCCGCCAGTCGAACCCGTCCCGGCCGAGCCGCCTGCAGCCGACCCCGTTCCGGCCGAGCCGCCTGCAGCCGACCCGCCGCCAGCCGAGCCGCCTGCAGCCGACCCGCCGCCAGCCGAGCCGCCTGCAGCCGACCCCGTTCCGGACGAACCGTCGCCGGCCGCGCCGGTTCCGGTCGACCCGCCCGCAGCCGAGCCCGTTCCGGCCGAACCGCCGCCGGCCGAGCCTCCTGCAGCCGAGACCGTTCCGGCCGAACCCGTCCCGACCGAGCCCGTGCCAGCCGATCCGCCGCCCGCCGAGCCCGTTCCGGCCGGTCCGCCGCCCGTCGATCCCGTTCCGGGCGAACCGCCGCCGGACGAGCCGGTTCCTGCTGCCCCGGTCCACTTGCCACCGGGCGAGCTGGTTCGCGCCGCCCCGTCGCCTCTGCCCGAGCCGGTTCCGGCCGACCAGCCCGCCCCTCCGGCCGTGCCGTCGCCAGCGGCAGCGCCACCCCCGCCCGAGCGGCCAGTGCTGGTCAAGGCGGCTCCTACCGTGCCGCCAGTCGCCCCGTCACCGGCCGACCAGCCGGCGGCTGACCCGCCGCCAGCCGACCCGCCGCCGGCCGCGGCACCGCCCCGCCAGGCGGGCCTCCTGCTCCTGGTGCTCGTCGGCCTGCTCACCGCTGTGATGGTGGCCGGCGTGGCCTTCCTCGGGCTGCGGCTGCGGGCCGAGTCGCAGACCGAGACGGCGCGCAGCGAGGCCACGGTCGCCAGTCGCGACGCTGCTCGACTGCTGTTCTCCTATGACCACACCACGCTGGAGGAGGACTTCGCCAAGGGGCTCTCGGTCACGACCGGGGACTTCCGCGACGAATACTCCAGTACCACCAAGGACGTGGTGGCCGAACTTGCCAAAAAGTACCAGGCCGTGGTCGAGGCGACGGTGGTGGAGAGCGCAGTCGTGGAGGCCTCGCCCGACGAGGTGACAGTGCTGGTCTTCCTCAACCAGGCCACGACCAGTACCCAGATTTCCGGTCGTCAGGTGGATCAGAGCCGGGTCCGCATGCGGTTGGTCGAGAGGGGGGGTCGATGGCTCGTCGCCGAGGTGCAGGCGCTCTGACCGAGCCGTCGTCGGCAGTTGCGCCGGTCGACCCTGGGCCCGCGTCGGTCCGGGTCAGCCGGCTCTCGCGGGCCATCACCCTGCGTACGCCGTGGTCGCTCGCGCTGATCCCGTTGCTGATGCTGGTGGTCTCGCTCTCCGTGCTGGCCGGCGCGCTGCTGGTCGGTCCGCCGAGCTCGCCGGTCACCGAGACCGAGCCCGGTCGACGAGCCGCGCTGGAGGCGGCGCGGGAGCGGACATTGGCGCTGACCGCCTACGACTACCGAAGACTGGACGATGACTTCGCGGAGGTGCTGGCGACCGCGACCGGGCAGTTCGCCGAGGACTACCGCAGCACGAGCGAGCAATTGCGGCAGGCCTTTACCGCAGAGGAGGCAGTCGCCACCGTCCAGGTGGTCGGCGCCGGGTTGGAGAGTTACTCACCGGAGCGGGCGGTGGCGATCGTCGCGCTGAACCAGGCGATCGCCACCAAGGACGCGCCGCCGCGCACCGAGCGCAACCGCATCCGCATGACGCTGGTGCAACCGGCCGACATCTGGCTCGTCGAGCGGGTGGAGTTGCTCTGACTGAAGTGTCGGCGTCCGCCCATCCTTGTCAATCGGCTCGGTAGCCTTCCGCTCCGATCCGTCCGGCCAGCCGCACGCGGCGACGAGCTGCTCCACGCTATCCGGCGAGGGGACCACCCGGTGGCGGAGTTCAGGGGGGTGTGGTCTGACGGGGCCGAGCTCCGGCTTGCTTCACGTGGCCTCAGGTGGGAGCGGTCGACCTGGTCGTGGGGAATTGCGCCCGACGGTCAGTTGCGCTGTCGGCCAGTTGGCCGCCTGCGTGGGCGCGATGTCCGCATGACTTGCCTGTCACGCCTCCCGGCTTTTCGATGGCTTGCCGAGGTCGCTCCGCTGTCCGCTGTCCGCTGTCCGCTGTCCGCGGAAGCCCAAGCCCGCTTCCTCGCTGAAATGTTTGTGATCGAGCAGATCTCGCCTGCGGAACTCCTTGCCATGTATATCGAACACATGTACGATGACACCATGTCCGATGAGCCCCCCGACGAGTCGTCGGCCGATGCTGCCGACGACGCGGCAGCGGCCGTGTCGAAGCCGGACGACGCCAGTGGGCAGGCCGCCGGCGCATCGGACGCCCGGTGCACCGGGCGCCAGTGCACCGGGCGCCAGTGCACCGGGCGCCAGTGCACCGGGCGCCAGTGCACCGGGCGACGGCACTGCTGCGGAGGGTGCGGGGTTGACCCGGTCGGGGGCGGCGCGGGATGCGTTGCACACTGCGGCGTTGGAGACGATGTTGGAGCATTTGCGCTCGGATGCCCGTTCGTGGGCGGCGCAGGTCCGCACGATGGGTGAGTTGTCGGATCTGTCGTTGTTGGGGGCGAAGGCGGGGGTGGCGCAGTTCGCCCAGTTGGAGATGGCCGGTTCGTGGTCGGTGGCGCAGTTGACCGCGTCGCGTTGGCAGGCCGAGGCGGAGCGGTTCACCGTCGCGTTGCCGCGTACGTTGGCGTTGTTGGAGTCGGGGCAGTTGCTGCGTCATCAGGCGGTGGTGCTGTTGCACCGGACCCGCAATTGCACGGTCGAGGTGGCCGGCAAGGTGGAGGCGGAGCTGTTGCCTGCGGCCACGGGCTGGTGCCCGGCCGACATCGGGCGGCGGGTCGACCGGGCGGTGTTGCGGATCGAGTCCGAGGCCGACGCCGCCGCGGCGGAGCAGCGCCACGCCGACGCGGCGGCGGAGCGGCGTACGTTCACCCGCCCCGAGCCGGACGG
>JBBSUR010000227.1:0-3587 GCA_038234255.1 Mycobacteriales bacterium | reverse complement strand
TGCGGACCTTCGAAGCGCGACATCTGCAGCGCCACGAGTTCCACGGGGACTGGAACTACTCGGTCCGCGACCGCACCGACCCGCAGAGCAACCCCCCTGCGACTCGCCCATGATAATCGTAGTAATTGTCGCGTGAGCCCTCGGCTCGTCGCGCCGCGACGGGACGCGGTCTGCGGCCGGGAAGTGTGCCCGTACGTCAGCGGCACGGTAGTGGCCCACCGCCGGGTCTGTGCGGCCGGCGCGGACCGCGCGGTGGTGGATGTGGCGCTGCAGCAGCGCCAGGGCGATGTCCATGACCGGGGAAGGTGCGCTGCCGGCGTGGGGTGTGACAGCCGACCCCCGCCACGGGCGGCTACCGCCGGGTGGGCAAGGGTCCGGGACCGTCGCGGGCAAGACTCGGCGGGCGACGGGCAAGGGTCTGTGGGGGTGCGGGCAAGACTCTCGGGGTTTGACGGGCCGGCCGGGCAAGACTTCGGGCAAGGGTCGGTGAGCAGCGTGGCGAGCACCTGCTGCCCAAGGAGCCCGCCGTGCCCGCGACCGTGCAAGTCCTCGTCCCCCTTCGTCCAGTGCCGAGCGCCACACCGCATCTCGCCCTGCACTGGACGCACGACAGTCTGCCGAGCCGGTTGAACACCGAGTGGATTCGGCTGTGCGCGGCGCCGGGCACCGCGGGGTGCTGGCCGGTTGGTCGGCCAGCCAGCCGCCGTTGGCCGGCTTCACCGGCCTAGCGCAGATCGTCGCGGGCATCTCGACGGACGAGGCCGGCCGGGACGCGATCCTGCTGGCGCTGCTCGAGCTGGCCCAGGACGGGGACCGGCTGGCCGGCAGGGTGGTGCTGCAGGCGATGCTCGGCCGGGCGGTCCGGGTGGCCAGCTCGATCGTGCGCCGGCCCGACGTGGCGGGCGACCGGGACGAGGCGCAGGCGGTCGCGGTCGCGGCACTGTGGCAGGCGATCTCGACCTATCGGCTGGCGGCCCGGCCGCGCCGGGTCGCGGCGAACCTGGCCTTGGACACGTTGGCGCTGGTGCAGCGCGGTCATCTCGGGAGCAGCTACCGGCTCCGCGCTTTTCCGGAATGGCCGTGCGCCGACCCGGCCGTGCTGGCACGCCGCGCAGCCCATTACGACATCGGACCGGACGAGTTGGCCGGCCCGGTCGACGCCGAGCTGTGCATGCTGCTGGCGTGGGGGTGCGCAGCGGCGTGCTCGAGCTGGACCAGGCCAGGTTGCTCGCCCGCGTGTATGGCGTCGATGGCCAGCCGGCCGACGGCCCGCTGATCGCGGGCGAACTCGGGCTGGCTGGCCAGCGTTGCCACCGGCTGGCCCGCCGCGTCGGCCGAGCAGCGGTCGCCGCTGGCGTCACCCCGGCCGACGGCGCTGCCGGGCGCAACGGCGCGCTACTCACCGCCGCCTAGAGAGAGCGCGCCTGGTCTGTGGACCATCCGGGGACGTGCACCGTGCAAGCCCGCCAGCTCACGTCGGCCGTCACGGCGCTGGTAGGAACGCCCCTGCCGGCCTTACGCACAGGTCTCGCTGCTCGAGCAGGCCACCGGTGGCCTCGCTCGCCGCGCGTGGTGGGGTCACCGCCTTCGACGCAGACCCAACGCTGCTGCTGCAACTGCGCGGCGAACCCCGCTCGCCGAGGCCGACCACCCTCGAAACCGAGGTGCCCCCAACGGAGGAAAATCCGATATGAGCCGCCACAGCTTCCAAGTCGGCACCCAACGTTGGCACGTCGGGTGGGACCCGGCCATGGCCTCCTACTTCGCCCAGGTCGAACCATTGCAGCGATCCGGCGCCGACGCCGGGGACGACCCGCTGCGTGATGTCGTCGATGCCGACCGACCCGGCGCCGTACCGACCACCCTGGCCGGCCTGCGCGATCGGCTACGTGTCCAGGGTTCTGCGGCCGACCGACGTCAGCGAGCAGCCCGCCGGCGACGGACCCGCCCACCCGGACCGCCACGCCGCGGCAGCCGGTCACCGCCTGGACGCCCAGGAGCGTGACCTGCTCCGCGCGGCACAGGCCGCGAGGCACGCCGGCGCCGGGGACCGGCGCCTCCTCACGGAACGAGTCGTCCATCGCGGTCAGCTGACCTGGGCGACGGGCACCGGGGCGACCGTCAGGGCGCCCCGGCCACCGCGGGTGACGAGCTGCCAGGGATCTCACGGGACGTGCCTGTCCGGTCGCTCCACCTGCGACCGTGAGACGGTGTCTGCGTGACCGCTTCTGCCCCCGGCGAGCCATCCGATGTCCCCGCTGAGACCGAGCTTTCCGGCGACATCGACGAGCACCGGTCCGCGGTGCCGCGACTGGCCCGAGCGACCGCGGACGGATACCGATCATCCAGCCCGGCCGAGCGGGCCGCCTTTTCCATGATCTGCGGCTTCGCGCTGTCGCTCGCCGGGGCGCGCAAGATCACCTACATCCAGGAACGCCGCCGGGACCTGCCGCGCCTCCGCGGCCTCGCACGGGCGATGCCGCGGCCACCGGGAACCGACGGCATCCGCGTCCATCACTACCTGCCCGGCATGACCATCGCCATGACGGCCGGCGGTGCGGCGATCCTGGCCGGCCCGGGCGGCATCGAGCGCTGGTTGAGCGCGCCGTTCGGCGTCGGCGTCGGTCTGGTCGTCGACGAGATCGCCTTGCTGACCGGGCGCAACAACCCGTACTGGGGCAGCGAACGATTCGTGCTCATCACCTGTCTGGCCGCCACATCGGCGGCAGCCTCGATGGCGGCGGTATTCCTTCGTCGTGGCCACCGGCACAGCAACTAATCCGATCTGAGGCTCGCACGGCCCCTGCGAACCTAGGCTGGGCGCGCGAGAGGAGGTTGGAAGCGTGCGGATCACCGTGACCGTGGTGGACCTGAGCAACGCCTTGTCGGCTGAGCCCGGTCGACGGCGCTGCCTTGACTCCGGTCGGTGAGCCGGTCGAGAGCGAGGTCGTATGGGAGCCGGACGCCCTGCCGGCCGGCGGGGATGTCCTGCTCGACCTCGCCCCCCGGGAGCCGCCGGACGCCACGGCCCGCGCCGCTGACCGCGGCTCCGGCCTGCCACACACGTTCCACCCGTCCTCGACGGAGGCGAACTTGCTGATGTCCTCGGGGCTGCCATTGGCGCCGACGCCGGAAGCCGCCGTCCGCAAGATCAGTTCGATGTTAAAAACGCGTTGATCGCAATGGGAGACCGCCGGCCGCCCAGCAGGGTGATGAGGTTGTCGACCACGTTGCGCGCACCGATCACGTCCCAAGGAGGCCACGGTCAACGGCTCGGCCGGGTCGTAGGCCCAAGCCAGCGGCGCAACTCTTCCCCACGCAGAACCACCATGACCGGCACAGTCCCAGAGCCCGACCACACCTCGCGGCGGTCACCGGCGAGGAACACGTGATCCGGCCCCCGCCGCGGCCGTGGCGCCTGGCGCGGCCCGGACGGTAGGTGCCGGGTCTGCCGTGGCGGCGCCCACCGGCCTGGTGTAGCGGCCAGCTGCGGCGCGCAGCTGCTCCGCGGCCTGTCGGGCGGCGCGGGCCTGCCCGGCGCGCTGCTGGGTTTCGCGGAGCCGGGTGACGGCGTCGCTGAGCGCGGC